>DBVA01000127.1:6909-11480 GCA_002308735.1 Opitutia bacterium UBA1276 | reverse complement strand
TAAAATCCCTTGAACACCATCCTCGAAACCCATTCACTAACCAAAAAATTTGGTAGCATTACTGCGGTGAATGATTTGTCCTTCTCTCTGAGCCGATCTTCGATCACCGCATTACTTGGTGGAAATGGAGCCGGGAAGACTACGACGCTTTCCATGCTCCTTGGACTCTTACGACCCAGTTCCGGGGAAATTAGCCTCTTTGGGAAGGATTTTGTAAAAGACCGCTTTCCCGTTCTGGGCAGAATGAATTTTTCATCTCCCTATGTGGATTTACCGCAACGGCTTACCGTAGGTGAAAATCTTTTAGTTTATGCGAAATTATATGGCGTGGTTCACCCCAAGGAAAGAATCCAGAAAGTGGCCAAGTCCTTTCGCTTAGAACAATTATTGGACCAACGCCTAAGGCGACTCTCTTCCGGTCAAAAGACCCGGGTTTCCTTAGCGAAATCCTTGATCAATGAGCCAGAATTTCTACTTTTGGACGAACCGACTGCGAGTCTCGATCCGGATACAACCGTTTGGATCCGTGAATTTCTTCAGGAATACCGAGATCAGAGAGGGGCTACGATTTTGTTTGCTAGCCATGATATGAGGGAAGTGGAGTTATTATGCGATGAAGCCCTGCTCATGAAGGAGGGCAAGCTCGTGGAAAAAGGCTCACCCCAGGGTCTACTCGACAAATACCAAAGAAATAACCTCGAAGAAGTCTTTCTTCAGGTCAATCGGAAGGGAATGGAATGACTACGACACTAAAGCATTCCTCGTCCGGTCGGATCTTTGCTCTTTTTACCCGCTATTTCTTTCTTTTACGAAGCAGTTGGCCCAGGATTATTGAAATTGCATACTGGCCAACCATGCAGATGGTGGTCTGGGGTTTTGTATCCAAGCACTTTGCCCCGAGCAGTCCGGAACTAACCGCGGGCGGGGTGCTGATATCGGTAGTCTTAATCTGGGATACCTTGTTCCGATCGCACATTAGTTACACCCTTTCCTTTTTGGAAGAAATGTGGTCGAGGAATTTGGGGAATTTATTTGTTTCCCCCCTCAGGCCTTGGGAATTAATGCTGGGTCTTGCCTGCATTTCCTTAATTCGCACCTTGATAGGAATGATCCCTGCCGCTCTGCTTGCGATTCCTTTTTTTGGAGTTTCCGTTTTCGATATGGGTCTTCCGCTCTTTGCCTTCTTCTTCAATTTGGTTTTGACGGGCTGGGCGATGTCTCAATTTGTAACTGCAATTCTGATTCGGTACGGACTAGGTGCAGAGAGCTTGACTTGGGTGCTTCCTTTTCTGATCGCTCCTTTCTCCTGCATTTATTATCCCTTATCCACCTTACCCGGATGGATGCAGGAAATTTCCGCCTTTATCCCCACAACCTATGTTTTTGAGGGAATGCGGGCTCTACTTATCGAAGGAGTTTGGCGACAGGATCTCCTCCTGAAAGCCTTGAGTTTTAACCTGATTTATCTGGGTCTAGGAATGAGTGCATTCTTATTTGCCTTTCGAGTTGCCCGAAAACACGGTTTACTTCTTCAAGCCGGAGAATAAAAATGAAGTCCATTCCCGTTTGCCAATCTCGATGAATTTATCATTATCGTTCGTTTAAACTTTTAAATCATGGCTAGAATTAATCAAAATTACGACAAGTTAGCGGCTGGATATCTTTTTCCTGAGATTGCCAGGCGTACCAATGCCTTTTTGGAAAGCAACCCGGGTGCTCAAGTTCTGAGACTTGGAATCGGGGATACTACGGAACCGATTGTTTCTTCAGTTCTAGACGGGCTGAAAGAGGGGGTGGATGCACTTGGCTCCTTGGAGTCTTACTCCGGTTATGGACCATCGGAAGGAATTTCTCCCCTGCGGGATGGATTGGCCAAGCTCTATTCGGAACGCGGACTCTCCTTGGATCCGAGCGAATTTTTTGTCAGCGACGGGGCCAAGTCAGACTCCGCAAATATTCAGGGGATTTTCTCGGACGACTGCGTGGTCGCAGTCCAAGACCCTGCCTATCCAGTCTATGTTGACAGCAATGTCATTGCAGGCCGAACCGGTTTAGCTTCGGAAACCGGTTATGACGGACTGGTCTACATGCCATGTACTGAAGAAAACGGATTTTTTCCGGATTTACCCACGCAGAAGGTTGACCTGATCTATATTTGCAGTCCCAACAACCCGACCGGTGCCGTAGCAACGAAGGAACAACTTAAAAAGTTCGTCGATTATGCAAATGAGCACAAGGCGGTTATCTTTTTTGACTCTGCCTACGCAGCCTTCATTACCGATCCCGATCTTCCGCACTCAATTTATGAAGTGGAAGGTGCGGAGAATTGTGCCATCGAATTTAATAGCTTTTCCAAGACTGCTGGCTTCACCGGTGTTCGACTTGCTTGGACGATTGTACCAAAGGCTTGTCAAACTGAAGATTCGGAAGCCGGAAAACTACATGCTCTCTGGACCCGTCGCCAAAATACCTTTTTTAATGGGGCCTCCAATGTGGTTCAAGCCGGTGGGGTTGCGGTTTTAAGCAGCGAGGGTCGTAGGCAGACCGATGAACAGGTTGCTTTTTATCTGGAGAATGCCCGAATCATCAATGAGGGATTGGAAGCCTTGGGGATCACCACCTATGGCGGAGGCAATGCTCCCTATGTCTGGCTTAAGACCCCAGGTGGACTGTCATCCTGGGACTTCTTTGATAAATTACTTAACCAATGTCACGTGGTCGGTACTCCTGGCTCTGGTTTTGGACCGGCAGGCGAGGGCTTTTTTCGCCTCAGTGCCTTTGGCCATCGGAAGAATGTGGAGCAGGCCGTCTCTTCAATCAAGGAAAAGCTTCAACTCTAGTCGTACTTCGCCTCCGGATCGGAGGAAATGATCCTGTTTAGACAAAAGATTGCTGGGCAGGTTTAATGATCAACTCGGGAATGTGAACGCGATCGGGTAATCCGCAAATATGAAGAACCACGGAGGCAACATCTTCAGGTTGCAGGATGCTCTCCCGGTGCTCGTCGCTGGGTGGTTGCTTCCGGTTTTCAAGAATTGGAGTGTTCACTTCACCCGGATAAAGGTTGGTGATTCGAATGCCATTTTCTTTTTCTTCCTCGGCTACGCCTACGCCCAGTCCACTCATTCCGAATTTTGAGGCATTGTAGCCAATTCCGGCAAGCGGGACCGATCTTCTACCGGCGACGGAATTAATCAGTACAACCAGTCCATTCTGCTGAGCCCTCATTCTCTCCAAGGTAAGGCGTAAAACATTGTAGCTTCCGGTTAAATTGATATCGATCAACCTGTCCCAATCTTTTGGATCCAACTCCTGCATGGAGCGCATAGCTACATTGATACCCGCGGCATGAATCAGGAAATCCAGTTTTCCCATGGATTGATCAAACCATTGAAATAAGTCTTCCAACGATTCGCGATCGGTCACATCTGCATCTTTGCAGAGGATTTCATTCCCGTTCCCGAACTTGTTCGCGGTTTCTTTAAGCATTTCCATCCTTCTTCCCGCAATCGCTACCTTGGCACCCCTTTCAGCCAGGGCAAGGGCACTCGCTTGCCCGATACCTGATCCTCCACCGATTAGGAGAACATTTTTATTCTCTATGCCTTCCATCGCACTCATAGAGCAAGAAATGAACCAAGGATTACCTTCTCGCAACCCTTATCCTTCTTCAAATGCCAGGTATGATGGGTACACCACAACTGGTGACCGATAAGATAAAAAGAATATAAGCTATGATTTTCATATCGAATCTAGCATCCACTTGGATTGAAGAATAGCAACTCAAAGCGACTGAACCATGGCAAAATTTACAAAACCTGGAAATAAATGGGATCTGAAAGCTAGGATTGACGAATGAAACGGTTGCAACCTAACATGGAGCTTGAAACCCTGATATGAAAATCCTTGCTACCATTGATGAAAGCTCCTCTTTCTTTCGAGTCCTTATAGGAATTGGTGGGATATTATTGATTGCCTTTTTACTAAGTTCGAATCGCAAGAAGATTGACCCCAGGGTAATTCTCGGGGGGCTTGCTTTGCAATTTATGATTGCATTTGGAGTTCTTCGGATCAGCTGGGTGGAAGCCTTTTTTGGCTGGGTTGCCAAGATGTTCTCCTTAGCCCTGCAAATTTCCGTCGACGCTGCCGGTTTTGTATTCGGTCCCTTGTCCAATATTGCTGCAATGAACCAAGCATTTGAAGGGCAAGGCTTCGTCTTTGCTTTCATGGCATTGCCCAGCATTCTCTTCTTTTCCGCCTTATCCTCTTTGCTTTATTATTTTGGTATCTTACAAGTTGTGGTCCGAGGCATGGCTTGGGTGATGAGCCGGGTGATGAAATTATCGGGAGCGGAGAGCCTGGCAGCAGCATCCAATGTATTTGTGGGACAAACCGAAGCCCCACTGATTGTGAAACCCTACATTCCCAAAATGACAAAGTCGGAAATTCTGGCCTTAATGGTGGGAGGGATGGCCACGATTGCCGGTTCGGTCTTTGCCATCTACATGGGTATGCTAGGTGGTTCTGATGAAGCATCCAGGTTGGCCTTTGGTAAATTTCTGCTTTGTGCA
>DBVA01000127.1:2070-6743 GCA_002308735.1 Opitutia bacterium UBA1276 | reverse complement strand
GTCGGAAATTCTGGCCTTAATGGTCGGAGGGATGGCCACGATTGCCGGTTCGGTCTTTGCCATCTATATGGGTATGCTAGGTGGTTCTGATGAAGCCTCCAGGCTGGCTTTTGGTAAATTTCTGCTTTGTGCATCGGCAATGAATGCACCGGCAGCATTACTCATTGCAAAAATGCTAATTCCTGAGGAAGAAAAAGTAAGTAAAGACCTAAGCGTGTCCAAGCAATCAATCGGTAGAAATCCGATTGATGCCCTTGCCAATGGAACGAGCCAGGGTTTGCAGTTGGCCCTTAATGTTGGAGCTATGTTGATTGCTTTTTACGCCGTAATCATGTTGGCCAATCACATTCTTGGCTGGATGGGTTCCTTCTCGCCATTCGGAGCATTGTCGATCAATCAACACTTGCATGAATTTAGTAATGCCCGTTTTGAGACCTTGAGCCTACAGGCGATTTTCGGCTTTGTATTTGCTCCCCTTGCATGGTTGATCGGGGTAGGGGGAAGCGAGGTGCTTTCCGTCGGGCAACTCATTGGCACTAAAACTTTTGCTACCGAATTCTTTGCCTACATGGAACTTTCAAACATGCAGGCGGAAGGCCTTTCCCGGAAATCGGTATTTCTTGCCACTTTTGCACTTTGTGGCTTTGCCAATTTTATGTCCATCGGTATTCAAATTGGAGGAATTGGATCTCTCGCCCCCGAGAGAAGGTCTGACTTGGCAGCCCTAGGATTAAAGTCATTAATTGGGGGTACGTTGGCCAGTTTGCTCTCCGCAACCATTGCTGGATTATTCTTTCAATGAATTCTTTTTTGCTAGGCTTCCAGTACCCGTGAATTTGACCTTTGTCATTACATTCACAAACTAAATATTTGAATGTCAGAAGCTAATATCGAAATCCCTAAACTCCTTCCCGCGATGACACTTCGTGGGGTCGTTCTTTTTCCCAGTGCTATGATGCCCCTTCGCATATTTGAAGAACGCTACCGGCAAATGCTTGATGACATCCTCTCGGAAGATCGAATGTTCGCCATTGTCCGGGAGCGGGAAGACGTATCCGATGAAGAAGCTAAGATGGAACCTCCCTACCAAGTTGCTACCGCTGGTCTGGTACGGATTTCGAAGAAGCATGACGATGGTACCTCCTTTGTGCTCTTACAGGGATTACATCGTGTACGGATTCAATCGGTTTCACAGGAAGAACCCTACCGGATCTTAGAGGTTGAACCCTTAAATACGGTCATTGAAGAAACCGTTCCCCAAGTCCGTAGTAATCTTGTGGAAGGACTCAAGCAGAATACTGAATTACAAGGTTTAGTAACCAACGAAATCTTGGATATGCTTACCCCGCTTGAGGACACTTCAGCTTTTGTGGATCTTGCCGCCCATCACATTTGTCGCGATACCGATTTTAAGCAAAAAATGCTCGAAGAAGATTCGCTTCACAAAAGGGCTAAAATGCTTCTGGAGTTGCTCAAAGTGGAAAATGAAAAACTTTCTTTCCTCAAGCAATCCTTTGGGGAAACGGGGGAAGATGAGATCGACATCAATTGATATCTTCCCATTCTTACGATCATGTCAGTGCCTCTATCGGACGAACAGAAAGCAAAAAGGGTCGGTCATTTTAGAAAGATTATAAAGTACCGTTCCTGGTTTGGCTGGGTTTTTTCAATCGTAGGAGCCGCACTCTTCGGAGTCGGGGTTCAACAGGAAAACAATCCCATGACCATGATCAACGGATTCCTTTTCTTTGCTTATGGTTGCTTTATGGTCTGGCAAGCAAAACGGGCAAGGGAGAAATTGGACGCCAACTCTTTGTAATTCATCTTTTACTCCATCCACTCCTGTGGATGAAGCATTTTTGGATCTGCATCCTCATTTTCGGCAAAATAAACCGCCATCCTTAGGTAGGGCAAGATCCAGTCTGGAGAATCTGGTTTTCTCTTCTTGATTTCCTCAAAAACAGTATCCGGAGCCCGGCCCTCAAGCTCATATAATTCTTTGACGCCAATATCGATCAAATCCCGGGCCACTCGAACATCCATTCTGGGGATTCTCATCATGGGCGAAGCCAAGGCTTCTCTATCTACCTTCTTTTTCTTTTTCCCGTTCGGACCCGCTTCCTTTTTATTACTAAAAAAGGCATCCAATGGAATGATGTCTTCAATCGCCATCTGAAGGTTTCAAGCCTCCAAAGGGAAGAAAGGCAAATCCAAAAGCTGAATGGGATAGAATTCTTAGAGAATTTAACTGTCTCCAAAGGAGTATCGCTCTTCGTGATGGAATCGTAAGGTTGGGCTGGAGCGAAAAGTTAATGGGTTGAAAATTTAAGGCTCGTTTGACTCGGAATGCTCAGCTATCAAGAAATGGATGCGATTGAAACAGGGACAGGTTTGGGTGAAAAAAAATAAATTCTTTCGGATTACCGAGTGGGCCCGTATGTCGATTAAATACAAATTGTCTTTTTCCCACAATGGAGCAGAGGAAGAAACCGAAGAGGTTTCAAAAAAAGAATTTTGCCGGTTGATCAAAGGGGCGGAGCTAATCGAGGAAAAGAGCGAAAGCTCTTAGCTATTTTCTTTTTTACTCGACCTGAATCCTTTTTCGTTTTCTTCATAGGGAGATGTCAGTTTCCATTGGTACTCCCTTCACTTTATCGGCGAAAAAAGTCCTGCTTTGCGGCTCAGGTGAATTAGGTAAAGAGGTAGTGATTGAATTACAGCGTTATGGGGTAGAAGTCATTGCACTGGATGCGTATGCGAATGCTCCAGCGATGCAGGTTGCGGATCGTTCTCATATTGTTTCGATGCTGGATGCAGATGCCTTACGCCGGGTGATTGCCATAGAAAAGCCGGACTTGGTGGTACCGGAAGTGGAAGCGATTGCCACCGATGTGCTTGCAGAATTTGAAGAGGCAGAAATTTGCTCCATTATTCCAACCGCCCGGGCCACTCAGTTGACGATGAACCGGGAGGGTATTCGTAGGTTGGCTGCGGAGCAGTTGGGGTTATCCACTTCCCCTTATGCCTTTGCGGAAACGGAGGAAGAATTCCTGGAGGCGGTAAGAGAGATTGGCTTCCCCTGTGTGGTCAAGCCAATCATGAGTTCCTCCGGGAAAGGGCAGAGCACGATCCGGTCGGAGCAGGAGGTCAAGGTGGCTTGGGAATATGCCCAAGCAGGGGGAAGAGCGGGGAAGGGTAAGGTAATCGTGGAAGGCTTTGTAGAATTTGACTACGAGATTACCCAGCTCACGGTGCGTCACTCCGGGGGTACTTCTTATTGCGAGCCAATTGGCCATGTTCAGGTATCGGGGGATTATCAGGAATCCTGGCAGCCCCAAGCAATGTCGGGAATTGCTATAGAAGAAGCCCGCAGGTATGCCAAGTTGATCACGGATGCCTTGGGAGGGTGGGGTGTATTTGGGGTCGAGCTCTTTATTTGTGGGGAGCAAGTTTTATTTAGTGAAGTTTCTCCGCGACCCCACGATACGGGGATGGTAACCATGATTTCTCAGGATCTTTCTCAGTTTGCTTTGCATGCCCGGGCAATCCTGGGATTACCGATTCCGGAAATTCGACATTTGGGTCCCTCTGCTTCCAGCGTGATTCTGGTGGATGGGGAGTCAGATAAAGTGTGTTTTGGGAACCTGGAGCAAGCTCTGGGAGAAGCGGATACTCAACTCCGATTATTCGGTAAGCCGGAGGTAAAAGGACAGCGAAGAATGGGAGTCGGACTTGCCCGTGGTGCCTCGGTGGAGGAGGCCAGAAAGAAAGCGAATTCGGTAAGTTCCCAGGTCTCAATTGCGTTATAGGTTTTCAAAGAATATGGGAGAAATAAAAGACCTACTGACCAAACTGGAGCAATTCAGGGATGAAAGGGATTGGGGCCAATTTCATGATCCCAAGAATTTGGCTTTGGCACTTTCGATTGAGGCTGCTGAATTAAATGAACTTTTTTTATGGAAGAAAGAGAGTGATTTAAGTTCCGTAGATCAGGATAAGCTCAAGGATGAAATTGCGGATGTTTTTGCATATGCGATCATGTTGGCCGGGCATTATGACTTTGATGTTGTTGAAATTGTAAGGGCTAAGATTCTCAAAAATGCCCAAAAATACCCGGTCGAAATAGCCAAGGGAAATGCGGCAAAATACAATGAACTTGGAAATGCCGAAGAGTAAAGAAGTCAGGTAACTTCGATTACTTTGGTGCCGGCAAGACGATCATGTAGGCAGCGTCGATCCTGTCCAAAGATGAATAGAACATTTACCATGCTAATCAAGGCTCCAATGATTGGAATCTGGGCGATTAAGCTGAAGGTGAGATAGCGAACGAAATATAATTGACCAATTCCGAGCAACTTGTCGTCCAAACTGACAATTCTTATTTTCAACAACTTTTTTCCGATCGTTTGGCCCTGGGTGTGCAATAAATATCCTTGAACTAGGAGGAATAAAACCTGTCCAATAATGAAAAGCTTTATGCTCTGATCAAGGTTGAAATCCTGCATCTTTGCTGGGTCAGAAATATTAATTAACCCCAAAGGTTGTGCGACTAAGACTACTAGAGGAAAGAAAATAAAAATATCCACAACGGCTGCGGCCAACCTTTTCCCACGAGAGGCAAGCTGATTAGGCTCATATTCGACAAAGGTTTCGGGGGTATTTTCTTCCATTGG
>DBVA01000127.1:0-1693 GCA_002308735.1 Opitutia bacterium UBA1276 | reverse complement strand
AAGTGATGAAAATCGAATAAAGTCGCTATCCAGCTAGAATAAAATAGAGTCTCCCAATGTCATTTGATTCCCTTGGGCTAAGACCTGAAATTCTACAAGCAATTAAAGAAACGGGTTATACCGAACCTACTCCGATCCAGAGCTCTTCCATCCCCCTGGTTTTAGAAGGACGGGATCTGATTGGGATTGCCCAGACTGGAACCGGAAAGACGGCTGCTTTTACCCTGCCCATGTTGGAAAAGTTGATCCATCACAATGGGCAGAGAAAAGGGAAGGGGACCCGGGCCTTGGTATTATCACCAACGCGGGAGTTGGTTGTTCAAATCGAGGAAAATGTAAAGACATACGCCAAACATATACCCGTCAAAGTCGCCACGGTTTATGGAGGGGTAGGAGAAAATCCGCAGAAGAAAGCGCTTCGGAGTGGGGTGGAGCTAATTATCGCCACTCCTGGACGGCTAATGGACTTAATGGGGCAGGGTTGTACTAATTTCTCAGAATGTGAATTTTTTGTGTTGGATGAAGCGGACCGGATGTTGGACATGGGCTTTTTACCAAATGTAAGAAAGATTGTTTCCTCCTTACCAAAGAAAAGACAAACCCTTTTATTTTCCGCCACTTTATCCAAGGAGATCGAAAAACTAACCAGAGAATTTCAGCATTCTCCAAAGTTTATTGAAATTGGAAAGAGAACAAACCCTGCGGATACCGTGGAGCAATTTTTATATGAGGTTTCAAAGTCTCAAAAAATTGGATTACTTAAACATCTTCTTGGAAACAATGATCTTTATTCTGTTCTTGTGTTTACCCGGACCAAATATGGAGCAGACCGGGTGGCCAAGCAACTGGGGAAGTCAGGAATTCAAACCGGTGCTATCCACTCCAACCGTACCCAAAATCAAAGAACCCGGGCCTTGAATGATTTCAAGGATGGAAAGATCCGGGTGCTGGTGGCAACCGACATTGCGGCACGTGGGATTGATGTTGAGGGAATCACCCATGTGGTGAACTTGGATTTTCCGCCTACGCCCGAGGATTATATCCACCGAATCGGTAGAACCGGACGGGCAAAGTCAGAAGGGGTTGCGATAAGCTTTATTACCGAGGAGGACCGAAATCCACTGCGTGCCCTCGAGCGTTTCATGAAGAAGTCGATCATTCGACGAAGGGCAAAGGGCTTTGTGGTTGATCAAGAAGCATTTGCGACTGCGGACCGAAAGCACAAGACATCAAGAGGTCCAAAGCCAAAAGATGGAAGTGGATTTAAAGGGCAGAAAAAAAGATTTTCGTCTCCTTCAAAACGAAGGAATTTTCGAAGAGATTAGCAACAACCAGATTCCGGGTTGCAACCAGAGGATACGGTTTCAACCTCTTCGGCTTCTGGGATTCCACACTTTTCTTTGGCCAAACAGTCGGTTTCCAAAGATGTTAGATGAAACCGGTTATCATGGTGGGAAAGTCCATATCGACCGATGGTTTCGGACTGGTATTCGACTTCGATTTCCAAGTCTGGAAATGCAAGTTCATTCTCAGCGGAAGAAATGATTTCCAAGGCCTTTTCAGCGGATAGGCGGTGTTCGAAATCATTCGCTGTCCAGAGTTGACAACTAATTTTCGCTTCTTCGCGAACGGTACCACCGCAGTCGATAAATTTCTTAACCATGGTTCCCACTTCTGTGAGATGAAAATGGGG
>DBVA01000130.1:9639-9769 GCA_002308735.1 Opitutia bacterium UBA1276 | reverse complement strand
TTCAAAAGGAGATCGTGGAGCCCGAGTACCCGTAAATACTAGGTTATTGATATCGCCGCTAGCCCCGTTGGTCATCATGGCAACAAAGTCTGCGGATGGATTGGATCCCCCGATCCGGTAAGGAATGATG
>DBVA01000130.1:3280-9282 GCA_002308735.1 Opitutia bacterium UBA1276 | reverse complement strand
ATCGATTTTTTTGGGCACACCACCCACATAATGGAGGGCATAATTAGCAATTAAAGCGAGGGGCTTGTTCCTGGAGTTACGGACATCGATTACACAGATTTCTGGATCGATCGGCCCTGCTGGTTTGACTAAGTGGTTACGACCAGCGTTGGTCTTGACTTGGTCTTTTTCTCCCAGAGGATTAGATGGCATGGTCCCGGGTTGTAGAAACCAGCGACGATTGCGCACCTCACTGGGCTCATCTTCGGATGAAAACCCCACTTTTGCGGGCTCTAGGGACTCGATGGCTTGCACGATCGCCTCTTCCAGTTTCTGGTGTTTGAGTCTTTCGTAAGCTTCTCGTCCAGGCATACCGGTTCCACCCTTGGGGGCGGTATGAGTATGGGTGGCACAAATCAGCATTTCTTCAACTTTCCACCCGGTCTTTTCAGCGGCCCGTGACTTGGCAAGGTCTGACATCTCCCGACCAATTCCAATGGCATCGATCAGGCAGATGACCGCCCGGCTCTCATCTCGTTCAAATGCTACGGCTCGAACATGGAGGGGGTCGTGGATCAAATTGGATTTACCGGAACGGAGCTGTATGGGGAAAACAGTAGGAGTTACATCGACGCAGGCGGTTCCAACTTTTAAAAGATTTTCCTTCGCATTAGAGTAGTTGAAAAAGGGATTTAATAGGATAAGAACTACCAAGAATTTTTTCATGAGTATAAACAAATTTTCATTGGAAGTTATTATTTTATAATCCGCAATGATACATTTCTGATTTATTCATCTTTGGGTCATGGAGAAAATATTCTTTTCGGTACAAAACAATGCTTGTCAAACCCGTAGGCATTGTCTTCGCTCAAATAAATCCCAGTTCTTCTAAATCTTTTAAAATTATGAAAAAAACCCTCGCCCTTGTATTTTTATTAAGCTCATTTTCTGCTATCGGAAAACACCATGGTGATAAAAAACCCATGAAGGCATTTATGATAACAGGCGGATGTTGCCATGATTATCCGAAGCAAAAAAATATAATTAGCGAAGGCATTAGCGAGCGGGTGCCCACCAAGTGGGATATCTTTTTCGAGATGGATGAGAAAAAAAGCAAAGCGAAGTTAAGTAAGCCAGGTTGGGCAGATGGTTATGATTATATCGTTTACAATCACTGCTTTGCTCATGAAAAAGATGCGAAATTTGTTAAATCAATTGCAGATATCCATAAGGCTGGTAAGCCAGCAATTGCGTTACATTGTGCGATGCATTCCTATCATTGGAGTATACCTGCCAAAGAAGGAGAGAAGAAAGCCTGGCCGGAGATGTTGGGTGCCAGTTCCAAAGGTCATGGTCCTAAGGCAGCTATAACTGTCAATAAAGTTAAGAAGCACGCCAATCATCCAATTATGAAAGATATGCCCGATGGATGGTTAACGCCAGAGGGAGAGTTGTATAATGTACAACAAGTTTACGAAAGCACGACAGTTCTTGCCTATGGTGATAACGGAGCAAACAAAAATCCTAAAGAGCCACAGGCTTGTGCATGGATTAATACCCATGGGAAAGGTAGAATATTTTCGACCACTTTAGGGCATCACAATTCTACGATGTCCACCATGGAGTACTTGGATATGCTAGGGAATGCGGTTCAATGGATTACCGCAAAAAGTGAAGGTAAAAAACTTTAAGTTTCTAGTCCCGAAAGCGGGATTTTGACTTCTTCTTAAAGTCCTTACCTCCCCCAAACTTTTTACTTTTTCCAAATCCTTTCTTGAACTTACCACCCTTTCCTCCGGGGCGGGGTCGACCTTTGTCGACTGAAATATTCATCTGATGACCTTGGACCCAAACCGTTTTTAAAGCCTCAAAGATTTCCTTGGGCATATCTTTAGGCAGATCGATGAAAGTATGATCCTTAAACATCCGGATTTTGCCCATGTTTTGGGGATCTAGTCCAACTTCATTGGCAATGGCCCCGACAATGTCACCCTTCTGGGCCCCATGATATTCGCCTACTTCCAGTCGATAACTTTGAAGGTTGTCATCGCGTTCAGATCGATCCCCGCGTCTTGAAGAATCTCTACGGTTAGGTTGGTCTCGATCCTGACGATCCTCTCTTCTTGGTTTGCGGGTGCTGGAAGTGGGCATATTTTCATACCTCAATGCTTTTTTTCCAGCCTCCAGAAAAGCGAGGGCGGCGGCGACCTCCAGGGTATCCTTACCAGATTCCTCAAGGTATCTCTGGAGAGCTTTGCGGTAATCGTCTAAATCTCCCTTCATTCCTTGTTCGATTTTAGTAAAGAATTCCTCTTCCTTTCGCTCATTCATTTCTTCCAGTGTCGGGAAGACATATTGATCGCAGGGAACTTTTAGGGTTCGCTCGATCGCATTGAGCATCCTCATTTCCTTATTGGTAATGAAAATAATGGCATCCCCTTCACGACCGGCCCGACCGGTTCGACCAATTCGGTGGGTGTAAGACTCGAGATCGAAAGGTGCATCATAATTAAGCACATGGGAAATGCGATCGACATCCAACCCTCGTGCTGCCACATCCGTGGCGACGAGAACGCTGATTTTCCCTCTCTTTAAGCGGTCCACCGTTTTTTCGCGAAGGTTTTGAGGCATATCTCCATTGAGAGGTTCGGCGGGATAGCCCTTGCCTTGTAATTTTTCAGCAATTTCCATGGTCGCATTTTTGGTGCGGGCGAAAATCAGCATGGCCTCAAACTTTTCAATTTCAAGGAGACGGGTTAACATTTCCCTTTTTTCATGCTGACGAACTTTAATGAATCTTTGCCGGATGTTGGGGGAGTTCTCGGCCTTAACTTTGATGGTTACTTCTTCAGGTTGGCGTAAATGCTTCTCTGCCAACTTACGAATGGGCTTAGGCATAGTTGCCGAAAAAAGGGCAGTCTGTCTTTCTTTGGGAGTATGTTCCAGAATCCATTCAATATCGTCAATAAAGCCCATGCTTAACATCTCGTCAGCCTCATCTAAGACCAAGGCTTGGAGGTTGTTTAACTTAAGGTATCCTTTTTCAATGTGATCCATAACCCGACCAGGAGTACCAACCACAACCTGGGTTCCACGCTTGAACTCACGAATTTGCTCCCCATATCCAGTACCACCATAAACCGCAACTACCCGAAGTCTGGGTAGGTTTTCGGCAAAGCCTTCCATGGCTTCTGCAACTTGCAGGGCAAGTTCCCGGGTCGGTGCCAGGACCAAAATTTGAGCCCCTTTTACGGATTCATCCAGCCTTGAAAGTAAGGGGAGGGAAAAAGCAGCGGTTTTGCCCGTTCCGGTTTGGGCAACTCCAAGCAGGTCTTTTCCTTCCAAAAGTGGAGGAATCGATCTTTCCTGGATCGGAGAAGGGGTTTCATAGCCTGCTTTTCGAACCGCTTTTAAGATGGGTTCGGCAAGCGACATTTGATCAAAGCTGACGCGGGTATCCGTTTCAGCCTGAATGTTAATTTCGTCATTCATGGGGCAAGTTCCGTTCGTTTGTTTATAGTATGCCAAAGAGATCGAACGTTTGCTCTCATACTTCATTTCCCGAATCTACCACAGGAGAGCACTTGTTCTAAAAAGATGGCTGAAGTTATTAACAATAAGAGATGCTGTGAATAATTACGAGCAGTAAAATTTTTATTTCACTCGGGAGATTAATCCCCTTAACTAAACTGAAAAGGGCAGAAATCTGGGTCCTCTCCAAAGTTTTTTAGTTTACAGATGGGTTGGGATGTTTCAATTCCTTTAGTTACCTTTGTCCATGATCCTAGCCATTCCTAAAGAAGTTACAGCCGACGAGAAAAGAGTAGCGGTTTCTCCCAGCAATATTTCTGCTTTCAAAAAGCTGGGTTACGAGGTTCACCTTGAAGCCGGTGCAGGAGAAGCAGCCTCCATGCCCGATGAACTTTATCGTTCTGAAGGTGCTCAAGTTGTGGAGGGTTCCGAAAAAATATGGACCGGTGCAGAACTCATTCTTAAAGTTAACCCACCCACCCTCGAGGAAGCAGAGATGATTTCTGAGGGTGTGACCTTGATTTGTTTTGTTTATCCAGCGAGGAATGAAGAATTAATCAAAATTCTTTCCGCCAAAAAAATAAATTTATTGGCCATGGATTGTGTTCCGCGGATTTCCCGTGCTCAGTCTATGGATGCCTTAAGTTCAATGGCCAATGTCGCAGGTTATCGTGCGGTGGTGGAAGCGTCTCATTGCTTTGGTCGATTCTTTACCGGGCAGATTACTGCGGCAGGAAAAGTTCCTCCCGCTAAGGTTTTGGTTATTGGGGCAGGAGTCGCTGGTCTTGCCGCGATTGGAGCGGCCCGAAATATGGGAGCAATTGTTCGTGCTTTTGACACCCGACCTGCGGTGAAGGATGAGGTCAAGAGTCTCGGGGGTGAGTTCTTAATGCTTGATTTTGAGGAAGATGGTGCCGGGTCAGGTGGGTACGCCAAGGTAATGAGTGAAGAATTTATTGCGGCAGAAATGAAACTGTTTGCGGAACAGGCAGAGGAAGTCGATATCATCATAACCACCGCCATGATTCCGGGGAAAAAATCTCCTATTTTAATTACTGAGCAGATGGTAAAAAGTATGCAACGAGGCTCCGTCATTGTTGACTTGGCCGCTGAGGGTGGTGGTAATTGCGAACTTACGGAGCCGGGTGAAGCTACCATAGCCCATGGGGTTACGATTCTTGGCTACACGGACCTTCCTTCCCGGTTGCCAACTCAATCAAGCCGGTTGTATGGCAATAATTTGGTCAAGTTGGTCAACTTACTGGGTACAGCCGATGCGTTTTTAATTGATCAAGAAGATGAAGTAGTTCGCGGAGCCTTGGTCTTGGATCAAGGCACATTATCGTGGCCTCCTCCCAAGGTGGAGGTGAGTCAACAACCCAGTGCACCCAAGAAGCAAGTTGCCCCAGTACCCGCCGAAAAAGAGGCGGGGGGCAGTTCCATTTTTTCTCCCCCTTTCATGCTTGGCCTCTTGGCGATTATTCTCTTGGCCTTGGGTTGGAAGGCGGATCATGAATTTTTGGACCAGTTAACCGTCTTCGTGTTAGCCTGTTTCGTTGGTTACATGGTAGTTTGGAATGTCAGCCCCTCTTTGCATACTCCCCTGATGAGTGTAACCAATGCAATCAGTGGAATCATTCTGGTTGGGGGTATGCTTTTTGTAACCGGGGCACAACCATGGATTGATACCAAGAGCATTCTCGCAGGGGTCGCGATTTTTCTGGCTACCATCAATGTGGCCGGGGGTTTTCTTGTCACTCAACGAATGCTCAAAATGTTTCGCAAGCAATGACTGAAGGACTGGTTACTTCTGCCTATTTGGTTTCGGGCATCTTTTTTGTCTTGAGCCTAGGTGGGCTCTCCAAGCAGGAAAGTGCCCGCAAAGGAAACCTTTATGGAATCCTCGGCATGGCACTTGCGATTATTGCAACCTTTGTAAAACTTACCTTGGATCGAGACGCCGGTGAAATAAATTTCCAGTTTTTAGTCCCGCTTATGATTGGAGGAGCGATTATAGGTACCGTTCTTGCCAAAAGGGTGGAGATGACATCGATGCCAGAGTTGGTTGCTATTTTGCACAGCTTTGTGGGGGCTGCTGCAGTCCTGGTCGGTTTATCTTCTTTCTTGGATCCCGGTCATGCCGCGATGATGGGAACCGAAAAATTAATTCACGAGATCGAGATTCTACTCGGTGTCTTTATTGGTGGTGTGACCTTTACTGGTTCGGTGATTGCCTTTGGTAAATTACGGGGTTCATTCAGTGGAAAACCCCTGCTTCTTCCCGGCCGTCATCTACTGAATATTGGGATGGTGGCGAGCTCGATTTGGTTGGGTTCAGAATTTCTTGGCCAGGGTCATGATCAGGCGTGGATAACTCTACTGATCGTAATGACAATCTCTTTTGTTCTGGGTGTTCATTTGATTGTAGCTATTGGCGGAGCCGATATGCCCGTGGTCGTTTCCATGTTGAACAGTTACTCCGGATGGGCTGC
>DBVA01000130.1:0-2916 GCA_002308735.1 Opitutia bacterium UBA1276 | reverse complement strand
GGTGCGATTCTTAGCTATATTATGTGCAAGGCAATGAACCGAAGTCTCGCCCATGTTATATTTGGAGGTTTTGGAACCGAAGGGGGAAGTGCAGTCTCCAACTCCGAGATGGAGGGATCGATTACGGAAACCAGTCCCGAAGAAGTGGCGGAGGAATTGAAGGAAGCGAAGGAGGTCATGATCGTGCCTGGATACGGTATGGCAGTAGCTCAAGCCCAGCATGTGGTGAAGGACATTACCGAGGCTTTGCGAGCGAAGGATGTAAATGTCCGGTTTGCGATTCATCCGGTGGCGGGTCGTTTGCCCGGGCACATGAATGTTCTGCTTGCCGAGGCAAATGTGCCTTACGATATTGTTTTTGAAATGGACGAGATCAATGACGGCCTGCCTGAGGTTGATGTTTTGCTGGTGGTGGGTGCGAACGATATTGTCAATCCTTCCGCTCTGGAAGATTCAAACAGTCCGATTGCCGGAATGCCCGTAATCGAGGCTTGGAATGCGAAGTCGGTAGTCGCCCTCAAAAGAAGTATGGCTGCGGGTTATTCCGGAGTCGAAAACCCGCTTTATTTCAAGGACAATACCAACATGCTTTTTGGGGATGCCAAGGATACTCTTTCCGGAGTATTTTCGAACTTGAGTTAAAGAATTCATTTCCCTTTTCCCTCCTTTTAAACTTGCTGGGGATTTTATCTGATTAAGATTGATTGGATGTATTCAACCTTGTTCTTTTCTTTTTTCTTGTCGCTTACCATCCTACAAGGGCAAAAAGCTGGGCCTAATTTAAGTTCCGAGAAAGCTTTTGAACGCCTGGATTCCATGCTTGATATGACCTATGCGAGCTATGAAGGTCGAACCTTGGAATTGGATCTCTACAAGCCCAGGGAGAAATTAGGGAAGCTGCCCGCTATCGTTTGTATCCATGGGGGAGGCTGGGCTAAAGGAAGCCGGAAAAATTACACTAAGGTTGCCCAGGCTCTTGCTGCTCATGGTTATGTTGCCGTGACGATTTCTTACCGACTCAGTGGTGAGGCTGTTTTCCCCGCTGCGATTATGGACTGCAAGGCCGCGGTCCGCTTTTTGCGGGCCCATGCTCAGACCCTTGGTATTAATCCAGATAAGATTGGAGCGATTGGTTCTTCCGCAGGTGGACATTTGGCCGCGTTGCTGGCAAGCTCATACGGGGCCGAGGAACTGGAGGGAAGCGGGGGTTATGCCGCTTTCTCCAGTCAAATTCAGGCTGTGGTTCCGATGGGGGCCCAGACGGATTTTCTTTCAGCCCGAAATAGGCAAGTATCCGGGGAGCGATTAATCTGGAAGCAGTTCATGGGGGGAACCCAAGAGGAGAAACCGGATGCTTATCAATTGGCTTCTCCAATCGAGTACCTCAATTTAGGAGACCCCCCTTGTTTGTTGATAACCGGAGAGAAGGATGATGAGAGTACCCAGGCGGTCAAATTTAGAAAGGGAATGAAGCAACTTGGGATTTCTTCTGAACTTGAAATTATCGAGGGGGCACCGCACGGGTTTTTGAAAGAACAGGCTTGGTTTAAGCAGGCAATGGAATTGGCGGTTGCCCATTTTAATCGAGTCCTAAAAGGGTCTCCGGTCAGCAAGTAAGCAAAGAGAAAACCTTGTCCCATTTTTAAGAAAATTCTATATTAATATGAACATGTCTTTTCTTCTTCAAGCGATCCTGTTGCTGACCTGCATCGTTTTCCCGCTTTTGGGGGTGGAGAAGTTTTCGGATGGAGAAAAACTGTTTGCTCTAAAACTGAAGCCATTATTTACCCAAAAATGTTTGGCCTGCCATGGGGACGAGCCAGACAAAATCAAAAGTAAATTTGACATGCGTTCCCGCGAGTCGATGATTCGTGGAGGGGAAATCTTTGAGAACGAAGTCTTGATTCCAAGCCAGGGAGATCAAAGCTTTCTTTATATTCTTAGTACCCGGAAGGAGAAGGACTTGGAGATGCCACCCAAGGAAGCAGACAAACTCAGCGAGGAAGAAACCTGGTGGATTCGTGACTGGATTGATGCCGGTGCACCCTGGCCGGGTGAGGAAAAGATTACCCAGATTCAGGAGGAGTATGGGGAAGGTGAACAGGTGGTAACCTCGAAAGCACTTTCGGAAGATTGGCAGAAACGACGCTACCCGAGTGAAATGCTATGGGCATACCGCCCTTTGAAGGTTGAAAAAGTTCCAGAAGGGGAACATCCCGTGGATTGGTTTGTAAACCGTCGGTTAAAAGCCGCGGGTCTGAAAGCGGGGAACGATGCTGAACCCAGGGAATTGTATCGCCGGCTTTCTTTTGGTCTGACTGGGCTTCCACCCGACTCGAAAAAATCCGCCCAATTTGTCAGGGAATATTCTCAATCCAAATCCGTGATCGGAAAATATGTGCAGCAGTTGATGGACCTTCCCCACTATGGCGAGCATTTTGCCCGTCATTGGTTGGATGTTTCGCGCTATGCCGATTCTGGGGGGTTTGCAAATGACTACACCCGGCCCAATGCTTGGCGCTACCGAGATTATGTGATCCGTTCCTTCAATGAGGATAAACCCTATGCTCAATTTGTTAAGCAGCAGATCGCAGGTGATGAAATGAATCCTGAAGTCCCGGAAAATTTGGTGGCCACAGGATTTCTGCGTATGGGGCCATGGGAACAGACCGGAATGAGCGTTTTTAAGGAGACTCGCCAGCTCTGGCTCGATGATGTCACTGATTCGGTCGGGCAGACTTTTCTCGCTCATGCCATGCAGTGTGCCAAGTGTCATGACCATAAATTCGATCCGGTTCCAACTCGTGACTATTATCGAATGATGGCGGTATTTTCCACCACCCAACTGGCAGAACGGAAGGTGGCTTTTCTGGATGCAGAATCCAGGCAGGGCTTTTCAAGCTTTGCATCCTTGGC
>DBVA01000061.1:72991-73329 GCA_002308735.1 Opitutia bacterium UBA1276 | reverse complement strand
CACCGTGGGTGCCTACAGCTTGACTTACGACTACACGGATGCAGCCGGAAATGAGGGAACCCAGGTAACCCGGACGGTACATGTGGTGGACAACACCAACCCAATCATCACTTTGACAGGTAATTCATCGATAACGCATGAAGCAGCCACTGCTTACACCGATTTAGGAGCGGGCTGGACGGATACATTGGATGGCAGTGGAACATTGACCGCCAATGGAACCGTAGATGTCAACACCGTGGGAGCATACACCTTGACTTACGACTACACGGATGCAGCGGGAAATGAGGGGGTGCAAGTAATCCGAACGGTGAATGTGGTGGACACCACCAACCCAA
>DBVA01000061.1:65500-72700 GCA_002308735.1 Opitutia bacterium UBA1276 | reverse complement strand
CCACCAACCCAATCATCACTTTGATGGGTGATGCCACCATCACCCATGAAGCAGCCACTGCGTACACCGATTTAGGAGTGGGCTGGACAGATACATTAGATGGGAGTGGGACTTTAACTGCGACTGGAACCGTGGATGTCAACACCGTGGGAGTATACACCCTGACCTACGATTTTACGGATGCAGCGGGAAATGCGGGGGTGCAAGTAACCCGGACGGTGAATGTAGTGGATACCACAAAACCAGTAATTTCTCTACTTGGAGATCGAAATGTGACTCATTCGGTATGGACTGCCTACAGCGATGCTGGTGCCGAGGCAAGCGACACTTTAGATGGAAATCTGACTGCTAAGCTTTTCCTTACCAATGGTATGGATGTGAACCTGCCCGGAAGTTATTTGCTTAGCTATCATGTGCAAGATGCTGCAGGAAATGATGCGGTTTCGGTAACCAGAGAAGTACAGGTAGTCAATCAAGCACCGACCCAAATTTATTTATCCAATTTATCCATTGAGGAAAATCTTCCCGCAGGGAGTGAAGTGGGTACTTTTTCAACTTCGGACCCAGATGATCCGGATCATAACCGATCCTATCAATACTCTCTGGTGGGTGGGGAAGGGATGGCATCCTTTGAACTTTCTAGTAGGGGTGCCATCCAATCTGCTGAGGTCTTTAATTATGAGTCAAAACCTTCCTATGCCTTAACCATTCGGACTATGGATGAATTCGGGGGCAGCCTGGATCAAAATTTTACCATCGAGATATTGGACGCTTTTCATGCCATTGTTGATACCGGTGCGATTGTAGAAGTGGGAGATAGTTTTGTATCTTTGAGTGGAGAGGTTCTGGATTCCGGTGGTTTGGCGGGAGTCGGGCAGCGTGGATTTTTGGTGTCGACGATACCGGAGCCGATTTATGGAGACTGGGAATCGATTCATACCCAGGCTGGAAGTGGGGTAGGGCCGTTTAATGCCCAAGTGAATGGTCTGAAGCCAGGGACTCAATATTATGCCACCGCTTATGTGGTTGGCTATGAGGGAATTAGTTATGGAGCGAGTCAGAAGTTCTCGACTACCAAGCCAGGGCAACCCCTCTTTATCACCGATGCCCAGAAGGTTGAAGGTTCCCAAGGATGGTGGAGTAGTTCATGGCTGGGGGAATTTTATGAAGTGGATCAAAATGGATGGCTATTACATGCTCAAATAGGTTGGTTATTTGCGGTGCCAGACGCCACAGATGGTATCTGGTTCTGGACCGATAAATTAGGCTGGATTTGGAGTAAGGCAGGTGTCTTTCCCTATTTTCATGCCAATGATTCCCAGGGTTGGATTTTCTTTCAAGGGAATGATGCGAATCATTCCTTGTTTTATGATTATCAAAACCAAGACTGGATCATAATCCAAAAATAATTGATGAAGATCCTTGCTTTCCAGATACTCAGCCTACTACTGATTTCCCTTTTTGCTTCCCATACGTGGGGGGAGGAAAAGTCGGATAGCATGGTCTCTGGTGCTTTCATTGTAGTGGAAAAAGAGAATCCAATCTCTTTCTTGAATGCTTCCGGTGAACCAATGGAGAAAAAAGTCGAAGTTGGTTCGGTTTTAGAGCCTGAAGAATGGGCTCTTTCTGGGAAGGGCGGTAAGTTAAGCTTATTACTTTCGAACGGAACCTTGGTTACCTTATTACCCAACACTAAAATGAAGTTGGGGGATTTTAATCAGATCCCATTTGAACCGGGGGATCTCAAGGTATCCGATCTAAAAGAAGAACCGAGTTCTTCCCAGGTTTCTTTGGATCTGGATTTTGGGGCTTTGGTGGTCAAGACCAAGAAGCTCAACAAAAAGTCCTCGTTCGAAATCGTCACCCAAGTTGGAACCGCGGGCATTCGAGGAACCGAGTTTCAAATCGGATCACAACCAGAATCAGGGATGCAACTGGATGTTACCGAGTCCACCGTTGAATTTACTCCATCAGGAGGAAGTACAACTCCAGTAAGTCAAGGCACTGGGTTGGATTTTTCCGGAACAGGCTCAGTAATTCCCCGAGCCGTTAATCCGGTAGTGGCTCAAGGCATTGCAGCAGTCACTGCTTCTGCGAGCATAGCTTCTGATAATATTTCTTTAAGTGCGGTGAGCGATGCCATGGATCTAACTGCTTTGGAAACTGGTGAGCTTGGTGATGGATCCGAACAAGCCGAAGGGGATGATGGAGATAGTAATTCCAATGAGTCTCAAGATGCCGGCAGTGAAGATGCTGGAGGACAGAGTGGGGAAAGCCCTCCCGCTTCGGTAGAAGATGCCCCCAGTTCTACGAACGAAATTTCCCCGGGTGAAACACCCATGATCGATTCCATCCTAGAATCTGATGCGGACGCAAAGCAGACCCGGGAAACTGGGAAGCTGAGCAAGAATTCAAAAAAAATGGCAGGTTTACCTTTCAGCAAGGCACAGCTGGATACCTTCTATGGGTTTTCAGATGAAATACAGAGTGAATTATTATCCATGGAAATAAGCGATACTTTACGATTACTTGATACAGATGGCTTCACTCAGTCTCTCGCTAATAAATTGTTTTCTTTTACGGCAGAAACCCAAAGCATGATTCTCAAGCTTGAAGACTCCCAACTTATCAGTTTGCTGAACGCAGGCATGGGGGAGGACTTAATATTGTCCGCAATAAGCTTGGAATCAGTGGACTTGTCACATCCTAAAAATATTCCAAATTCAACCCCTGATTCCACACTCGATCAGAAAGTGCTTGAATTGGGTGATATCCTTAGGGCTTCGGGAAATACAGAAATTTTTGCTGAGATTGAGGAGATGAACAATGGAACTTGGACAGAATCATGGATTGAAATTGCCAAAACGGGAAACCTGCTTGTTCAGGATTTCAACCTTGCTTCAGATTGGGAGAATTTATCGGTCTTGGAATCTTCCCTGGCGATGGCAAACCCATTTTATGAATCGATCTCTACTCTGTACAATCAATTACTTTTTGATCAAATGGATGCGGGCATGAACCCATCGGTAATCGGAGGAAAATCATTTTCTATTGCTTCCGGAATGTATGATTTCTCCCAGATGACCGGAGATAAAACGGGTCTGTTACTCGGTGCCTCAGAAAGTTTGAGTTTGGATGGAACGATTGAGTTTACTCAACAAAGTGGACAGCCCGCTCAAGTGGTAGTTGCGAGTGGAGGGACCATAGAGGTTACTGCTGGCACAAACTTAAAGTCTGCCCTATCTGATTTAGTGGTTTCGGTAAGGCAAGATATATTACTTCAAGAAGTGACCTTGGAGAGTGCACGGGAGGTGGCGATTCGGAGCTTGCGGGACCTTCAACTCGAACAGGTATCGGTCAATGCCGCGGATCAAGTGCGTTTTCGTGCTAACCGAAACTTGGATGTGGATGGCTTACAATTGAGCCAGTCCCTACCGAAACTGATCATGGAAGCGACTACAATCCGTCTGAGGAACCTTGACTTCCCATCTGCTACCTCGGTCCAATTAAACAGTTTAAAGGGAGCGATTGATGGCAAGTATCCGAATTTTGGAACCGGAATCTCTTTGGAACAGCAATTGGGCCGGGTAAATTTCATTGAAAATGTGAGTTCGGGTGGAAACCTGATCCAGGACCGTCCAAGTTTTGATCAATTTGGTGGAAATATTTCGATCGGTAAGTTCCGCAATCCATAAAAAATTTCCTTTTGAAGGTTTGACCTTCATGGAATCCTTCTTTTTGATTCTTTTTCATGAGAAGGTTACTCATCCTACTTTCTACTGTATTGGGCGTTTGCTCTGCATCTCTGGGGCAATCCTCACATTTGTTGCTTCTCTCCCAAGGTGATGGGGCTTTAACATCCTCTGGAAGTGGAAAAGTTCAACTGTCCAAAGCTAGCTTTTTACCTAAAGGTCAGTTGATCTCAGTGCGACCCCGCAGTGGGATCGAGACTCTTTCTTCCGGTTTTCAATTTCGGTTTGGGTCAGACACCCGATTCATGATATCCGACCAGGCGATCGAGTTGAGTGAAGGTTCGATCATGATTCGATCTCGAAAAATTAGCAATTCAACCACCCTACATGGACCTGAGTCAAAAATTCAGATCAACGGTGCAGGTTGTTTTCTGGTTGAAGTTGAAACCAATGGTGGGCTGAAGGCTGTTACCATTCTAGGTCGTTTGGATTTAATGGATTTGAATTCGGGTGAAGCCTTGGACTTGCTCCCAGGAGAATTGGTCTTTCTAATGCCGGGAGACCGCGGTTTTGCTGAAAAGGTAAGTGTAAACCTAAACAGGTTGATCGAGAGTTCATACTTAGTTTCTGGCTTCCCCAATAATACTTCGTTCCAAAGTTCTTTAGCTAGTGTTGCCAGCGCTCAATCCAATTCGATTGGGGTGGTTTACGGGGCTGAAGTCGGCGATGCCAAGGCGGTGGACAGTTTTGAAGTGGTTCCCAGCAAAGCGGTTAAAAATAATAATTCCCCTATGCCCAAAGCAAGTCCCACTGTAGTAGCGAATTCTTCTAGTTCTGATCCATTGTTTGAACTTCTTGGCCGTGTCCCCAAGAGGATGAAACCCGCAGTAAAGGAAGATAAGGCTTTAGATCTCAGGATACAAGATTTACCCAACCCGACGAGTCGACCTTTTCCAAGTCGCTTGCTGCGCAAGAATTAACTTTTTCATACCACAATCAAAATTATTATGAATTTCGACTTTTCTTTACCCATGTTTTTGGCCTCCGGTGGCGGGCACGATTATCTTTATGGTTTATTCTTCTTAATTGTTGCTCTGGTCATCGGGGCAGCAACTCGTCAGTTTCTTCAAATTGTAAAGATCCCACTTCCCTTTACCGTTTTACTTTTGTTGATCGGCTTGGCCATGGGATTCTTAAACCGACTTTTTGGACCCCATGGTGGTCATAGTCATGAAGGCGGTCATACCGAGCATGCGACCGGATTATTGGCGAAATTCATCGATACCCTAAGCGGAGCCATTACCTGGGGAGGAAACCTGGATGGTCACTTGATTCTCTATGTATTTCTTCCGATTCTTATCTTTGAAGCTGGTTTTGCCTTGGATGTACACACTTTTAAAAAGTCTTTTCTAAATGCATTCTATCTCGCAGGCCCGGGCATTGTAACTGCCACAGTCATGACCGGAACCATCTTCTGGGGAATTATTCAGGTGTTTGGATCGGAGGGTGGGGTACTCCAAGACTGGAATCCTGTTGCCGGTGACTCCGCAGCTTTTATCTGGCTGGCCTCGATGTTATTTGGGGCCGTGGTTAGTGCCACCGATCCAGTTGCAGTGGTAGCTTTATTGAAGGAATTGGGGGCGAGCAAGAAATTGGGAACCCTTATTGAAGGGGAGTCCTTATTGAATGACGGAACCGCGATTGTTGCTTTTGTCCTTTTAATTGGGGTGGTTACGGGTGCTGAAGCTTTCACCGGTACGGGTAGTTTCTTAGGCACAGCTGCGGTTGGATTTGGTCAAATAGGTGCAGCCGGTGGATTAATCGGTGTCTTCTTAGGCCTTATCGCCATTCTCTGGGTCCGGAAGGTATTTAACGATCCTATGATTGAAATCACAGTGGTATTAGTGACCTCCTATGCCGTTTTCTTTATCTGTGAGCATTTCTTTCATGTTTCTGGAGTTCTTGGCTTGGTTGCACTGGGAATCGTGATGGCCGGAATAGGTCGGACTCGAATCAGTCCCGAGGTGGAGCATTTCATGCATGAATTTTGGGAACTGGTCGCTTTCGTTGCCAATGTTATCATCTTTATTGTGGTTGGGGTAGTCATTGCCCAAAATGTTAACCCAACGCTCATGGATGGTGCCATTTTAGCTTTGGTCTACTTGGCCATTCATGTGGTGCGGGGTATCAATATGCTATTTTGTTATCCCTTGATGAAGAGGTCAGGTTATGGCCTGCCTGGCAAAGATGCAATTGTGGTATGGTGGGGGGCTTTGCGAGGTGCTATTGGTCTGGCTTTGGCCTTGGTGGTCTATAGTGAACAGTTTAGGTATGAATTTTCGGTCTCCGAGGGAGGTCAAGGATATGGCGAGAATACCACCTCCGCATTTGTGGTAGATAAAGAGAAGGCGGATCTTGTCCTTTCAAGTGATGTAGACCTCTTTCAGGGAATGACGATGACAGAGGCTGATATTGTGGTCTCAGGTGGAAAAATTATCAGTATTAGTCAAAGCTCAGATCAAGCGATTAAAAACCTTGGCGGGTTTGGTTCCAATGAGGCGGCTCAGGTGAGAAGTGATCTTAAATACAAAAACAAGGTTGTAATGATTCTAGGAGAAGGATCGGGTGCGGTTGCTCAAGCCTCTCTGGTTGGCATTTCATCCGGAGTTCGAGATCAATTTCTATTTTTGATTTCTGGAATTGTTTTGCTCACCCTTTTAGTGAATGCAACCACGGTTGGGCCCTTGGTGAATGCTCTCGGATTAACCAAACTCCCAGCGGTTAAAAAACTGATGTTTTCAAATGCTTCTGGAAATGTTGCGGATGGTTGTGAGAATGAAATGGAATTGTTGAAGGACGACCGCTTTCTCAGTGGCGCAAATTGGGGCTTGGTGCGTGAATATTTACCCGATCCTGTGGCCTATCCTCTGACCTCGGACGAACTTGCATCCATGGATACTTTAGCAGAAACTAGGAGAAGGCTGTTGGAACGCGAAAGAAGCAGTTACTGGGGGCAGTTTCGGGCTGGGTTATTAAGTGCCCGTGCGGTTGCATCACTGGATAATAACCTTAGTGAATTCTTGGATCTTCAGGGCAAGGTGCCCATGACGGAGCGTGATTATTTAGAAAAAGTCTGTGGAATTAGTAAATTGACCGAAGCAATTCGTGAAGTTCCTCTCGTCAAAGGTTATTTCACTGATAAAATAACCGTCAGTTATGACTCTGCAAAAGCCTTCGTGGTCGCCCAACAGGAGATGGCCAAAATGGTAGATACTCTGGTCAAAGAATTGGATGAATCCGGTGATCCTGAAAGAGTCGGAAAAGCATCTCGATTATTGAAGGATGAAATTCGTCAAAACCGATTGAAGGGTTTGGAATTTATTCGAAACATGCATGAAAATTATCCTGAGGCTACGGTTGGTATTGAAACCAAGGATGCCATTCGTTCTATCCTTAATCATGAGCGGAATACGATTAAAAAATTAAAGTCTGATGGTATGTTAGAGGC
>DBVA01000061.1:50470-65168 GCA_002308735.1 Opitutia bacterium UBA1276 | reverse complement strand
GTCGTTTGATCATCGCGGTGGAGGAAAGGATGAAGACGGTAATGGAAAGCTCACTTTCCCTTCGCTTACCGGAACCGGAAGAAGTACTTCGTGAGGTGACCTGGCTTAAAGGAATGCCGGAAGAATTGATCGGTAAGATTGTGACTGCCTCAGAACCCAAGGCTTACAATACAGGTGATACGGTTATGAAACAGGGAGATGATGGCGATGGAATGATTGTGATCACCCGTGGAAGTGTTAAGGTTTCGATTGGCGATTTAGTCGTGGATATCATGGGTAGAGGTGCTGTTATCGGTGAAATGGCAGTGTTAGGTGGAATTCCAAGGACTGCAAATGTTGTGGCTGACTCCTCAGTGACTGCTCTTTGGTTAACCACTGCATCGATGCAAGCGATTATGGCAGAATCTCCTCAACTTTCGGGGAGTCTCTGGAAAACCGCAGGTATGAGGTTTGCAGAGAATCTTCTTGGCACCAAGGATCCATACAATGGTTGGGACCAAATGAGACTCCGCCGCTGGCTTAATGAAGGTGAAGTCTCCGGACCTGCAGATGGTGAAAATGTAAATCTTTACGGAAAGACTGCGATTTTAATTGCCGGAAAGGCTACGGTAAGTGGACAAGAAGAACCTATAACCGCACCTGCTCACTTAGATTTGCCTGAAGCAGTTTTCACTGAAAACGCGAAAATTTTCATCCGAAATTCTTGATTGTCTTTGACAATGGCGGAGAGGGCGGGATTCGAACCCGCGGTACCTTGCGGTACACAGCATTTCCAATGCTGCACAATCGGCCACTCTGTCACCTCTCCAGTAGCAAATAAGCCTTATTTAAATGTCTTTGCTTCGCATCTTCGTCAACGCTCAAAATTTGAACGCAGCAGATTAATTTTAAGAAAATTCCCAACTTTTCATTGATATAAGTCTTTTGGTGTTTGCTTGTCGTTTAAGATTGGTTAGTAAGGTATCGAATGATTGCCAACGAAGTTGCTTACAACGGAAAGGTTGAAGGGGATGTCATTGTGACGAAAGCGGATGCCGTTATTAATTGGATTCGAAAACATTCGGTATGGCCGATGCCAATGGGGCTTGCCTGCTGTGCCATTGAATTGATGGCCTCTGCTGCTTCCCGCTATGATATTTCCAGGTTCGGGATGGAAGTTATGCGTTTTTCGCCAAGACAGTCAGATTGTATGATTGTTGCGGGTACCGTGACTTACAAAATGGCTGAGGTCGTGCGTAGGATTTATGACCAGATGGGAGATCCAAAATGGGTCGTGGCCATGGGGGCTTGTGCTTCAACTGGAGGGATGTATCGGTCCTATGCTGTAATGCAGGGAGTGGATAATATTGTTCCGGTCGATGTTTATGTGAGTGGTTGCCCTCCACGACCAGAAGCTTTGTTGGATGCGATGATGAAATTACAAGATAAAATCGGTAATGAATCTTCGGTTAAAAATCTTTCCAAGGCCGCCTCTGCTGTTTCAAGCTAACCAACGATGATTGATCAGGACTTTATTGACGACTTGCTCGCAAAGCATTCCTACCTTGGTTTTATCAGCCATGAGGATTGTTTGACCTTATCTTGCATTCGTGATCATTGGGTTGATTTTGCTTCTTACCTCAGTTTAGAAGAAACCTTTGATCTTTTGGTTGATTTGACCGCCGTTGACCATGGTGAAGATGCAGAAGTTCGTTTCTCAGTCGTTTGTCACTATTACTCTCGCGTTCATCATGACTACATTCGTGCTCATGTTGAGTGTGCGAGTAATGAAAATCCTGAAATTCCTTCTCTATCTTCAGTATATCCCTCTGCAGATTGGCATGAAAGGGAAACTTTTGATATGTTCGGGATTCGATTTACGAGTCATCCAAACATGAAAAGAATTTTAATGTGGGATGAATATCCTTATTTTCCATTGAGGAAAGAATTTCCATTGGCTGGAATCGATACACCGTTACCAGCTCCCGATGTCGTAGAGGTTACGAAAGCATCGGTTGAGCCTGCACCCATGATGGGAGGGCCATTTGTTTCTTCTGGAAGTGGACCCATGAGTGATTCTGAACCCAGGGCAAAAGATGAGAGTTGGACTGAAAAATCGGAAAAACCAGGATGAGCCCAACCACTACTAAGGAAATTTCTATTGGGGATGTAGCCGCTCGACAAGCGGCAGGCATTACCCAGATGGAGGGGGAGGAGCGCATGGCATTGAATGTGGGTCCATCTCACCCCACGACCCATGGTGTCCTTCGCTTGATCTTAGAATTAAACGGGGATATGATCGAAAAGTGTGAACCTGTACTCGGCTATCTTCATCGTGGAGATGAAAAGATTGCCGAAAACATGACTTACAACCAGTTTGTTCCCTATACGGATCGGCTGGATTATCTTGCTCCCTTGGCCAACAATGTCGCTTATGCAATTTCAGTTGAAAAGTTGACAGGATTGGATCTGCCAGAAAGATGCCAGGCAATTCGTGTTCTTGTTTGTGAACTTGCCCGAATCTCGAGCCACCTTCTTGGCATGGGTGTTTTTGGCATGGATGCTGGAGCATGGACCCCGTTCATGTACACTTTCACGGAGCGAGAAAAGCTATACACTCTTTTCGAAGAATTGACCGGGGCCAGGTTTACCACAAGTTTCACCAGGATTGGCGGGGTCGCTAATGATATTCCAGAAGGCTGGCTTGATCGTGTGTCTAAGTTTTGCGATGAACTCCCTCTTGCCACGGATGCGGTCGAGAAACTGCTCACTAGAAACCGAATCTTTCTTGATCGAACCGAGGGAATTGGGCAAATATCCAAGGAGGATGCGTTGGCATACGGTTTAACGGGTCCAAATTTACGAGCCTCTGGTATTGATTTAGACCTTAGAAAAGACAAGCCTTACTCTGGATACGAGAAATATGATTTTGATGTTCCTATTGGCACACGGGGAGATTGTTACGACCGATACCTTGTCAGAATCGAGGAAGTTCGCCAAAGCGTTCGTATCATCAAGCAGGTCATAGCAGACTTCCCTTCGGGTGCTTGGTATGCGGAAGATGCAAAAAAAATCTTCGCTCCACCCAAAGAGAAGATTTTAAGCAGCATGGAAGAATTGATCCAAAATTTCATGATCGTCACGGAAGGCCCGCAAATTCCCTCGGGAGAAGTTTACTTTGAAGCGGAAAATCCCAAAGGTGCACTCGGGTTTTATATTGTTTCCAAGGGCGGTGGCGTACCTTACCGGATGAAAATTCGTGCTCCAAGTTTTTGTAATCTCAGTATTCTTGAGAAATTGGTTCCCGGTCACCTGCTTTCCGACATAACGGTTATATTGGGCAGCTTGGATTTCGTTATGGGAGAATGCGATCGATAATAATTTACGATGAATCTTTCTGAAGATACCATTGAACAAATTGATCAAATCATTCCGAAATATCCGGAGAAGAGAAGTGCTGCTTTAATGATCATCCACCTTATCCAAGATGAAATTGGTGCGATCGATCTAGAAGCTTGTGAATGGATTGCAGAAAAGTTGGAAGTACAACCTATAAATATTCAAGAGTTGATCACTTTTTATCCCATGCTTCGGGAAAAACCTTGGGGGAGAAAACATCTCCGAGTTTGCAGAACTTTACCATGTGCCTTGCGTGGTTCCTATGCAACCTGCCAATCCTTGGAAAAGAAATTAGGGGTAAAGGAGGGGCATGTGAGGGAAGATGGTCAATACTCCCTTGAGTTTATGGAATGTTTAGCAGATTGCGGAGAGGGTCCAGTAGTTATGGTGGATGAGCAAACTTACGAAAATGTCGATGCCGAAAAAGCAGGACTCCTTGCGGATCTTTTACTCAAAGGAAAACTGGATGATTCCAAAAAGTTTATCAGCTATGAGCAAGCCCTGGTTTGCGAGTCTAGAACCAAGGCATCGGTTAAATCTAAATCTTCTAAGAAATGATCAAAAAGAACACACCCAAGGAAAGAAGAATTATTCTCAAGCATGCGGACGATCCCAAGTACTCCAATAGGATCGGTTGCTACCTTCGCGAAGGTGGGTACGCCATGCTTAAAAAATCTTTTAAAATGAAACCCGAAGAGATTGGCGAAGAGGTTCTTCAATCCGGAGTTCGTGGTCGTGGTGGAGCCGGTTTTCCCGCTGGAATGAAATGGAAATTTTTAGACCGAAAGTCTGGGAAGCCTATTTATCTTATTTGTAATGCCGACGAGTCCGAGCCAGGAACCTTTAAAGATCGGCAAATTATCCATAAGGATCCTCACCAATTGATTGAAGGAATGATGATTGCGGCCTACGCCATTCAGGCAAAACAGGCTTTCATTTATATACGGGCCGAGTTTTTTGAAGGTGCCAAAATTTTGGATCGTGCCATTGAAGAAGCTAAAAAGAAAGGCTTTTGTGGGGATAAGATTCTGGGCAGCAACTACAGTTGTGACTTGGTGGTTCACCGTGGAGCAGGAGCCTACATTTGTGGAGAAGAGACGGGCTTGATCGAATCTCTTGAAGGGAAACGACCTAATCCACGAATCAAACCACCTTATTTCCCAGCCGTATTAGGTCTTTATCAATGTCCCACGATTGTAAATAATGTCGAGACACTATGTAATGTTAAGCATGTCATGGAAATCGGGAGCAAAGCCTTTTCCGAAATTGGAAAACCAAACAATACCGGTACTCGAATCTGGTGTGTCTCTGGTCATGTCAAGAAGCCTGGTTATTACGAATTCGAATGTGGTGCCCTTACTCTCGGCGAAATGATCTACGATGTTTGTGGTGGATTACTTCCGGGGCGTTCCCTGCAAGCAGTTATTCCAGGTGGCTCGTCATCCAAAATATTACGGGCGGATGAAAGGTTTTCAGGAAAGTTAAAGGATGGTACCGAGTTTGATTGGGGAGTTGAAGATATCCCTCTTGATTTTGACGGTCCGATGGCAGCAGGTACGATGTCTGGTTCTGGAGGAATTATCGTTATGGACGACTCTGTGGATATGGTTGAAGCTATGGCGAATATTAATGCATTTTATGCTCATGAATCATGCGGGCAATGCACACCCTGCCGGGAGGGTTCGCTTTGGATGCGAAAAATCACCAAAAGGATGTGTGATGGAGGTGCCAGAGAAGAAGATGCCGACCTCTTATTATCCGTGGCCAATCAAATTGAAGGCCGTACCATTTGTGCATTTGGGGAAGCCGCGGCCTGGCCAACCCAAAGTTTCATTGCAAAATTTCGTGATCATTTTGAAGACAAGGCCAAGAATCCCGAGCGAAAAAAGTCTTCATTACAATTGATTTAATTTACTATGATTTCACCCAAAAATGGTAAAGTGGTCCCCATCGTTCTAGACGGTAAGGTTGTGGAAGTCCCGGAGGGCATTAATCTAGTTGAAGCTGCCGCACTTCATGGGAAAGAAATCCCTCACTACTGTTACCATCCTCAGCTTAGTGTGGCTGGCAATTGTAGAATGTGCCTGATTGAGATGGGTACCCCGATGAGGGATCGAGCCACTGGAGATTCAATTCTCGAAGACGATGGCAGTCCCAAAATTGGTTGGATTCCCAAGCCAGTAATTGGATGCGCAACCAATGTATCCCCGGGTATGCATGTAAAAACGGAATCTCAAAATGTTTTGGATTGCCGGGAGGGAATTATGGAATTTCTTCTGGTTAATCACCCTTTGGATTGTCCGATTTGTGACCAAGCCGGTGAATGTCGTTTACAGGAATTTGCCACCGACTATGGCCGTGGATATAGCCGTTATGTTGAGCGTAAGAATGTCAAGCCCAAGAGAACCCGCCTTGGTCCGAGGGTCACATTAGACGATGAGAGATGTATCTTGTGCTCCAGATGTATTCGTTTTTGTCAAGAAGTGCCAAAAGATGATGTTCTTGGATTTGTGGATCGTGGAAGTTTTTCTACCTTAACTTGTTTTCCGGGTCGTGAATTAAATAATAATTATTCCCTGAATACGGTTGATATTTGTCCGGTTGGAGCTTTGACCAGTTCGGACTTCCGATTTAAGATGCGAGTTTGGTTCTTGAAGGAATCAACTAGCATCTGTCAGGAAAGCAGCGCTGGTTGTAACACCACGGTTTCCAGCCGAGAAGGGGAAATTTTTAGAATTACACCACGGAGAAATGATCATGTAAATGATAGTTGGATGACAGATAGTGGTCGGGAGCTTTACAAATCGGTTAGGTCGAGTGAGCGAATTTCTTCTGCCCGCATCGAGAAAGAATCTACCACCAGCGATGCCGCACTTTTTAAAGCCATTCAGGTCCTGAAAGGTAAGTCTCTGGGTGTAATTGGCTCTTGTAAATCGAGTTTGGAGGAACAATATCTCCTGGCCCAGATTGCAAAAAAGACCAAAGCAAAGCGATTCCTTCGGGGACATTTTGGAGAAGATGATGGCATTTTGCTTTCTGCAGACCGAACCCCGAATCTTCGGGGTGCCCTGATCACAGGTTTGACAAAAACCTACCCGAAGGATCACCTCTCTGCACTTTCCCTTGCTATTGAAAAGAAACAAGTGAACGCCATCATCGTGGTGGGTGAAGACCTTTTGGATTCAAAAGTGGATCAAGCCTTACTTTCTAACATCCCAGTTGTTTTTATTGGTACTCATGAAAATAGCACTTCCCGAAACGCTCAAGTGGTTATTCCGAGCCTAACTGTATTTGAGAAATCTGGAACCTTTGTGAACCGTGGTTTTTTTGCCCAAGCTTTCAAACAGGTTGTTCCTGGCCCAGCAGGAGTTCTGCCGGACTTGAATATACTAACCCGAATACTCAACGGTTTAGTCGAGGATTCCGAGCACTCTGCTAACATTAATCAGATATGGGAAGAAATGTCCCGGGTACGCAATTCTGTTCTTAAAGAAGTTTCTTTCTCTCAACTCAAGAAGGCATCGGTTTTATTGAACGGTTCGAAGTGGTCTGAATTACCTTTTGTTGAGAAGGATGCATTGCATTACCAATCCTCTGGAAAAATTAAAGTCAAAGGATGATTGAGTTCATGCAATCTTTGGAAATTTGGCAAATTCTTGCCATTAAGGTTGTTTTTGCTCTGATGATGATTGGTGCAGTTATGACCATGGCTGGCTATTCCGTTTTGGCCGAAAGAAAGGTCAGTGCTTGGATGCAGGGCAGGGTGGGGCCAAATCGAACAGTTCTCCCCATTATTGGGGGTATTCCGATCCTTGGCTCTTTCCTGCAGGGTTTAGGAATCTTTCAACCTCTTGCCGACGGGTTGAAGTTCTTATTCAAAGAGGAAATTGTTCCGGGACATGTTAATAAAATTTATTATTATCTTGCTCCAATCATAGCATTGGTACCGGCTTTGACCACGATGACGGTTCTTCCCTTCGGAGAATTTTTCACGGAAGCAGGTGAAACGATTCCTCTTATGCTTGCAGATTTAGATGTCGGAATTCTTTTCATTTTAGCGGTTTCTTCCCTTGGAGTTTACGGTATTGTTCTGGCAGGTTGGTCTTCTAATAGTAAATATCCATTTCTCGGTGGTATTCGATCCTCTGCCCAGATGATTTCTTATGAACTTGCGATGGGGCTTTCCCTTCTCCCTATTTTTCTCTGGGTGAGTAAACCTGGAGTTGAAGTATCTGGTTTAAGTTTGGTTGAAATCGTAAATTCTCAGCATCAAGCCATGTGGCTTTTACTCGTGCAACCCGTTTCGGCTCTTATCTTTTTGATCGCTTTGTTTGCGGAAACCAATCGTTTACCTTTTGATATGCCTGAATCCGAGACGGATCTTGTCGGCGGATTTCATACCGAATACGGAAGTTTCAAGTTTGGTATTTTCTTTGTTGCTGAGTATGCCCATATCGTGATCGGTTCTGCAATTTTTACGATCATCTTCCTCGGTGGTTGGCATTTTTTGCCCTGGATGTCTGATCCCTGGCCCGCAAATTGGGTGGGAACAATCTTGGGGGTTGGTTGGTTCCTTACCAAAACCATCGGGCTTATCTTTTTCTTTATCTGGATTCGGTGGACATTGCCTCGATTCCGTTATGATCAAGTCATGGATTTGGGTTGGACTAAACTCCTGCCTTTGGCTTTAGCAAATCTTTTATTTTACATTATTTTAGTAACTTGGCTCGATCAGTCGGCCCTTTAAACCTAAATATCTTATGGCAAAAACAGTAGTCTTAGAACGCAAGCCCCTTTCGCTCTCCGAACGCACCTATTTGCCCCAGATTGCCACGGGCTTGAAAACCACATTTTCTAATATGTTTAAGCCAAAGGTTACCCTTCAGTATCCTGAAGAGAGACCGGTAATTCCACAGAATTATCGGGGTATTCCGACCTTGGTTAAAGACCCCAACGGTAGAGAAAAATGTGTGTCTTGCCAACTTTGTGAATTTGTCTGCCCACCCAAGGCGATACGAATAACTCCAGGTGAAGTACCGGAAGATGATTCAGATCGGGAACATGTTGAGAAAGCCCCTCAGGAGTTTGAAATTAACATGCTACGCTGTATCTACTGTGGATATTGCCAAGAAGTCTGTCCTGAGGAAGCGATTTTCCTGCAACAAGAGTATTCTTCTTCCGGGTATTCCCGGGAAGAATTAATTAATAAAAAAGATAAACTCTATGAACTTGGCGGGGTTCTTCCAGACAAACACTATAAATGGGACAAAAAGAAAGAAGCTGAATCAGAAGGTAATTCTCACTAAGGCTTTTTTGATGTTGAGAGTTTGCCATCTTTAAGATGTGCTAACCGAACTTCTTGAAACGAGTGCCTTCATTTAGTTACTAATCGTGAATTTTGTAGATTTGTTATTTCTGGGTTTTGCCACCTTAGCATTAGGTGGTGGTGTTTTGATGATCTTTTCCCGTCATCCTGTGTCCGCTGCTTTGTTTATGATCATTTCAATGGTCAGTGTTGCCGGACTGTTCGTTCTTCTTGAAGCTTTTTTCTTGGCTATCCTTCAAGTTCTGGTTTACGCGGGTGCGGTCATGGTTCTATTTCTTTTTATTATCATGCTACTTGATGTGGGACCAGAGGGAGCAAAAAGTTCAAGGTTGAAACTTGTTTCCGGATTTGCGGGCGTTGCATGTTTTTCCATTTTGATCGTTCTGAGCTTACTTTTAGTTTTTGATTCTAGTCCGATCTCTCAGGGTAGTACCCTTTGGCCTGCTCTTGACCAAAGCTCACTAGTTAATGGAGAAAACCTGGTTTTTTCCACCCGGGTGAAAAGTTTCGGCTTTGGTCTTTTCACCAAATATATGCTGCCGATCCAGGTTGCTGGTTTTTTGCTCTTAGCTGCGATGGTTGGAGTGATTATATTAAGTAAAAAAGTAATTCGGGAAGAGAAAGTCTAGCAACGGATGGAAACAATCACCCCTCAGCATTTTTTAATCTTAGCTTTCTTGCTTTTCGGGGTTGGCTTTCTGGGTGTGGTGATTCGACGCAACCTGTTGCTAGTCTTAATGTCCTTAGAACTAATGCTAAATGGGGTGAATGTGGCTTTGGTTACTTTTTCCAGAACGGGTCAGAATCTGGACGGCAGCTTATTTGTTTTCTTTATCATGACAGTTGCAGCTGCTGAAGTTGCGGTTGGTCTTGCCCTTCTTGTTGCACTTTATAAAAAGCGGCGAAGTATTTTCTCTGAAGATGCCGGCTTGTTACAGAACTGAAAGAATGGAATCGGTAATCCTCAGCGTTCTTTTACTTCCCTTACTTTCTTCTTTGGTTACTTTACTCTTCCTTCGTAATCGTGGGAATGTTGCAGCCCTGCTTTCGGTTGCAACGGCAGGAGGTATTCTGGTCTTCTCCCTTTATCTCATCTTTGCTACGGGCGAGGGCATGTACGCTTGGGAAATGTCTTGGTTAACCTTGGCTGGTTGGGAATTGAAATTAGGGTTTTTAATCGATGGTTCTGCTCGGTTGCTTCTTTTTGTGGTCTCTTTCGTTGGTTTTCTAATTCATGTCTTTAGCTTAGGCTATATGCATGATGATGATGCGAAAGCCAGGTATTTTGGTGGCCTTTCGATATTCATGTTTTCCATGCTTGGAATCACGCTTGCTGACAACCTGATCATGATCTTTGTCTTTTGGGAACTTGTGGGATTTAGTTCCTACCTGCTGATCGCCCACTACTTTTCAACCAAGGAAGCAGCCGAGGCATCGAAGAAAGCTTTTATTGTAAATAGAGTTGGTGACTTTGGGTTCTTGATCGGGATTGTACTCACTTACTGGACTTTTCAGACAGTAAATATCCAGGAACTCAAAGCTTTGGTCGATTTTGACCCCAACCTGATATCTACGACCTTATGCTTGGCACTAGCTTGTGGTTTTATCGGTAAATCCGCCCAGTTTCCGCTCCATGTCTGGTTACCCGACGCGATGGCTGGACCCACTCCAGTTTCTGCCTTAATTCATGCAGCAACTATGGTTGCTGCTGGCATATATTTACTTTTTAGGATTGATTTTCTTTTCACGGGTGATGCTCTAGCACTTCTTGCTTTCCTTGGAGCAGCGATGGGGCTATTTGCTGGTTTTTGTGCTCTTGGCCAGAGAGATATTAAAAAGATCCTTGCTTACTCAACCCTTTCACAACTTGGCTACATGGCTGCTGCCTTTGGTTTAGGGATGCCGGGCATTGCCTTATTTCATCTGATGACCCATGCTTTTTTTAAAGCTTTAATGTTTCTGGGTTCCGGTTCAGTTATTCATGCATGTCACCACGAACAGGATATTTTCAAGTATGGTGGATTGCGACAGAAAATGCCCATTACTGCCCTTACCTTTTTGGTTGGTGTACTGGCGATATCAGGGGTTAATTTCCTATCCGGTTATTTTAGTAAGGACGCGATACTTTTAGGTGCATACAACGAAAATATGATCATTTTTGTTTTGCTTTACGCGGGGGCTCTTTTGACTTCGCTTTATATGTTCCGCCTCTATTTTTTAACCTTCGAGGGACAGCCACGATCCAATAATTCTAAGAAAGCACAAGAAAGTTCTGCCCTCATGACTGGGCCGCTGATTGTGTTGGCTTTTCTTTCGATAGTTGGCGGATACCATTCTTTATATCCAACTGCGATATCCGGAGTGCTTTTACCTGACATCGAACGGGTGGCAACTATGCCGAACCATCTATGGATGATCGTTCTCGGTACCGGTGCTTGGGTTGTGGGTAGTCTAACCGCGAAATACTTGTACGGTCGGGGAGGGGAGAATGAACCATTACTTACCCGATTCCCCGCTTTTTATGATCTTTGTAAAAGTAAATTGTTTTTCGATGAAATCTACGGTTTCTATGTTTCAAAGATTCAAGACCCCTTTGCCCGATTTATCGAAGTGATGGAACTCCTCTTTATTTCCGGTCTAATGGTTCGGGGCTCTGCTGGGATTTCAGGTTTATTCGCCCTGCTTGGAAAAGCCTGTTACGTAGGGAAAATTCACGCCTATTCCTTTTGGTTCATTCTTGGCACCATTGGGTTTCTTGCTTACGCGGTTGGGCTCTTTGGAAATTAGAACAGTATGCCTTCTATGACCATCGATCAATTTCTTCTTCTGGGTTCCATTGTGATTCCAGCAGTGGTCTCGCTCTTATTGTTTAGTGGTTTATTCCGCACCAAAGATTCGGTACAAAAGCTCGCTTATGTTGCCTTCCTTTTTCCATTTCTGGCAGGAATCATTTTATTTTTCCGTTTTGACCATGGAATGGATGGCTATGCTTTTGAATTGCGAAATTCCCGCATGGGTCTGCAAGAACTTAAAATTAACTTCCACCTTGGATTAAATGGAGTTTCTTCTCCTCTTTTCGCCATGGCAGGAATCGTCGGACTCGGTGCGGGCTTAGTGGCAATTCACTCTGGAGTTGATCGCCTCCCTTTATATTTAGCTCTTCTAGCCTTAATGCAATCAGGCTTAATGGGCTTATTTGCAAGTGTGGATCTTTTCTTTTATTACCTATTTCATGAGTTTGCCCTGATCCCGACCTTTATCATGATTGGTATATGGGGTGGTCGTGATCGCCGCAGTGTGGCTCTAGAAATTACTATTTACCTCACTTTGGGTGCCTTGCTCTCCTTGGGCGGTTTAGTTGCTTTAAATACTTTTGTCGATGCCGATAGTTTTGATTTCCCTTCTTTATCAAAAGCCTTGGCGGAGTCCGGCATTTTCGAATCTACCAAGTCCAAAATCTTTGGTCTGCTTCTATTGGGCTTTGGTATTCTTGTAGCTCTTTTTCCTTTTCACACCTGGGCTGCACGCGGTTATGAAACTGCACCAACTCCGGTTTCCATGCTACATGCTGGAGTTTTAAAGAAATTTGGTCTTTATGGACTTGTTCAAGTAGCAGCCCCTTTGCTTCCTGAAGCAGCCCAAGAATGGAGTTCGCTTTTGTTATGGTTGGCACTAGGGAATGTTCTTTTTGTGGGAATGGTTGCGATTGCACAAACCAACTTGAAATCCATGGTTGGTAATGGTTCCGTTATGCACATGGGTTATTGTTTCTTAGGAGTTGGGGTTTGTAGTTCATTGGGTGCCTCTTCTGCGATCATGTTAATGGTAGCTCATGGTCTCTCGGTTTCTTTGATGTTTCTGCTTACCCAGTTCATCTATCGAAGGACATCTACGCATGAGATGTCGGAGATGGGAGGCTTGGCAAAACAAACTCCGATACTCGCCTGCTTTTTCGTAGCCGCCTCCCTTGCCACCATTGGTCTCCCTGGATTTGGAAATTTTTGGGGAGAGTTTGGTGTGTTTCTTTCTCTGGGCGAGCAAGCAAATAACCGAATCTTTCTGTTCCTTGCAGCCCTTGGAATCATTATTTCCGCGATTTTTGGACTACGTGCCGTAGCCCGCGTATTTTTTGGTCCTGCCAGTGATGCATTACAAACCATTGAGAAAAAGACTCCCCTTCATGATCTAAATTTGACCGAGATGATTCCAGCCAGTGTCATCTTGATCGCTCTTTTATGGATCGGATTATGGCCCCGTACGATTTCTCCTCGAATTGATGCAGAGATTGAGCGCAGATATGAAAGTGCCGAAAAAATAGCTTCTCGAAATTCAATTCTTCCCTGTTGTCCAATAAATGATTCAAATGGGAGTAAATCGACTTTGCTTCAACCCCTAGATTAAGATGGAAGCTTATTTACCTTTTTCTCAGGATAATCTATGGTACGAAATTTGGCCGGAGCTTGCACTTGCGGTTGGTTCGTTGGTTGTTTTGGGAGTTAATCTTTTTTCTAAATCCGATTCAAAGACTGGATTCTCTGGTGTTTTGGCGATTTATTTTCAGGCTGGTCTTTTAGTTTTTCATCTCTTCGATTATCTTGCCTGGCATCATACTTTTGATCGGATTACTTTTTCGGGCATGCTCAGCCATGGGATTCAAGGAGATGTAATGCGGAGTTTCTTTCTTTTGGCTTCGTTACTGGTCTCCCTCATTGGACATCGTTACACCCTCAAACACACTTTGCGAATTGGCGAATTTCATCATTTGGTGATGTTGGCTACTGCTGGACTAATGCTTCTTTGTCAAAGTAGTCATTTTATTATGCTTTTTGTTGCATTAGAATGTGTCGCTTTGTGCTTTTACGCCTTGGTTGCCTTTAATCGCGAATCCGCAAAATCCCTTGAGGCTGGTATCAAATATTTGATTTTTGGAGCCTTAAGTTCTTCCTTTTTACTCTTTGGAATTGTTTTATTATACGGAGTCGGAGCCAACCCAGAAGCATGGGGTGCCTCTTTCCCGGGATCTGAGGCACGGGATGCACTCTCCTTCGATTATTTAGGTGACCTTATTCGTGAAAATCCAGATCACCTACTACTTCGAACTGGCATAGTTCTGATTATCGCTGGTATCGCATTCAAAATTGGTGCTGCTCCTTTCCAAATTTGGGTGCCTGATGTTTATCATGGTTCACCGATGCCAATCACTGCATTCCTCTCCGTTTCTTCGAAAGCGGCTGGTTTTTTTGTACTTTTGAATCTGGTTAATGGTCCCTTTGCCGGTGCCAAAGATTTTCTCCTTCCACTATTAGGCTTCGTTGCCACCTTTACCATCTTCTTTGGTAACTTGGCGGCGTGTGCCCAGCGAAACATCAAACGTATGCTCGGTCTCTCTGGAGTTGCTCATGCGGGTTATCTATTGGTTGCGATCATGGCATCCATGATTTTTCCGGGTGATAGTGATCGTGCGGTTTGGGTTCTTTTCTTCTATATGTTTGTCTATTTGATTGCTTCTTTCTCGGTCTTTGGCGTGATGAGCCTTGCTGATCTCAAAGACGATAACGAACATGAGTTTTCGGATTATGAAAATTTAGCCCGTAAACACCCCTTGCTTGGTTTCGCTCTGGTCTGTGGCATTGGTTCTCTAGCTGGAATTCCTCCTTTTGCCGGTTTTATTTCCAAACTTCTATTGGTCAGTGTTGCCTTTGAAGCCGGGCTTTATCTTTCGCTCGCTGCGATGATTATTGGTGTGGTGATTTCGATTTATTATTATTTTGGCTGGGTACGAGAGATTACCTTTCATCCAAGACCAGTATTCAACGACGAAGAGCCCAAGCACGATCCATGGAATAAACTTTCTGAGATAGGAGTGATCAAATTCGTTTTGATTACTTTGACTGTGGTTTCCTTAGTCTTTGGAATTTGGCAAGGCCCTTTCGGGGACACTTTCTGATTTCCTGCATTAAACTTGCTTAATTCAGAAACTTTTAAATCATATTT
>DBVA01000061.1:38563-50151 GCA_002308735.1 Opitutia bacterium UBA1276 | reverse complement strand
GCCCGGGTGGCGGAATTGGTAGACGCGCCAGATTTAGGATCTGGTATCCCATGGATGTGAGGGTTCGACCCCCTCCTCGGGCACCATATTTTAGAATCCTTTAATACTATCTGGTGCACTCTTTCTTTGTTCCTCTTCTTGTGCCCGGGCAAGGGCTAGATCAAAATCAGAGGAGAAAAATATCATCGATGAATTACCCAGTATTTTGGCCTTCGTAGTCTGATCATTACGGATGAAATCATGCTGAAAGCAGCTCGCAGTTTGAATCGATACTTCTTTACTTGCTTCTACCCAAAAAGAATTTGATCTCTGGAAATCTAAAAGATAATTTTTTTCAAATTCGTCAATCCTTCCATTTTTTTGATAGACTTCCAGAACACTTATTCCTTTGTAGTAAATAACATGGAGTATCCATCCTTCGGGAACTCGATTTTCCAGCTCTGATGGCTTGGGTCTTCTTCCATCCAATGTTTTATAATAAAGTCTAATTTCAGTGGAGGAAGGGAAATAGGGCTCAAATTTTAAGTAGGAAACCCCTTTTTGTTTTTGCTTAACGAGCTTATCCTCTTTGATCTGCAGACCACCGGATCGAAAAAGTCTTATTTCTAATTTAGATCTCTCCTCTCCAACTCGGGCTTGAACTTCCATGGAAGTAAAAGCTGAAATAAGAAAGAACCATGCGAAGTTCAAAAAATAAAATACTTTTTGCATAGGTTTAGACAAACAACGACTAGATTATTAGTAAATAAAGAAAAATATTAGGGAGTAAAATTAGAAGCATAATAAAAATCTTTTTGAATGAGATATTTAGGACCAAAATCCAGTCTTGCTAAGTATTAAGTGTTGAGCATGATTCTTTCTATGAGAAAATTTTGCCTTTCTATATTAAGACAAGGATGGTTAGGCGTGCCGATCTTTTTGATAGGACTCGTATCCTTGGCTTACAGCCAATTTGCCCAAGATGAAAAAGTACAAGCTTTGTCCGCAGACGATTTATCTCAGTCCGTGGGAAAATCTCTTGGAGATATCAAGGGTAGACTGTTTGAATTGAATCAAAAAGCCTCCGCCAATGCTTTTTCAGCAAAGGAAGAAAGCATTCGTCGTAACCTTTCCCAAGTCGAGGATGCTGGCGAAAAGGATCGGGTCATTTCAAACCTCAATGCAGTATCTGAAGCATGGAAACTTCGGGTTGAGGATATCATCAAAGGATCATCCAGTGTGGAAGGAAGGTTGCAGGAGGCTGAAAATATTTATGCAGATTTGGAGGATAACTTTGCTGGTCGATTGGAAGAAGCGATGCCAGCTTTGGAAGTAGTTCAGGAAAACCTAACTCGAACTATCGTGGAGCTGGACGCTTTGGAAAAATTGTTATCGAACGCCGCAAACGATGCAGTTTCAGGTTTTAATACTTTAATCAGGGAAAGTGAATTTAGCCAAGTTGCGGATAACACTCCCCCCGTTCCTGTTGCACCTCGACCAAGTCCTGTGACGGAAACAGGTCGAAATCTATCTGCCGTTATACAAGCAACCGAGGCGGTTCCTCTGAATGGTGATCGTCGGTTTGGCTCTTCAATTAATCGGGAGTCAGGAGAAGTGCTTTCTGCAAATCAATTGAATTCAGATATGTCAGACGATATGATTCGAAAGCTTAAAATGGAATTGGAGAATTCCAAGTCTATGCAAACCGAATTATCTACGGATACTGCAAATTTGCAAAGTGATCTCCGGAAAGCTTACCGAGAAATTGTTTCCTTACAGACTAGCCTAAGAGAATCCGAAATGATGGTGGATGAACTGGAAAAAACCAAAGATTCGTTGTGGAAAACCAGTGATGGGCGGCTGCCTAGTGCCGATACTGTTAGTAAGCAAATTACCCAACTTCAAAAAGATCTAGAGCTCACGAGAAGTGATTTGAGGCAATCCAGGCAATCCTTGCTCCTGGAACAAGAGCGATCCAATTCTATGATTCGTTCCATAACTTCAGAACTCGACCGGACACGGAGGCAACTTGATGAAGCCCGAGTTGCCGCAGTTTCTTCCGGAGCAGATTCAGGAAGGTTATTACTTTTAGAAAGAGAACTGACTCAGACTAAACGGGCCTTGCAGATGGCTAGAAATGCACCTGGTGATTCTTCCTCTGAAACCTACTTGAATCTTCAAGATGAATTGCGCAAGGCGATGGGGGAAATCGCCAGAATGCAAGTCGAGCTTGGACAGAAAAACGATTTAGAAAAGCAATTACTACAGCTTCGTAGTTCTTTGGAGGAAGTGGGGGACAGTCCATCTCGTTCCGCAAGTCCTGCATATGTTAATAAACTCCTTATAGATTTGAATGCAGCGAAAAGGGAGGTTGCCAAAGCAAAGGCCTCTAACCAGCAGGAACGGCGTGAGTTGGCTGAGAGAGTTATTACTTTGGAAAACGAACTGCAAGCAACGCAGATTGAACTGGAGAAGACTACCCTTGAGTTTGCAAACACCAAAGAAAGCATCGCCAAAAGAGAATTTGAATTTGCTACCACAATAAAAAAGCTTGAAGAAGATGCCCAGTTGGCACAAGAAGCCTTGGGTAAAGCTTCCTTGGGTCAATTACCAGCGATTCCTTTTGTCAATGAAATGGAAGAGAACCTTGCAGATTCTGAGGCCCGAATGCAATCCTTAGCCGAGCGTTTTGATGCGGAACAAGCAAGAGCATCTGAAGTTATTGATGGTCTTCAGATGGAACTGGATTCTGCTCTTATTCGTCAAAAACAAGCCATTAATGAATTAAATATTCGTGAGAAAACTCTGGGAGGTAAGGATAAAGAAATTGCTCAATTACGGGAGGAGAAGAAGAAATTACAAGAGGAGCTTGATGTGGTGAAGGTAATTGCCGGTCAACTCAATGACTTAAATGAAATTTTAGAGGAAACTAAAGACACTCAGAATTCCCAAACAGGTAGTATGGATATGGTTGTATCTTCTCTTCGAGATGAGCTAAATAAGGCAAAAGTGGAGCTTGTATTTGCTTTGGAGGAGAACGATAAACTCCAACAGGAAGGTTCATTGAAGATCATAAGTTTAGAGCAACAACTTGATGATGCTAGGGCTCAATTGATGATGGAAGAAGATAACTTGGTTGAACAAGCCCGGGATTCCAAGGATTTGATGATTGAACTTAAAAGTGAACTGGATGCTGCTAGAGAAGAGATCGCAAGGATGAAGACTGCCGGTTTGGGAGATTCCGTCGAAACCCGTCAAGCCGTTTCCCAATTGCAGGAGGCACTCGGCACGATCCGAGTTTTACAAGAAAGCTTGAATGAAGCTGAATCAGTAAATCTTGAAGTCGATAACCTCAGATCTGAACTTGCCAATGCTATGTCAACCCAGCTCAACGAATTGCAGAAATCAGAGGACGAAAAGATAAGTCTTCAACAAAAGGTAAATGGTCTTGAAGCCGAGATTGAAATTCTTCGAGAGCAGGGTTCTGAGTCCGGTCTTGCTCAAAAACAGATGGTTGCGGATTTAAAAGTGAAACTAGCATCCACCGAGGCTTTAGTATCAGATTTAGAGCTTAGATTAAGCGATTCAGAGGGTCTTGGTATTACATCCTTGGTTGCCTTGGAAGATGAATTGAGTAAGGCTCGGTTACAAAACGAGGAGTTGCTAAAGGAGTTGGATAATAATCAAGATACAAAGACTCGAACCGTAGAATTACTGGAAAAGGAACTGGCCAATGCAATGAATCAATTGGATCAACTTGAAAATCGAAATGATTCAAGTGAATTGAATGAATTGCGGATAGAAAACCAAAAGTTATTGGAAAGAATCCAATCGAAGGATGCTTCAATGATCGTTTCTGATGTCGAGAGAAATCTGTCGACCTTAAGAGAAGAACTTGCCGATAAAGATAAATCCGACCAAACAATTTTGGAGCTAGAAGCAAAGCTGGAAGATGCGATTCAGGAGTTGTCCAAGCTTGAGGGAATCACGGATAATCAAGGAGAGTATTCTCCACTTGGAGAAAATGGGGAAGCGCTTTCCAAGCTCGAAGAAGAACTTGCCTCTGCAGAGGGAACCATCATGCAGTTACAAAGTAAACTTTTAGATCAGGATGCGAAGAGCCAAGAACTTTTTGAAGAACTTTCTCTCGCAACCCGTAAAGTATCTGAAATGGAAAAGTTAATGAGTGGGCAAGAACCTGATGCTATGGTTTTAAATCCTTCAGTTTCTGGATTTGCCGAGCTTGAAGAAGAATTAGCGGCTTCCAAGTTGCTTACTGCTCAACTTAGGGAGAAAAATGAGCAGGAAAAGAAGCAAAGAGAACTCATTGAAAAAAGACTTTCTACAGCCTTGAATAATTTGAATTCGATTGAAGATGGTCTGGTTAACCCGAATAGCTTGGAAGATAAAAGTTTGGTGGCTGAATTACAGACCCTTTTAAGGGAAAAAGATGGCATGATTGAAAATCTTGAAGGAAAGCTAACCTTTGCCGTTGAAGAGATCACGAACAAGGAAGCTGAACTTGAGCTTGCCAAGGCAATGCAGGAAACTGGTGATTTATCTGGTGCAAAACCAGACCGAGAAGTTGTAAATGCTTTGCAAGGAGAGATTGATTTACTCAAAGGAGCTTTAGAAGAATTAAGATTAGAGAGCGAGAATGGTTCGTTGCAGGGTGCTGAAATGAAAAGTTTACAACTGCAGCTTCAGGATGCAGTTGCGGAAAGTATGGAAACGCAAATGGAACTGGTTGAGACTAAGCAGAAACTTGCCGAACTTGAACAGAGTTCAAATTCAAACAGCTCGGATGAACAAATAAGAACTTTTGTAGCTCAGGCTAAAGAATCTGAGAAAGAAGCTCAGGATCGAATAGACGAGCTTACTGCAGCACTGAGAGATTCAGAAACCTTACGGAAGGAGATTGAAACTGTTCTCATGGAAAGTGCAGATGCTCAAACGAAACAGCCTCCCATGAATGAGGATCCTAGGATAGTTGATCTGCAAAATGAACTGGTCTTGCTTCAACAAGATTTGTTGAACGCCAGAAACTTACAGGACCCAATAGTCCCACAACTTCAAAGTGAACTTAGTGCCAGCCGTGAGGATAGTGTGCGGTTAAATGAGGAGTTTAAAAATGCAATGCAGGACTTTGGTCGGATTAAAGAACAGCTTGAGATTTTGGAAGCCGAGAATCGAAAACTCAATGAAATTTCTTTGACCCAAGCACGTGATGAAGCTGGACAAGCCAATGCGAATTTAAGGTCTGAGCTCAATCAATCTCTTTCGGAAATATCTAACCTTAAGAACCAAATAGTGGACCGAGACCAGCGGGTACAGAACCTTACGGAGCAACTTGCCATTGCAGAAACTACCCGGCCAGGTATATCCCCTGATAATTCTGCCCTAAGGGCCCAGATCATTCGACTACAGGGCTTGTTTCAAGCGGCAACTGACCGAGAAAGCCAAGCCAACCTTCAAGTTCAAAGATTAAATCAAGAATTAGCAAATACAGGCCGGAAAATGGCTGCGCTTGAGGATGCAAACCGGCAGGCTCAATCATTGAACCGTGGAGTGCCTTCAAGGCTTGGTTCACTCTCCGGTCTTACCACGCAGTCTACTCAGCTTAGCCCCGTACAGATGGCGGAATTAAATTCTCTACGTGAACAAAATAAAAGATTACAAGAGCAATTCCGATCCCTTGAAAATGCACCCGGTCGAAGTGATCTAGACCGAAGAATTCAGGATTTAAATCAAAAGAATTTGACTGCTCAAATTCAATTAGATCAGGAAAGGACACGAGTCCAGGATTTGCGGAAACAGTTGTCTGAAGCTCGAGGTATCAAGCAAGAAATTGTAGAGCGTGGACAATCCGCGAACCTAAAAGTTGATTTGTTAAATGATGAACTTGAAGATGCCAGAGGTAGAATTGGCTCTCTGGAAAAAGCATTGATAGCCGCAAGAGAAGCAATCAGAGTTTTGCAAAGGGGAGGGAATGGTTCATCGACAGTCAAAGTATCCATTCCTGGTTCCTCCTTTTCCAACCTGAATTCTTCGGGTAGAAATAACTCTAATTTCCCTAGTGCTTATTCGGGTACTCCAAATCGGTACACGCCATCGATGCAACCAAGTAGCCAATTTAATAGAATGCGTCCAAATTCCTCCCCCCTTTCTTCTCTAAATCGCTCCAGTTCGACTCCTATAAGCCAGTCCTCTTTAAGTGCCCCGGTAGTGCAGAAAGTTCCTTCCGGACAGTCTACGATGCAATTGAAGGCAGAGGTTCAGTTCTTAAATAATAAAAAGAGACCTGCTGGTTTCACTGAGTTTTTCCTTGTCCGTAATAGTTTAGATTCAATCATGGAGAGTGCTCGAATCAGAATTCCACCGAATGAAGGGATCTCGTCCTTTGCTGAATTTTGGGCGAGAGCTGTGCAACGGGGATACCGATTCCCAGGCGTAGCAGCAGCCATACGAAATGCTCTAGCCCGTGCTAGTTTGACCAGACTGAAGACCAATTCGATCGGAGTTGCTAATGTCGATAATTTAGAGGGCGGTAGTTACTTCGTAATCGGAGCCTCGACTTTGGGTCAAGTGGGAGTCGTTTGGTCTAAGCAAGTATCTTTGCAAGGGGGAGAAAATCAAATTTCTCTCGATCTCAGAGACGCTACTTGGGCGCAGTAAATAAGTTATCGAAATTGTTTTACAATTCTTAAGTATCTGGAAGCTTCAATATCTCCAGATTTTACTGCCTTTTCAAGCCATCCTTCTGCAATTTTATAATCAATTTCAACGCCTTGACCAAGAAAGTATAGAATTCCAATATAACGCAGGGATTCAGATTGATTAAATTCCGCTGCCTTGATGAACCAATCCATGGCTATTTTATAGTCTTGGTTTTTGTAGGCTAAAAGCCCAAGTTCATTCATTGCTTCAGACTCACCGCTTTGGGCAGCTTCTTCAAGCAGATTAAGACCAGCCCCTTCATCTTCACCAGTTGCAATGAATTGCTTAGCTACTTCAACAGAGTCAGGCTCGTTCATGGTAGCAAAATTATTAATTTCTGATGGCTTCAAGTCTTCCTGCAACGGGAATTCTTCGGATTTTGCAAATTTTCCACGGTTATCCACATTAAGAGTGGAATTAATCGCTTTGGAGGCAATTTTGTTGATCGGTTCCTGATCCGAAAAAGAGTCTGAATTACCATCTAATCTGAGGAGAATATTTTCATACCTTCTAAGTTGTAGTGCAGCCTCGGCGGAACCGTTCAAAGTTGCTCGCCTCAACCACTGTACTGCAAGTTCCAAGTTTTTCAGAACACCATCACCCAATGCCAACTTCATCCCGAGTGTGAGCTGCGCCATGGTTAATTCTCTCTCTGCGGCAGCCCGAATCCATCGAATGGCATAATCTTCATTCATTTCTAATCCATCTCCAACCGAATAAGCGAGTCCAAGATAAAACATTCCCAGCGGTATTTTATTTTGAGCTGATTTAGAAGACCACTTGAGTGCGAAGTCAGAATCTTTTCTAACCCCAATACCTGCAAAATATATCATGCCAAGAGTTGCTTGTGCGGTAGCAAATTCTAACTCAGCCGACTTTTCAAGGTTCCGAATGGCCTTAGGAATGTTACGGGGAGGATTGTCCATCTCCATCATACCAAGACAGTAAAGGGCGAGGGGATCATTTTCCTTACCTAATTCCCTTAGGTTGGAGTGAAGATAGGCTTCATCGTATAAAAAGTAGCCCCGTTCTGTATTTCCATCTTCTAATTCAATGGAAGCTAAAGTAGCCAGTCCTAGAGCACCTTCTTTGTTGGCAGCCATTCGAGACCATCTCTTGGCCTCTGCTTTGTCAATGGGAAGACCATATTCCCCAGATTTGTAAAATAAGCCAAGGGCACCTTGGTAATAAATATCTCCTTGGAGTGCCTTGGATTGAATGGTTGCAAGAGATTCGCGAAGGATGTTACTTTTTGCTTCCTGCACAATCGGAGTAAGCAGTGAGAAGCTAACAAGCAAATAAGAAAGTATTCTACTAATTGTAGGGCGCACCTTTATTCGAATGGATTGAAACATAGTGTTTTGGGCAATTCCATTGAAGTCTTAAATAATTGGCAGGTAGGGCAAGACTATTATAAAAGTAAAATTAATCATTATGAGCTTGAAAGAATTCAAAGTATGTAAAAAGTGCGATTTTGAATGGCATGTCAAAGATGGTTCATGTTGCCCAATCTGCGAGTCATCAGAGGAATTGGCTGAAGAGAAGGGTGGGGTCTTTGGTACAGGTAAAGATGCACATAGATGGAGAGATTGGTTCAAATTACTGGGTCTAATTGCTTTGGTATATATTATTTTTTATTCCATCTCAGGCAGGTGAAAGTGGGGAAATTAGTAAACAAATCTAATTATTTTCCAAATCTTTGGGAAGAAAAGGTAGTTCAAATGCGTCCTGAAAATTATACCCATCCTCAAAATCATCGAGAGAGTCATTTTCAGTTCTCCCTAAAATACCAAAGTCGACCAAATTAAAAACAATATCTCCAAAGTCCCTGCACTTTCTAATGTTCCAATGCTCCATGATGGTTAGGGTCATGGGACCAAACCGGTCCAGGGCAAAGTCGCGAATACCATCAAGCAATTGCGTTCCGGAAACATGTCCCTTATTCTTAGATTTGTCCTTTTCAAGATTTTTGAGCGTATGATCCAAGGCCTCCCGGATAAAATAATAGGCTCCCTTTCCATAACGAGGGTCCGTTGCATGAATCTCTTTGATCACTTCTGGAAAATTCTTGTCGCTCATCTTAGTTCAAGGTAGTCAATATAAGATTCTGAGGTTTACACTTTTATTCCAACACCATCAAATTTTAAATGAAAGTTTCTTATTCTAGAGCCAAAGGCCGAGTTTCCTCTCATTGTATTACTTGGGTATATAGGAAGAAAAGACATCGAAAATTTTTCAAAAGAAGGATCGATGCCATTCTATTTAAGCACGAGAAGGAATCTGAGTTTGGCTTAGATGAAAATCAGCAAATCGAGAATCAAGTAGTTTTTCACTTTTTGGCAGAAATCAACGAGCGTTTATTGAAGATTACTGATCGATTAAATACCATCGAGAAATCCGCTGAAGAAAATCAAAGAATGTTGTTGGCAATGCAAAAACCTGCAGCTCCAAAAATATTGAGAGTTTCTGAAGCCTCCAAAGTCTTGAGGGTATCCTCAAGGAAATTGTATTACCTATTGGAAAAGGGGGTTTTCAAACGCTACAAGCTACCCCATACACGAACAACTTTTATCAAGTTAGAGGAAGTCGAAAAGGCTTTAGGGTCCAAGGGGATTGATGCCCTCATCGAATGAGCGGATTCGAAGCTTTTTTCTTACTTTTTCTTTGCTTGATTCAGAGGGATGTGAAAGATTAGCATTTCATTTTAAAATTTATGAGTAAAAAATTTCCAGGTGGTGTAATTACAGGGGATGGTGTGCAAGCCATTTTTGACGACGCTCAAGAAAATGAGTACGCCTTGCCGGCGGTTAATGTGGTTGGTTCTAATACCGTAAACGCGGTTCTGGAAACAGCAGCCGAGGTTAATTCTCCGGTAATGATTCAATTTTCTAACGGGGGTGGTGTTTTTAATGCCGGAAAAAGTCTTTCTAATGAAGGGCAAAAAGCTGCCATTGCTGGTTCGGTATCAGGAGCGATGCATGTACACGCCATGGCGGAAGCCTATGATGTTCCAGTCATTTTGCATACAGATCACGCTGCGCGTAAACTTTTACCTTGGATTGATGGACTTATGGATGCAGGTGAGAAATTTCATCAAAGGGAAGGGAAATCGCTCTACAGTTCTCATATGCTGGATCTTTCAGAAGAACCAATCGAGGATAATTTATCAACTTGTCGAGAATATTTCGTGCGGATGAACGAATTGGATATGACCGTTGAAATCGAGTTGGGTGTTACCGGTGGTGAAGAGGATGGAGTAGACAATACAGATATTGATACCGCGAGACTTTACACTCAACCGGAGGAGGTCAACCAAGCCTACGAAGTTTTATCCGAAGTAAGTAATCGCTTCACAGTAGCCGCTGCATTCGGGAATGTACACGGAGTTTACAAACCAGGAAATGTGGAGCTTACTCCCAAAATTTTATTAAATTCTCAAGAATTCCTAAAAGAAAAGCATGGCTTATCAGGAAAACCGATTCATTTCGTTTTCCATGGTGGTTCTGGATCTTCCCGTGAGCAAATTCGTGAGGCCATTGGTTATGGGGTTGTGAAAATGAACCTGGATACTGACATGCAATGGGCCTTCTGGGACGGTGTCCATGGATATTATAATTCCAACAAAGATTATTTACAGGCACAGCTTGGAAATCCAGAAGGTGAGGATAAACCCAACAAGAAATTTTATGATCCGCGTGCATGGTTGAGATCAGGAGAGCAGGCCTTTGTTACCCGGTTGAAAGCATCATTTGATGACTTGAACTGCATCAACCGAAACGCTGGATAATCCTTCTTGATGAGTGAGTCTGGTACAGCTCAATCTCAGCCAAAAGGTTCCCTTTCGGTTCTGGACCAGCTCAAAAATTACACCGTAGTGGTTGCTGATACTGGTGATTTTCACTCGATCAAACAATATGAACCTAGGGATGCTACTACCAACCCCAGCCTGATCCTCAAATCGGCTTGTGACGCTCAGTATTCAGATTTGGTTGATGAAGTAGTTTTTAATGCAAATAAAGAGGGAGTGACCGATGGCGAAGCTGTTATGGATTCACTCCTTGTTAAATTTGGTGCATCCATTCTCGAAATTGTTCCTGGTCGGGTTTCTACTGAGGTTGATGCCCGGCTTTCATTCGATATTAAATCCAGTTTGGAAAAAGCTCGTTCACTCATTGCCCGGTATGAATCCTTAGGGTATGATAGGGACAGGGTTTTAATCAAATTAGCTACGACTTGGGAAGGAGTTGAGGTTTCTCGTGTTCTTGAAAAAGAAGGAATTCATTGCAACATGACCTTGTTGTTTTCTATGGCTCAAGCGGTGGCATGTGCGGAAGCTAATTCAAAGTTAATTTCTCCTTTTGTTGGTCGTATACTGGATTGGTTTCGAGAAAAAACAGGAAAAGAGTATGAAGGTGACAAGGACCCAGGAGTGTTGTCTGTCACTGAAATCTACAACTACTACAAAAAATTTGATTATCCTACAGAGGTGATGGCTGCCAGTTTTAGAAATACCAATGAAATTAAAGAGTTGGTTGGCTGTGACCTAATGACAATCGGGCCCAAGTTTCTTGAGGAAATGCAAAACGATTTTGCTGAAATTCCTGAAAAGTTGAATGTTGAAACCTCCCGTGAAAGTGATGCAACAAGAATGGATATGAATGAATCCACCTTCCGTTATTTAATGAACCAAGATGAGATGGCTCATTTTAAATTGGCGGAGGGTATTCGGAAGTTCTCAAATGATGTTGAATCTTTGGGAAACCTACTCAACGAAAAACTTTCTAAAATCTCCTAGTTTTCTTTTGGAGCGTATCTAATTAGTGCATTTAACTATTTGCGTTGTTAGTTTTTTTTAGTTAAGTTTGGAAACATGAAAACTTCTCCTAAAAGTC
>DBVA01000061.1:24276-38305 GCA_002308735.1 Opitutia bacterium UBA1276 | reverse complement strand
CTTTTTTTTAGTTAAGTTTGAAAACATGAAAACTTCTTCTAAAAGTCAAACGACAGAAAGATTGGTTCGAACCATAACCCTAACCCGTGAAGATTTGTCATTATTGGATGATATTGAAAGATTTGTTTCTTCCGGCGGATACCGAATGAAGACCGATTCCAAGCTGATTCGTGCTGCCATTCAAATTGCTCAGAAATCGCTTAATAAGAAACCTTATGATCTTGCGGATATTGCGGAGAAAGTCATGAGCGAAGATGGTCGCACCCAAAGTAAGTTGTTACTTAAAGGTAAAGATACCTCAGCCAAATAGAGTTTCGAATGCTTCCGGTATTGAATTCATTTCATATCGGGTATCACCAAGTTCCAAGATTAATGCATCTTCATTTTCACTGAGATCTAACAGGATGGGGCGATGAGGAGTATCTCCAAATTTTTGAAATGCCTCTGGAAGTGCGCTTTCTGAAACAAATAGAGTTGGGATTCCGATCGTTGTTTCAGAAATTGAAGTAAGGGCATGGGCCATTCCCTCTGGATCCTTTTTAACAATATTAGAATAGCCTGCTCGAGCTTGGAGATATTCGGTTTTCCATTTTTCTTTTTTCGTGTGCTGATGGAGTAAAGAGAAAACCCGCAAGAGAGAAGAATTTCCAGAAGGGGAAGAGTGGTCATACCAAAACTTTTTTCGCACGGGAGGAGGAGATTTTGAATTCGAAGCAGAAAAGAAGTAACCTGCTTTTTGTTCGTCGCTAAAGAACCTGCTACATTGCTCAACGATTGATTCGGCATCCTCCACAAACTGCTTAGAGCTTTGCACCCTCACGATTTCGCTGTAGCAAGCGAGCTGTAGGAGACTTTCGGCCCAATAAGCAAAGTCGTCTAATACGGGTTCAGTCTTTTTAAAATCATCCGCTCCCTGGGGGTATAAAATGGAATGAATTAAATCTTGGTTGTAATAAGTTTTTTTCATCCAGTCAGCCATAGTGCATGCTTTTTCGAGAAGGGACTTCTCTTGTAAGGCAATGGCGGAGTCAATCAGTGCTTTAATTACAAGAGCGTTGAGTGAAGCCACTCTTTTATGGTCAATGGTTGGAGCATGTCTTTTGGAACGAAATGCTTGAAGTTGTGAAAGAACATTTTTTTCCATGAATTCATTCCACTGCTCGTCCTGGTTAAGTCTGGGTAAGTACAGGGGTTTACCTGCTCCATTTATTGGCTTAAGCTGCTCCACCATCCTGCCTGCTTCCAAATTCCCAAGGATTTCATTGAGCTCTTCTTGGGTCCAGAGATAATATTTTCCCTCCTGCTCTTCGGATTCTGAATTTACAGAGGAAGCAAAACCGGTGGTTTCATCACCCATCTCCGTAAAGATCCATTGAATGCTTTTTTGCACAACTTTCCGGTATAGTGGGTTTTTAAATTTACGATAGGCTCTGGAGTAAGTTGATACCAAAAGCGAATTTTCCAAGAGCATCTTTTCGAAATGAGGAAAGGACCAATTAGAATCTATGCTGTAACGAAAAAAACCACCCTCTATGTGATCAAAAATCCCACCTTTTGCCATGGAATCAAGGGTTCTTTTTACACAGGAAATAACTTTGGTTGAAAACTTTTTATTTTTTCGGGCATATTGCGATTCCGATATCGCCAAGAGAAAATCGATCTTCATCGATGGTGGGAATTTAGGAGATTGGGTAAAGCCTCCGAACTCATCGTCGTGGTGGGCGCATAGTTTATTGGTGGCTTCGATGAGGAATTGCGGACTCCATGAATCTAGGCTGGTGCTATCAGTACGATTTGTGTGAATAAGATTTTTGATCACATTATCCGAGTTTTCTACGAGTTCGTCCTTATGGTTTCGATAATGTTCAGAAATCCTTATTAGGACTTGGGGCCATGGTGCAATTCCTTGCCCCGTGTCTTCCTTGGGGAAAAAAGTCCCTCCCCAAAAAGGTTCGCCACTTGGCAGGCAAAATACATGCAATGGCCACCCTGCTGATTGATCGAACATTCGGACAGCTTCCATATAGACTTGATCAAGGTCAGGTCTTTCTTCCCGGTCCACTAAGATGCAGATGAAGTGCCGATTCATGAGCGAGGCAATATAAGAATCTTCAAAGTTCTCACGGGACATGGTTTGGCACCAGTGGCATGCCGAATAACCGATCGAAATAAGGATCGGTTTTTGCTCAAGTTGTGCTTTCTCTAAAGCAGCTTGGGACCAAGTCATCCATTCGACCGCTTGGTTGGCATGCTGCTTAAGGTAAGAACTTCTTTCTGCGTTTAGATGGTTTGGCATTACAGCATTTATAATCATTTATGGGCTTATTCCCAAGGCCTTTGACAATGGGGAATATTTTCCCGTTGTCGAGGTGGATGACTAGCTTTACGGAATATATATGCCCCAAATTCGAATATTGACTGATCGAGTAGCAAATCAGATTGCTGCTGGCGAAGTCGTCCAGAGACCCGCGGCAGTAGCCAAGGAATTGATTGAAAATAGTATTGATGCAGGGGCTACCAGAATTGAAATCGAATTTCGTAATGGTGGGAAATCCTACTTAAGGATTGAAGATGATGGAAAGGGCATGGAGCCGGATCAAGCCCTTCTGAGTTTAGAACGACATGCAACCAGTAAGATTCGTAAAGCTTCAGACTTAAACGAAATTCAAACCTTTGGTTTTCGGGGAGAAGCTCTTCCTTCGATTTCAAGCGTTAGCCGATTTGTGCTGAGAACCAGACCGAGCTCGATGCAAGAGGGAAGTGAAATCTTTATGAACGGAGGTAAGATGATCCATGTAAAGGAGTGTGGAATGCCTCCGGGAACCCGCATAGAAGTATCTCATCTTTTTAATTCCGTACCCGGGCGGAGAAAATTCCTCAAGACGGAGGCTACTGAATCTACCCATATTATTCATCTTTCTAAATTATATGCCTTAGCTCACCCTCAGATTGAATTTACCTTATTGGAGGGTGGCAGAACCATATTTCGTTCACCAGTCTGTAAGGATTCTCACGAAAGAGTCCGAGAAATTTTTGGTCGGAATCTAGCCGAAGTTCTCGCACCTATTTCGATTCAAAAAAATGACTTGATACTCGAAGGTCTTGTTGGAAAGCCTGGGCAAAGTAGAAGCACCAGAAAGGAAATGATCTTTTTTGTTAATCGGAGGCCGGTAGAGAGTAAAACTATGACTTATGCCGTTTTGGAAGCGTATCATACCTATGCTCCCAAAGGAAGATTTCCTCCGGCTATCCTTTTTTTAGAAATGGATCCCGAGCAGGTAGATGTGAATGTTCATCCTGCAAAGCGGGAAATTAGATTTCGGGATGAAAGCAGAGTTCGAACTTTTTTAATGGAAAGCTTGCTTAATCGGAACAAGGAGCTTTCTTCCAGGATCGAATTCTCTGCTGCTCAAATTAACTTGGAAAAAGATGGAGATTCGGGTCGTTTAGTTCCCCAGATTGATCCCACTGCCATGGATATTTTCAAAAAAGAAAGGGGACAAGACAGTAAATCTGCTCCCATTCCAGATTTGTTTTCTGGAGGCGAGATTGAAGCGAATCAAAAGGAGAAGGAAAAATCTTCCTCCAATGAATCCCAAACCGGTTTGAAGAGAGTCGGTCCCCGAGACGCATCTACGGGTATTTGGCGGTTCTTGGATCAGTCACATGGAGACCTAGCCATTTTTTCTACGCCGGATGGAGTCCTCTTTTTTCATGCCCGAGCCGCTTATGATCGGGTTTTGTATGAGCAGTTGGAGGATGCATTTCAGGACTCAAATAAATCAGATTCTCAAGCTTTGTTGTTTCCTGAGTCTCTTGAGCTTGATGGAATTGATCAAAAGAATTTGGTCGATAGTTTAGATCACCTTAGATCTGTTGGTTTTGAATTGGAGGAGTTTGGGCGAAATTTCTTTCGGGTAGAAGGTTGCCCCCAGTGGGTTGACCCCGAAAAAGCACTTCAATTCCTTAAAGATTTTTTGGAAATTGCAAGAGAGAGTGGTGGAACCATGAATCCAGAGAAATTTTCCAAAGAAGTCTTGGTGAGCCGGGCTACCCATGACCAGTCAAATCGAAAAGGATTTTCGGATCAGGAGATTATCAGACTAGCCGAACAATTACTTACATGTAGGAACCCCTTCAGTTGCCCTAAAGGTAAGCCAACCTTTTATGAAATTCCGAAACGAGAGATGGAGGAAAGATTTAAAAGAAACTTATAAGGTATTCTTTTTTCTTTCCATTTTTCCCATATTTTGTGATGAAATGTAATTCATGAAAATCAGTATTTTATCTTTCCTTATTTTATTATCTTTGTCTTTTCAATCTGGTTGTACCTTCTCTGAAGTTTCGCAAAAAACAAAAGGTGCCTTTGAAAACAGTGCATCCTATTTGAAAAATTCCGGGAAGAAAGCTTATAAATCGAGCAAACGGGTGCTTGGATTTGAAGAGGATGTTTCCAAAACTTTAAAACCCATGAGCGTATCAAAAAGAAAATTCGATGTTTTGCCTGACGGTACTCAGGTCAATATTTATGTCATGACCAATGCGAATGGCATGCAGGTGAGTTTGCTTGATTATGGGGGAACGGTGAAAGAAATTAGGGTGCCTGACCGGAATGGGGAGTTTGCCAATGTGAGTTTAGGTTTTTCAAAGATTAATGATTATGTGGAGAAAAGTCCTTACTTCGGTTGCATTACTGGTAGGTATGCCAACCGCATTGCAGGGGGTAAGTTCTCACTTGATGGCGAGGAGTATCAACTTGCCACCAATAACGGTCCCAATCACTTACACGGAGGAGTGAAAGGTTTTGATAAGCATGTTTGGAAAACTAAAATTTCGGACATCGGGACGGCGGTGGTTTTTTCCAGAAAAAGTCCGGATGGTGAAGAGGGTTATCCTGGCAACCTTGATTGTAAGGTTACTTACACCCTTACCAATGATAATGAATTAAAGGTCGATTATGTGGCCAGCACGGACAAAGCAACCGTGATCAATCTCACAAATCACACATATTTCAATCTAGCTGGAGAGGGAAATGGAGATATTCTAGGGCACGAGTTAATGTTGCCGGGGAGCCGCTTTGTGGCAACCGATTCAACCAACATTCCAAATGCAATAAGCAAAGTAGCCGGCACTCCTTTTGATTTTAGAAAGCCCACCGCCATTGGTGCCCGAATCGATCAAAATGAAACGCAGCTTAACTTTGGCAAAGGTTATGACCATACTTGGTTAGTACCCCAAAAAGAAGATGGGTTATCTTTGGCTGCTCGATTGAGAGACCCTTCTTCTGGAAGAGTACTTGAGATTCTTACCGATCAGCCTGGGATTCAGATTTATACTGGAAATTATTTGGATGGAACCATCACTGGACATGGAGGAAAACCTTATCCTTACCGTTCCGGTATGTGCTTGGAGACTCAAGTATTCCCAGACAGCCCAAATCATCAGGGCGAAAAAGGTTGGAGAAGCTGTGTGCTTCGTCCCGGTCAAAAATACACACATTCAACTATACATCGGTTTAAAACCGATTAGTTGCATTAAAAATTGCATTAATCATCGCATTCTTGTGAAGAATGCTCATGCTCTGGCTATTTATTAGTTAGAACCGTTTAAATTTTAATTCATGACTACAATAACGGAAAATGCATCCGAAACTTCTTCGTTCCCATCCGACATGGATGCCTTAGTAAATGATATGAAGGGGGCCATAGTGCACCAACTTCGTCTAACCCTTGCAAGGCACCTGGATAATGCTACAAAGCGTGAAATATGGATGGCAACTTGTTTGGCAGTCCGAGAGAAAGTAGTTGACCGCTTTATTGAAACTCAGGCAGTGCACAACCAGGAGGATGTAAGAAGGGTCTATTATTTGAGCTTGGAATATTTGATGGGAAGACTACTTCACTCAAACTTATGTAATCTTGGACTCCATAAAGTGGTGCGGCAAGCACTTGCGGATTTAGGTTTTAATTATGAAGCCTTGAGTGAGGAGGAGCATGATATGGGTTTGGGAAATGGTGGTCTAGGGCGTCTGGCCGCATGTTTTTTAGATTCGATGGCAACCATGGATTTACCCGCAATTGGTTATGGTATTTATTACCAATTTGGTCTTTTTCGCCAAGACTTTGAGAATGGAAAGCAAGTCGAACATCCTGATGATTGGCTGAAATATGGAAATCCCTGGGCCATTGTTCGACCTCAATATTCACAACGTGTAAGACTTTATGGTAGGGTAGAGCATGCTTACGATGATCGGGGTGATTACAAGCCGCAATGGGTGGAAACGAAATATGTAGAAGGTGTTCCTTATGATCTTGCCATCGTAGGCTATGGTGCTGAAACCGTTAATTTCCTCCGTTTGTGGGAGGCTCGTGCTTCTGAGGAATTGGATTTGCAAGTTTTCAACCAAGGAGGCTATGTCGAAGCGGTTCGAGAAAAAGCGATGGGAGAAAGTATTTCAAAAGTATTGTATCCTAATGATGAAACGGAGAGTGGGAAAGAACTTCGACTGGTTCAGCAGTACTTTTTCGTGGCATGCTCGATTCAGGATATGATCTCTCGCTTTCAGAGAAAGCATGATCAATGGGAACAATTTCCTGAAAAGGTGGTAGTGCAACTTAATGATACCCACCCAGCAGTTGCGATCTTAGAATTAATGAGAATCTTTTTAGACGAAGAAAACATGACATGGGAAGGTGCTTGGAAGCTGGTTCAATCTACCTTTGCTTACACCAATCATACCCTCTTGCCGGAGGCACTGGAGACTTGGAGTGAGGGCTTGTTCGAAAAGGTATTACCTCGGCATCTTCAGATTGTCCGGGAGATTAATCGAAGATTTGTTGAGAATGAACTGAACGAAAAATGGAAAGGAAATCCGGATAAGATACGAAGCATGTCGATTGTAGCCGATGGATCAATCCGTATGGCCTTTCTTTCGGTGGTCGGAAGTCATTCTGTAAACGGAGTGGCGGCGCTACACACCAAGTTACTCAAAGGAAAACTACTTGCTGACTTTTCTAATCTTTATCCGAATCGATTTAATAATAAGACCAATGGTATTACTCCAAGGAGGTGGTTATTAGGTTGTAATCCAGAACTTGCTGAACTGATAAGCTCTGCAATTGGAAACCAATGGGTCAAGGATTTGGATCTCTTGCGAGGCTTAGATAAGTTTGCAGACGATCCGTCTTTTCAAGAGGATTTCATGGCGATTAAGAGAAAGAATAAGGAAATTCTCTCTCAGAAAGTTATCGAAAAGATGGACTTGGCTATTGATCCTGCTGCCCTGTTTGATTCGCAGATTAAGCGGTTGCATGAGTATAAAAGACAGCATCTTAACCTCTTGCATATTCTCACGCTTTATCGCCGACTACTCCATAATCCTGACCTTGAGATTTCACCACGGGTGTTTATTTTTGGAGCTAAGGCTGCCCCAGGGTATCACCTTGCAAAAGTAATTATTCATGCAATTAATTTGGTAGCCAAAAGAATTAATCATGACGAGAGAGTAAAAGATAAGCTTAAAGTTGCCTATTGGCCAAACTATGGAGTTTCTTCCGCTGAGCGAATTATACCAGCTACCGATTTATCCGAACAGATTTCGACTGCTGGAAAAGAGGCCTCGGGTACTGGAAATATGAAGTTTGCACTGAACGGAGCTTTAACCATAGGTACCTTAGATGGTGCCAATGTAGAAATCCTGGAAGAAGTAGGTGATGAAAATATCTTCATTTTTGGCAAAACGGTAGATGAGATCGAAGACCTCAAAAAAAATGGTTATGAGCCTCGTAGCTATTATGAGAAAGACGAAGAATTAAAGGCCGTCCTTGATTGGCTTTCTTCCGATTATTTTTCTCCCGATGAAGGTCATATTTTACAAGATTTACCCAAGAGTTTATTAGACTGGGGTGATCCATTCTGTGTTTTAGCAGATTATCGGGCCTATTTGGATGCACAAGATCAAGCGGGTGAAGTGTACATGAATTCTTCCAAATGGGCAAAAATGGCAATTCATAATGTTGCAGGTTCAGGGAAATTTTCATCTGACCGCACCATATCTGAATACGCAGAGGATATATGGGGATTGAAAGCAGTCAGAGTTTCTCCAAGTCGATAAACTCTTCTATGCCTCGGTTTTTTCGAGTTCTCCCTGCATTTTGCATTCTGTTTTCTACTTGTAAATTATCTTTCGCAACCAAGATTCCTTTTGAGCCTGGAGAAAGGCTGGAGTACTCCATGAAATGGGGGTTTATTCCAGTAGGTCATGCAACGCTAGAGGTTTTACCGAAAAGAATGGAAGGAAATGAATCCTGTTATGTCTTGTCCTTTTCTGTTCGAACGAATGCATTTGCGGATAAAATTTATAAAGTACGCACGGAAATTGAGAGTGTTGTGAATTCTGCTTTTACTCGCTCAGTAAGCTACAGCAAAAGGCAAAGAGAGGGGAGTACTCAACGCGATATTGAAGTAAAATTTGATTATCAAAACTCAAAGTCGGTTTATCAGGAAAAAGATAGAGATCCAATATCGATAAAAATCCCAGAAAGGGTATTTGATCCCTTATCGATCGCATATTTTTTTCGATTGGGGACTTTACGATCCGGACAAGCTACCAAAATCCCAACTTGTGATGGTAAGAAAATTAGTGAGATCATTGTTCGAACAAGCAAGAGGGAAAGGGTGAAAGTACCGGCGGGTACATTTTATGCCTATGCCACCTTACCTGAAATGAAGAACTTGAGTGGAGTCTTTAAGAAAAGTCCGGATGGTATCCTCAAGGTGTGGTATTCAGATGACTCCAGAAAGATTCCAATTAAGATAAGCAGTAAAGTAATTATTGGAAGTTTTACCGCTAGGTTGGAGGAAATATCGAGCAGCAGGAAATAAAATTATGAAAAATAGTTATTCTGTATCCCCTTTCATAAGGGCTACGAATGATCTTAAAGCAGGGGTAAGTACTCGGTTTTTCTTATAAATTACGGCGAGCGGACGGTTATGAATACCCCCCTCTAATTTGTATGTTACCAGTTGATTTCTTTCTACTTCGTTCTTGACTGTACTGGCGGGCAAAATGGCCAAGCCCGCATTGATCTCAAGTGCCCTTTTTACGGTCTCAACATTGTCAAATTCCATGGTTATAGAGACTTCAATCCCGGCATTTGCAAGGATTTCATCCGTTGCTTTACGGGTTGGAATATCTCTTTCAAAAGCAACAAGATCCATACCGTTGAGGTTGTCGATCGCCAATATTTTCTTCTTTGCTAATTTATTTTCCGGACTCATTGCGACAATGAGTTCATCATTGGCAAAGGGTTCAATGATGAGTTCCTTGTGCGGGGATGGGAACGCTACAAGTCCCAGATCTGCCGTTCCGTGCAAGACATCATCGTAAACTAGGTTGGCCCTTCTGTACTCAACTCTGGCATTGACTGATGGAAATTCTTTGATGAAATTTTTTAGGTACGGGGGTAGTTCGTGCAATCCGATACTATTTACCGTGGAGATTTGGATGGTTCCACTAACGATGTTCCGCATTTCTTGAATTTCACAATGTAGTTTTTCATACAAAGAAAGAATTTGTTTAAAAGTCGAATAAAGAGCAGTTCCTTGAGGGGTGAGACGGAATTTCTTTTGATTACGATCGATAATGAGCATATCGTAGTGAGTTTCCATAGCTTTAAGTTGTTGACTTACAGCTGATTGAGTCACTTCATTAAGGCGAGCTGCTTTCGAAAAGCTTTTTGTTTCAACCAAATCACAAAAGGTCTTAAAATTCTGGATATGCATGCTTTAATACCTATAATCTGTACTTATCATAAGCAAACCTATTCCATTTATTTAACTAATGTTAACAGAGCGAGAATTTAAAAAGAACCTTGAATTTGTCCAAGAACAGATTGGTAAGGCATGCGACCAAGCCGGGAGAAAGCCAACTGAAGTCCATTTACTTCCGGTTACCAAAAATTGGCCTAGTGAGATTATCACTTACTGCAAGAACGCGGGGTTCGATACCGTTGGGGAAAACCGGGTACAAGAAGCGGCAACTAAGCAGAAAGCGGTAACTGGTATGAATTGGGAACTTATCGGACACTTACAATCGAACAAAGCAAAGAATGTTGTCGGTAAATTTAGCAGGATTCAAACGGTGGATAGCGAAAAATTAATTCGAAAACTGGAGGACTCCTGCAGTCGAAACGAGATGGAAATGAAAATTTTACTCCAAGTTAATGCAGGAGAAGATCCTGCAAAGTTTGGATGTTCGCTAGAAGGCACCGCTCGTTTGCTTGCCTTTGCTTTATCCCAAAAGCACATACGCGTGGAAGGTTTGATGACCATTGCCCCTTATGCACCTGAGGATCTGGATGTTGCCCGTTCTGCTTTTTCAAAATTAAGGAATTTGAGAGATCGTCTCCGTGATGAGTTTAATGTAGAGCTGAATGAGCTTTCGATGGGAATGACCTTAGATTTAGAGCAAGCGATCGAAGCTGGAAGTACTATGATTCGGGTGGGGTCTGCACTTTTTGGAAACCGATAGATTTGCTTTGATAAGAAGATTTCTTGCCCATTGTATGAAATCAAGGGTATATGAAATAAATGGAAGTTTCAGAAAAGCGAATTTTTGAGTCACTCAAGACCTTGGTTGATGACGAAACTCCACTTGTTCGGGATGCGGTGATTGAACAACTTAAAAGCCAACCTGAATTAGGCAGGCTTTTTTTGAAGGATATTTTAGAAGGCTCGGACCCGTTCCTTGCCAAGCATGCACAAGAGATCAATAAAACTTTGGGATGGGCTGATGTAGTCGGTGATTTTATCGAATTCATTCGTTCTCAAAGATATGAACTTGAAACCGGATGGTTTTTGCTGGATCGAACGGTTTATCCGAATTTCCAAGCTACTAGTGCCACCTTGTTCATGGATGAGTTATCGGATCGAGTTCGCGAACTGGTGGCACCCCCTTTAAACCCCCGACAGACTTGTCTGGTCATCAATCGTGTATTGTTTCACGAATATGGTTTCCGGGGAGCGGGAAAAGATTTTGAGCATCCAGAAAATAGCTTTCTCCATCGGGTTTTAGACCGAAGGCAGGGGCTTCCCATCACTTTATCGGTACTTTACTTACTGATTGCTCGAAGAATTGGTCTTGAATTAGAACCCATTGGCTTGCCTGGTCGATTTATGGTGGGATGTTTTTCCGAGGACCGCCCCTTTTATTTGGATGCTTGGTCAGGTGGTAAAATTCTGGAACTTGAGCAAATGGAAAACTTTCTTGAACATTCATCGATCGAAGATTCTGGTTCAGCCCTACTACCCGTAACGGTTGGAGAAACCTTATGTCGAGGCTGTAGGAATTTAGTCCATCACTTTTTACTGGCAAAAGATCCTGAGAAATCGAATTTGTTCAGTGGATTCGTGAAAGAATTCGAAAGAGTGCAACGGCATGCCTCCAATGCTTGAAACCGCCCTTAGTTTTGATCAAATAAAGCCACTCCCTGAAAATCGAGTTGGCTTAGCCGTGCTCGGGGATCCAATATCCCATTCCCTCAGCCCAAGCCTGCACAATTCTGCCTTGGCCGAGTTGTCTTCCCGAAAGCCGGATTTTAATCATTGGCACTACGATAAAGTACAAGTACCTTCTGCAAAATTAGAAGAAGCTCTCCCTCAATTTTGGCAATACGGATACCAAGGACTGAATCTAACCATACCCCATAAGGTCGAGGTTTTACCTTTTCTCTCATCGGTGGATTCAGATGCTGAAATAATGGGTGCGGTTAATACTCTAGTCAGAAAAGAACAAGGCTGGCATGGTTGTAATACCGACGGGTATGGACTTGAGGAAGGACTTCGGGAGGATTTAGGAGTTGAGATTAAAGGATCTGAAATCCTTTTGCTAGGAGCGGGTGGAGCTGCAAGAGCTGCCGCTGCCCGCTGCCTTCAAAGTGGATGCTCACGGTTGTGGTTGGGTAACCGTTCTACGGAAAGATTAACTGAAGTGGTAGAAATTTTAAGTACAAGCTTTGAAAGCGACAGAATATGTCCTTTCCCACTGAAGGATATACCGAAACAAATTTTTACGGTTGAAAACCTAATTGTAATCAATGCCACATCATTGGGCCTTCGAGAAAGGGATCCTTGCCCCATTGATCTAATTAATTTTCACCCGAATTCAAAAATATATGATATGATTTATAACCCCCCAGTTACCAAGTTGCTTCATGCTGCTAAGCAATGTGATCTGACCCAGGCAAATGGCTTATCCATGCTGGTTCATCAGGCAGCTCAAGCCTTGGAACTCTGGACCCAGGAAGAAATTTGTGTGGCTGCAATGTATCAGGGTGTTGCGGAAAATCATTGATTAAAAGATGGAAGCATTTCTAGCGAATCCAAACTTGATGGCTTTGATCGGCTTTTTCCTGGGTGCAATTGTCGGAAGTTTTATTAATGTTTGTGCGTACCGCATTCCTCAAAATAAGTCGGTTATCTTTCCCCGTTCCTTCTGTCCCTTGTGTGAAGAACCTATTCCATGGGTCCGAAATATACCTCTTTTTAGTTGGTTGTTTCAACAAGGATTAGCCCATTGTTGCTCGTACAAAATACCAAGTCGTTATTTTTGGGTAGAGCTTTTTACCGCTCTTGGATTTGCATATCTGTTTTATACCGGTTCCTCTTTTTCTAACTTGGTCTTTACTTTAACGGGTTGTCTATTTGTTTTTCTCTTGATTTCAGTAATCGTAATTGACATGGAAACCATGACAATTCCGGATCGTTTTTCTATCGGAGGTGCTTTGCTTGGGCTCGTCTTGTCTTTTGCGTTTCCCTCCATGCACGCCTTGGAGAATCTAGGATTGCTTGCTCATCTTAGTTCATTCTTTGAATCTTTGATGGGATTATTGTTGGGCTCTTCCTTACTTTATTGGATCGGAGCTATCGCATCCCGCGTATTTGACCGTGAGGCTCTGGGCGAGGGAGATGTTAAGTTACTCGGATGTATTGGTGCATTTTGTGGTTGGAAGGGTGCGGTTTTTACCATCTTTGGAGGTGCTATGATTGGATGTATTTTTATGATTCCGATGCTTTTGCTTTCCAGGCTTGGTTCCAGAAAAGAGGATTTAGAAAGGGGAGATCGGAAAATGGAGTGGGGGATGGAGGTACCCTTTGGTCCCTTCTTGGCGATTGCAGCAATTCTTTTTTGGGTAGGGGCAAGATTTTGGGTTGAAGAGTGGTTTTCAGAGAAGCTTAACCCCTTTCTTGAATTCATTGGGGCTTAGCCAGCTTTTTGCGTTGAATAATGCTAAGCTTATGGGCATTTATCATACTTTTCTCCCAAACATTTACCCAGCTTAATTATGAAAAAACTGCTTGTTGCAAATCGTAGCGAAATCGCAGTGCGAATTTTTCGCTCTGCTTCCGAATTAAACCTTCGGACCGTTGCAATTTATGCTGAAGAAGACCGCTTTGGAGTCCATCGATTCAAAGCGGACGAAGCATATCTTGTTGGTAAAGGAAAAGGACCCGTTGCCGCTTACTTGGATATTGAATCCATTATCTCTCTGGCTAAGGAGAAAAAAGTGGATATGATCCATCCTGGTTATGGTTTTTTATCCGAGAATGCCCATTTTGCCAGAGCATGTGAAGATGCTGGCATTATCTTTGTGGGGCCATCCCCTGAACTTTTAGAGCGAATGGGGGACAAGGTTGCTGCTAAGAAAGCAGCGGATGAAGCGGGAGTTCCAACGCTTCCAGCAACTCCTAACCCGGTATCCAAAACTGCCGAAGCCCTAAAATGGGGCCGTAAGATTGGCTTCCCGTTAATCATTAAGGCAGCTTTTGGTGGAGGAGGTCGAGGGATGCGGGTTGTTCATAAAGAAGAAGACCTCAAATCGATGTTGGAAGAGGCTCAGGGAGAAGCCGAAAGAGCATTTGGCAATTCTGCGGTTTTTCTGGAGAGGTATGTGGGCAAGGCAAAGCATCTTGAAGTGCAGATTCTTGGAGATCGAAAAGGAAATATCGTTCATCTTCATGAAAGAGATTG
>DBVA01000061.1:17830-23969 GCA_002308735.1 Opitutia bacterium UBA1276 | reverse complement strand
CTTCATGAAAGAGATTGTTCTGTCCAACGAAGGTATCAAAAAGTGGTAGAGGTTGCACCCTCCATAGGCCTGGATTCAAAAGTTGTGAATGAACTTTGCCAAGCCGGAGTCAATTTGGCGAACAAGGTAGGTTATAACAATGCTGGAACCGTTGAGTTTCTTCTCGATCAAGATACCCAGGAGTGGTTTTTCATAGAAATGAATCCACGAATTCAAGTGGAGCATACCGTCACGGAGCAAATAACGGGAATTGATATCGTCCGGTCTCAGATCCTGGTTGCGATGGAACATGACTTGCATGGAAAAAGAATTGGTATTCCTCAACAAGAAAATATCCCTCGGAATGGTTGTGCCGTGCAATGTCGGGTGACCACGGAGGATCCTGAAAAAGACTTCACTCCTGATTATGGTAAAATTCTCAGCTATCGCTCTGCTGCTGGTTTTGGGGTGCGGCTTGACGGAGCAATGGGAGACACCGGTTCTATTATCACCCCATTCTATGATTCCTTGTTAGTAAAACTTACCACCTCTGGTCCGGATTTACCCCAAGCCTTGGATCGAATGCATCGATCGCTTCGCGAAATGAGGATACGGGGGGTGAAAACAAACATTCCCTTTTTAGAGAATGTGATCGCTCACAAAGACTTCGTTCAAGGTAAAGCAACAACTCGAATGATCGATGTTACTCCAAGTTTATTCAAGTTCAAGGCCCGTAAAGACAGAGCCACCCGCCTGCTCCGTTATCTGGGTGAAGTCATCGTAAACGAGAACCCGCAAGTTAAGGGAAGGGATCGGATCAGCAACCCACTTCCCCTGATCGTTCCTGAATATAATGCCAGAGAAGATCCACCTCAGGGTACCCGTGATCTCTTACTTTCCATGGGAGCTTCTAAGTTCACCAGTTGGGTACATGAACAAAAGCCTCTGATGATTACGGACACGACATTGAGAGATGCACACCAATCTCTTTTTGCTGCCAGGATGCGATCTTATGACATGCTGACCGTTGCCGAATTCATCTCCCGCCGCTTGTCGGGTCTCTTTAGTCTGGAAATGTGGGGTGGGGCAACCTTTGATACCTGCATGCGTTTTCTTGGCGAATGTCCCTTTGAACGCTTGCGAATGCTTCGGGAAAAAATTCCTAACATTCTCTTTCAGATGCTCCTTCGCGGGTCCAATGCAGTTGGCTATGCCAATTATCCAGATAATGTAGTTCGAGAATTTGTTATTCACTCTTCCGAGGCTGGCATGGATGTTTTTCGTATCTTTGACTCTCTTAATTACCTGCCAAATCTAAAAGTTGCCATGGAAACGGTAGCTGAGAAAACCCACTCCCTATGCGAGGCTGCAGTCTGCTTTACTGGTGATTTTACTGATTCAAACGAAGAAAAATATGTGCTGAAATACTATGTAGAGCTAGCAAAGGAGCTTGAGAAGATGGGAGCACATATCCTAGCAATTAAAGACATGGCTGGGCTTTGCCACCCCGCAGCGGCCCAAAAATTAGTCAAAACCTTACGCAATGAAATTTCGATTCCGGTACACTTTCATACTCATGATTCAAGTGGAATTGCCTCGGCCTCCGTATTAAAAGCTTCAGAAGCTGGTGTGGATGTGGTTGATCTGGCGGTTTCCTCGATGTCTGGCTGTACCAGCCAACCTAATCTCAATTCCGTGGCTCATGCACTTAGGAATATGCCAAGGTCGACCGGCTTGGATGTGGATGCTTTGAATGAACTTTCCCTGTACTGGGAAACTATCCGCCAGTACTATTCCCCCTTTGATACTTCTCCACCCTTCGGTGGTGCCGAGGTTTACCAACATCAGATGCCAGGCGGGCAGTATACCAATTTGAGGGAGCAGGCAACCGCTCTAGGTCTAGGAAAACGTTGGCCGGATGTGGTCAAGACTTATCAGGAAGTGAACGAACTTCTAGGTGATATCGTCAAGGTTACTCCCAGTAGTAAATGTGTGGGCGATCTTGCTATTTTTCTGATTACAAAAGGAGTCAAGCCATCTGATCTTACCAATTTGCCTCCCGAAACCGGTTTCCCTGAGTCGGTAATCGATTTAATGTCCGGTAACTTGGGTCAGCCTACTGGAGGATGGCCCAAGGATATCCAAAAAGTTATCCTCGGTGGAAGGAAGCCATTGAGGGGTCGACCCGGTGCGTCTGCTCCTAAGATTGATCTCGCTAAGGAGTCTGTCAAAATCAAGAAGAAATATGGTAACAAGACAACGGATGACGATTTGTTCTCCTCTTTGATGTACCCCAAGGTTTATGATGACTTCAGGGACTTTAGAAATAAGTATGGGGATGTCTCCGTTTTACCTACAACTGCCTATTTTCACGGTTTGAAACCGGGAGAAGAAATTTCGATCGATATTGAAGAGGGAAAAACTTTATTCATCAAACTGCTCCATGTGGGAGAACCAGATGAAAAAGGGGTGCGCCCCTTAACTTTTGAGTTGAACGGAAAAGCTCGTACTACTCTGGTTAAGGACCAAAGTATAAAGGGGGATGCCAAAGCGAGAGAAAAAGCGGATCCCGCAAATGACATGCATATTGCCGCTCCCATTCCTGCTATGATCAGCAGCATTGCCACCAGTGTCGGTAAAAATGTAGCCAAGGGTGACAAGGTCGCGGTTCTGGAAGCTATGAAGATGCAAACGACCCTTTATGCCTCATCCAAAGGGGTTGTGGATGAGATCCTGGTGGGAGTGGGGGATTCAGTAGAATCCAAGGATTTAGTAGTTCGATTAAGATGACGCTAAAGCGGAGTACATTAAGACCGACTCTTTAAGGGTGAGAACTTTTTTTGTAAGCTCCTTGTTTTTTGGCAAAGCTCTTTTGTGTGGTCTGAGTATGTACATCCTTGTAGCCACTAGTTTTGCCGAAATTATGGTTGTGCCCGAATTGAATTTGGAGAAAGCGATTTGTCAATCTTTGGGAGTTTCCAGAGATAATCTCACTCAAAAATTAGTGGAGGAAGAATTGACCAGCTTAGACGCAAGTTCCATGGAAATACGAGACCTTACGGGTCTTGAATTTGCCAAAAACCTAGAAATTTTGGTTCTTAACAACAATCTCATTGAAGATATTTCGCCTATTTCCAACCTAGCTTCTATTACCAAGCTGGACCTTTCCGGAAATCGAATTCGGAACCTGAGCGGATTAGTTCCTCTCTCAGGAAGTAAGATGAGAAAAGAAGTTGCTGACTTTCAACTCTCTTTGGAAGACCGCAAAATTTCCCGGAGTCAGAAAAATGAGGTGATTCTGAAAATGTCTAAAGTCGTGGAGCGATTAAAGCTTGGACCATGGGCTTTGCGGGAATTAAATATTTCGGGGAATCGCTTACTCGGTCTGTCTGGCATTGAACACCTTACCGATTTAGTTTTCTTAAATGTTTCCAAGAATGCCTTGATTGACTTGGAGGGTTTGAGCAAAATGAAGACACTGGTCACCCTATACGCACAAGAAAATCAATTGGGTCGTGTGGAATCTTATGTCGATGAAAACAAAAATAAGTCCTACGACTTAGGAGAACCGATCGAAGACCAAAGCGGAAACGGGAAAAGAGATACCGACCCTCTAATCGAACTTAAAAGTCTTCCGAAACTTACGAACTTATACCTTTATAACAATTTGCTGACTTCCCTTGATTCCATCGAAGATCTACCAAGATTAAAAACCTTTTTTGTTTCTGGGAATAAAATAAGAGATATTTCAAAGCTTCAATTTTTTCCATCTTTAGTTCGGTTGTCTCTTTCGAATAATCAAATTACTGACTTAAGTGGACTAAGGGAAAGTAACCGGTTGCAGCAATTGTTTTTAGTTGAGAATCGTATTTCTGATCTCCGACCTTTGCAGGGTCTCATCAGCCTCAAGGAGTTGCATTTACAACGAAATCTAATTGTTAATCCAAAACCAATTGAATCCCTTTCGGGCTTAGAAGTTTTATCCGTTTCTTACAACTTGATTTCCCAAGGCAGTTTTTTTCGAGAACTTGATAAATTAAAAAGGCTTTCCTTATCCTACAATTGTTTTCGACCCGAGGATTCTGAACTAGTCAACGATATACAACGACTGAAGTCTAATGGCACATTTGTAACTTTGGGTAAGCAAAGAAAAAGAATAATTGAAGCTGAATTACTGAGTGGGTTCCTCTCCGGTTATCCACAAGCTAATCAGGAACTCGGAGACTACCTATCTTTGAACGGGTACAACTTATTTATGGATTTTGTAGAAGACTCCAAGGTTAGTGATGAAGTCAAGTCAGCCTCCATTTTATATTGGCTAAATACCTTGAAGCGTGGGAAGAAGCTGGAGGATTCTGATTTTCTTGCAAACTGAGTAAATAATGCTGGCAGTTTGTTTACAGCCAATCATTTATTTTCCAAGTACAACAAAGTGGCTAAGATAACTGAAATGATAAAGCATATGAAATACACCAATTTTAAGAGTACTTTTTGCAAGCCATGAGATCGCACAAACCCATCTACAAATTTGTAGTACTCTCTTTTTAACCTCTTTTTTAGAGGTTTTTTTCTTTTGGCTTGTTGCATGGATACCGAAGCATCTTTTTAGAATCATTATCTTGTCGGTGCAAGCTTCTTGAATAATTGCTTCTCCCTTTACATCCGAACAAACTTGAAATATGAAATTTATTTCTTTTTAAATGTCCATTAAGCAAAGGTCGATTCGCAGAGAACGCACTATCATTGGTAAGTCTCTTCATACTGGAGAAGAAGTATCACTTACGATTAAACCTGCCGAAGCGAACACGGGTTACATTTTTCGCCGGGTAGATCTGTACGGTCAACCGGAAATCCTGCCTCTTTCTTCCAATGTAACTGATCTGGTGCGGAGTACGACCATTTCCAATGGGAATGCAAAGGTTCACACGATTGAGCATGTCCTTAGTGCCTTAGCTGGTTCAGGTGTGGATAATGTGGTTATTGATTTGGATGCCAGTGAGCCACCAATCATGGATGGCTCAGCCCGCCCCTTTGCCAACCTAATTTTAGAAGCTGAGCCGGTGGAACAAGATGCGGAGCGGGAATTCTTTCGTTTACCTTATCCCGTTTCGGTCACCGATGGAAATCGGTCGATGATTGCATTGCCCTACAATGGATTAAGAATTACCTGCACCTCGACTGACGAAAGGGCGAGTCATGTTCAGCATCTCTCTATCGAGTTAGATCCCGAAACTTATCTTGCTGAGCTTGCTCCGGCCCGGACATTCACTCTTTATGAAGACATTGAGGAGTTATTGAAGCTTGGGAAAATCCGGGGTGGAAGCTTGGATAGTGCGATCGTGATCAAGGGAGATAAGATTCTTTCCAAAGAACCTCTCCGTTTTGAAGATGAATTCGTAAGACATAAAATTTTAGATATTGTTGGTGACTTATCCTTACTCGGGAAGCCTCTTCACGCTCATATTATCGCGGTTCGCCCTGGTCATTCCTTGAATGCAGAATTGACCACCAAGCTCAGTGAATTGATGAAAAAAGGGGAACAAGTAGATGAAAAGTCTACGGCTCCAGCCAAAGGTAAATCCTTTGTGCTTCCGGACGAAACTGAGTTGGATGTCCGGCGGGTTTTGGATGTTTTACCTCACCGTTTTCCCTTTGTTATGATCGATAAAGTCGCTTCCATTGAGGGAGGGGAGAAATTAGTTGGCATTAAGAATGTAAGTATCAACGAACCGTTTTTTACCGGGCACTTCCCGGGTCATCCGGTGATGCCCGGGGTGCTACAACTAGAAGCTATGGCTCAAGCGGCCGGTATTTTATTACTTCGAAGAGGATCAGCAGAAGGAAAGGTAGCTTTTTTCATGAGTGCGGATAAGGTAAAATTTCGAAAACCTGTGGTTCCTGGAGACCAACTTATTATAACTGCAAAACTTGAAAAAGTTCGGGGTAATAAGCTGGCAACTGCCTGTGTTGAATGTAAGGTTGGCGAGCAGACCGTTTCCTCAGCAAGCCTGATGTTTTCAATCATGGATGGAAAAGAAGTTCGTTAATTATGGCGGTGAATATCCATTCAAGTGCGATCGTTGACCCCACTGCTGAGTTGGGTGAAAATGTGGTGGTTGAAGCTTTTGCAATGGTGGGCAAAAAGGTTCGCATTGGAGAC
>DBVA01000061.1:5343-17459 GCA_002308735.1 Opitutia bacterium UBA1276 | reverse complement strand
AATATGGTTTATCCATATGCCTTGATTGGCGGCCTAACTCATGACTTGAAATACAAGGGTGGCGAGCCTGGTTTGGAGATTGGAGACAATAATATTTTTAGGGAGTATGTCACCGCACATGTAGCTACCGAAGAAAATGATTTGACCCGTATCGGGTCCGATAATGTCTTTCTAGCTTACAGCCATGTAGCCCACGATTGCCAAGTTGGAAATCATCTGGTTATGAGCAGTCACTCGGCCTTGGGTGGCCATGTGGTCGTTGGAGATTTTGTTAATGTTGGATGGAATGCTGGCGTACATCAATTTTGTAGGCTCGGTAAACATTGTATGGTATCAGCTTGTTCCAAGTTGGTTCAAGATGTTCCACCTTATATGTTAGCAGATGGTTTCCCTGCTGAAGTCCGCTCGATTAATAAGATTGGAATGGAAAGAAATGGTTTTTCCAGCGAAGATATCGAAGCAGCCCGCGGGGTTTTTAAAACAATCTATAAAAGTGATTTTAATCGCAGTCAGGCGATGCTTTCCCTTTCGGATGATTCGCCTTGGGCGGATGAGCCCGTTACGCAGGAAATTGTTGGTTTTATTCGAAAAAGCGAGCGTGGTGTGGCATAAGCCAGGATTTCTAGGAATTCGCGTTTTCTTTCGGCAAATTTCTTAAGTAGCTCCAAGAGTAGATTCCAGTGGAATGTCCATCGCTGAATAGTAAACGAAGGGCATAATTACCAACGGTAAATAACTTTAAGAGTTTCACCTCCTTATACTCATCCTTGCCAGAGCTACCCCCTTGAATTCTCCCAAAGATATCCATCTCACCTGTTTGCTCGGCACTGGGGGAGTGTTTGCGAAGAAACGAACCACTCCAAAAGTCTTCTGTTCCATCGAACCACTTCAATGCGAGGGAGTCTCCGATAATTTCAAATCGAACCGGAATATCCACTTTGAATTAGATAAAAGAATCTAAGCTATGTCCTGCGGAAGGAGGCTCGGATGGATCACTTCCACTTTGATAATAGGGATCCAATACTTCATTTTGAAAGGGGCGGCTGAAATCTTCACCTCGTTCCGCAGCCTTATTGAATTCCTTTACTTCCCGGTCAATGATTTCTTGCTGTAGATCCTTTTTTTGTAATTCCTCGTCTAGGCTTCGCTCATCCCAGAATTTATCATTATGAAATTGGCTTGGTCCAGCTTCTTCGGGCAGCTGGGTCGGCTTGACCACTTCCCAATCGGGTTTTCGAGTACAATCAATTCCGGCGTCGTCCAAGTTGTCAACGCTGGGCAAGGGATTACCGGCTTGGGGGCATTTCATTTGATTCTCGAGGGAATCTTCACTGGATAAGTTGCCTCCTAACTCAATCGGTTCAGGCGACTTGGTTACTTTGATGGAACTCTCATGCCCGGAATCCGGAACTTCAATCTTAGATTGATCGTCTCGGTTGAGCTGCAATTCCTTAAAGGTTGCATCGTTTAAGCTCGAAATACTTGGATTGGAAGAACTCTCCACTCCAATAAATTGTATGATCATCCATGGGATTGCAAATTCAAATGATCTTTTCTAAGTCCTTTGTAAAGAAGTCTCAGCAAGTTTTTTTATTGCTCAACTCATCCAAATTTTGTTAAATTTCAATCATGGCCAGAGAAACCATAATTTTAGAATGTACCGAAGCACGCAAAGAAGGAAAACCACCTTCACGCTATATGGCGTCCAGAAATAAAAAGTTACAGACGGATGCTGTTGAAAAGAAAAAGTATAATCGTTTTTTACGCCGTCACACGCTGCATCGCGAGATTAAAGGCTAATTCAGTCTTATCAATCGCTTGCGGGTAGTAGCGAGCTTATCTCCCCTGCAATTTCAGTGAAGGCAGCGGAGGCTGCAGAATCAGGGTGTCCAAAGATAATTGGTATTCCGTGATCTCCACCAAGTCGAATCTCTTCATCCAATGGAACTTCTCCCAAGAAAACGGTTTCCAAGTTCTTTGCAGTCAATGGTCCACCTCCTTGTCCAAATAAAAATCTTTTCTCTCCCGTTTCTTGATCTTGTAGAAAGCTCATGTTTTCGATGACACCAAGTATGGGAACATTGACCTTGGGAAACATCATTGCTCCTCTTCTTGCAACTTCAACTGCAGCTTTTTGGGGGGTGGTTACAATCACCACTCCATCCAACGGCAAAATTTGAGCCAGCGATAGCTGGGCATCTCCAGTTCCGGGAGGTAAGTCCACTAATAGGTAGTCCAGTTCACCCCAATCCACATTCGCGGCAAATTGTTGAATGGTTTTCATAACCATGGGTCCGCGCCAAACCACGGGGGTTTCTTCATCTACAAGCAAGCCCATCGACATCACCTTAATGCCGTGGTTTTCAACGGGAGAAAGAAGGTTTTCTTCCAAGGCAGTTGGTTGTTCCGAAATTCCAAGTTGAAGAGGAATCGATGGACCGTAAAGATCACAATCCATTACTCCTATGGTCAAAGGCTCCCCTTGATCGTTGTTTATTTTGGAAAGTGCACTCGCTAAGTTTGCGGTGATGGTTGATTTCCCCACGCCTCCTTTACCACTGGCAATGGCAATGATTCTTTTAATTCCAGCTAAAGTATTTTTCCCATTATCGGCTTCCTGAGAACTTTGCCCCTCGTTATCTTTTTTGAAGATCACCCTTACTTCATGCGAAGTAACCGAAGGTTCTGCTTCCAATACCGTTTCGATCTCGTGCTTTAGGGTGTTAGGAAGAGTGGAATCTGAACCTCCGATTTCAACTTTTACCTTGGCATGGCCCTGGATCAAGCTTGCTTCGCTGATCAAACCGAAAGAAACAATATCCCGGGTGTAGCCGGGATATTTTACTTTTTGAAGTATGGGAAGTATGTCTTCTGCTGTCATGTTTAAAGCGATCATCAAGGAACCTCTAACGAGGATGGCAATCAAAATTTAATTGGAGCATAGCGAATAAAATTTTTAATAAACCAGAATTCGTAGGTTTGCGCTTGCGAGATCGGACAAGTTTTAGATGGTAGTGTTATGAATGTGGAAATGAATGGATGGAAATGGATTTTGGGAGTAGTCGTGCTTGTCATTTCACCGGTTTGTGCTCAAACGGGTTCAACGATCGTGCTAGGTCCAATTGAAGGAGAATTGGCAAAAAAACAAATCGCACTAGATCTCGATGGTACCCAGAAGAGTCTGCTTTCCTTAGCTTCTCGTGCGATCAATGCTCACGGTGCATTCAGGCTTAGCACCCCCAAGTCTAGCCGCTTTGGGATTTCGCTTCTGGCCCAGGGGAGTAAAGAGGTTCAACTCTCGATCTCTTCAGGGAATCCCCGCAAAGTAATCAAGAAATTTTCCCAAAATGGAACCAGTGGAAAAGATGCGGTTTTCAAGGCTCTGGATAAAATGGTTTTGGAAATTACGGGCGAGGCGAGCTTTTTCAACGGGCGCATAGCTTATCTATCATCCCTTTCCGGTAAAAAAGAAATCTTTTTATCCGACGCCCTAATGAGTTCGGCTAGTCCTCAAACTTCATTTGGGAAAATCACTTTTAATCCAAGTTGGGATAATTCGGGGCAGGGGATTTTCTTCACCAGTAATCGAAAGATTTTTAATAATATCTACCACCTCAATTTAACGACCCGAAAAATCCAAACGATTGCGAGCTACCGGGGTAGTAATTTAAGAGCTTTACAAAACCCCCGTACTTCCCAAGTGGCATTTATTCTTTCGGCTTCAGGAAATCCTGAAGTTTGGTTGTCTGAAAGCATGTTGAGTAAGCCAAGAAAAGTAACCAACAATCGAAGCAATGAATCTGGTCCTTGCTGGTCGCCTGACGGCAGAAGATTGATTGTCACCTCAGACAGCCGAGGTCGTCCACAGCTCTATGAGCTCTCGCTTTCCACCGGTAGGCTTACCCGGATTCCAACTAATGTTAGTTCTCATTGTACCGAAGCAAGCTGGAACCCGAAGGATCCTACCCGGATCGCATTTACCGCTGCGGTGGGTGGTGGATTTCAAGTTTGCGAATACAGCTTTGCTGAAAGAAAGACCAAAATTCTCTCCAAAGGTACCCGGGATGGGATGCAACCAAATTGGGCAAGTGATGGCCGGCACTTGTATTACACGGAAAGAAGTTCAAGCGGTGCTACCCGAATTGTTTTGTTGGATACCGAGTTTGAGGAAGCAAAACCGATCCCGCTTCATGACTCTTCTTTTGGAAATTGTTCCCAGTTAAATTTTTATTACTAAGAAGAAAACCTGTTGAATACCATTCATTCTTAATGCCTTTAATGTGTTTTTTGGTATCGAATTTACTCGCTTGCAAATTAAATTAGGGCTAGTTCCAAAGAGTGTTTCTCATAGTTAAAATTATTGTATGCTTCGGTTTGCTTTCGCCTTTATTAGTGGCCGGAAAAATAAAGGTTGAACTGCATAATGGTGGTATGATCGAAGCCACTTTGCTGAAGAAAACCGAGGAAAAGCTTATTTTGGACTTGGGTTTTGAAGTTCTTTCGGTTCCCCAAAAAGAAATTGCTAGAGTCTTTGAAGCGAAAGAGAAAATGGCTCCCGAATTTACCGTAGGAGATTCTCTGTTTACCACTTCCATGAACCGTCGGGCAACCCCCCTGCGTGATTTGGTGGATGATTTAGGAAAAGCCGTGGTGATGATTCGCACCCCGGTTGGACTAGGATCAGGATTTTTGATTCATCCGGATGGTTATGTCGTGACCAATGACCATGTGGTTGCGGGTGAGCGTAAAATTTCCATTACTCAATTTAGCCAATTGGGTGAGGAATTACTTAAGAAAAATTTTGATAATGTTCGGATCGTTGCCACGGGTGGCAATCTTGATCTGGCACTTCTTAAGATTGAAGGCCAGGAAACAACCGGCTTTCCGATTGTTCCCTTGGGCCAGTCGATTGAATTGAACCAAGGAGATCGGGTCTTTGCAATTGGCAGTCCACTGGGATTGGAAAGAAGTGTTTCGGAAGGAATTGTAAGCCTTAGGAACCGGATTATTTCCGACCGTATTCATATTCAGACAACCGCCGAAATTAGTCCCGGAAACTCGGGTGGTCCATTGTTCAATTATCGAGGAGAAGTGGTTGGGGTAAACAATATGAAAGTGGTTTCGCAAGGGGCCGAGGGCTTGGGCTTTGCCATTCCCGTACAAACCCTAAAAACTTTTCTCCAGAATCGAGACGCCTATGCTTTTGATCCCAGAAATCCGAATGCCGGTTTTCGTTATCTTTCACCTCCCTCCACCCAAAAACCAACTCCTACTAAATGAAAAGCCTGAACCCCATTCGTATTTTCACTGCATCCACCATTTTTATTTTCTCATCCCTATCTGCATCGGAGAAAAAAAGTATGTCGGACTATCTTCCCGAAGATAGTTTGTTTGTATGGGAAGTGGACCATTGGAATGAACTCCAGGAAGAATTTTCGCAGAGCCCATGGGGGGAGGTTGCTGACTTTCCTGCTTGGGCCAAAATCCAGAAATGGATCGGTGAAAATTGGGCGGAAGGATTGAAAGGTTTTTCGAAGAAGGAAAGGGGGGAGATGGAAGAATACTATGAACAGGTGTATATACCGCTCATGGAATCCTTGAATGGAGGTTTGGCCGTGGCAATTGGTCAAATCGAAAGAAGCTTTGAAAATGAAGTTGTAAATTGGAAAAACGAAGATGGAGGAAATGCAAGATGGCAGGCTAGAAGATTGCCTCAAGTCTCTTTGCTCGCTCAAAGTAAGTTGTCAGAGCAAGAGTTTAAGGAAATGATGAAATCGGTAAAAGAATGGATAAAAAACAAAGAGACCGGAAAAACTAGGATCGAGAAATCAACGATTGAAGGAGCAGAAATTCACTGGATTGGACATGCTAAAAGCCAGGAACTAAATACGATTCCAGAAAAAGATACCATGCTTGCCATCTCTTTTCACGAGGGGATGCTCCTCGCTTTGAGTGGGGGAGAGGAACATGTCGAGGAAACAATCCTTCGCATCCAAGGGAAATCCAAAGCTCCTACTTTATCGGAATCCCTTCAATACCAGGATGCTTTTGACGAGATTGAAAAAGGCCAGGCACGAGCCTTTATAGATTTTAAAAAGCTCATTTCCTTTCTTGAGCAAATTCAAAACATACCCAATTTCAAATTTCCTGAAAACCCACTTGGTATTACCTTTGATGGCTTAATCAACGGCCTGGGTCTTAAAGGACTGGATCATTTTGCCATGCAGATTGATTTTGAAGATCATGAATTCTCAGTAGCCCAGGGGCTCTTTATGAATGAAAGAGAAGGCTTGCTTGCTTTTCTTAAGCCTGTGGGTTCCAATGTTGAACTTTATGATTTTTGCCCAGCCAATGCGTTCGGAGTCTCAACCTTTAGGCTGGATTTTGCCGAGATGTGGCCAACGGTTGAAAAAACTTTGGCCAGGGTAAGTCCTGGATTAGGATTGTTACTGAATTCCCAAATTCAAGCATTTGAGGACCAGGCAAAACTGTCTCTTCGAAAAGATTTATTTGGGTCACTGGGAGATGAGGGAGCATCTTTCTCCTACCTGAATCTTTCCGCTTCCGGGGAGGTTGACCTTAATAACCCAAGTTCTGCTCTCTATGCGATTTCATTGAAGGATCCTGAACTCTTTGACCGGACTCTTCGGTCTCTGCTTAATGCGGTAAGTCCAGGAAGTGACTTATTTCAGGAACGGGAGCAACAAGGAGTACTAGTTCGCTCGATGCGCGGCCTAGGTGGGGGTACCTCCCTAAGTTATGCCATAAAGGATCGGTGGTTGCTTCTATCCATGGGAGAAGAGAGATACCTGAATCAATTGATTAACCGTATGAAAGGAGCAAAATCCTCCCTCTGGAAGCAAGCTCATATTCAAAAAGCTTTGAAGGAAATGCCCACGGATGTGCGTCAACTTGACTATGCTAATTTCCGTAAAATCATGCCCCTTTTCTCCTCGGTCCCATTTTCGGTTTTGAGCGATGCCTATGACATCGACATAGATGCCGATGATTTTGGCGATTTCCCATTCTTCATGCTCTTAGTATCTCAGGATCATGAAGATGGGCTTATTTCTAAGGGCAAACTTTTTCGTATTCCCAAATGACTCGCTTTGCCCTCATTTTAAGGATCGGCTGGAAGGGGCTTGTCTGCATTTTTTTAGTTATTCATTCTCTTGCGGGCGAAAAAGCTAGACCGGTTAGGCTCTCTACACCCGAAGTTCACCTGGCTGGTTGGAACGCTCGCTGTTTAAATCATGCTGATCTCAATGGGGACGGCTTACAGGATTTGATTTATTTCAACCTGAATCGCTCGAGGATTGAGATTCTTTATCGTTGTAAGGATGGAGAAAGACCACCTCGAATCCGTCCGGTTGAACAGGATCGCTGGGAACCAGTGATGAAGGACGCACCCTATTTGGAAGAAAGAATATTCGTCCCGGGCAATCTTACTTCATTGGCGATTGGGGATTTAAATTTAGACGGTCGACCGGATCTGGTTCGTGCTAGCCCGGATGAAGGGGTATTTGTTCATTTTCGAGAAAACAATTCCACTTGGAGTGATCCCCTGCTTATAGAGAGCGGTAGAATTCGTCCCTTCTCCCGAAGTTTAAAGGTATTACCTGCTTCCAAGTCCGCAGTAATGCCCCGGCTATTTATCTTCACTTTAGAAGGTCTGGAAAGCTTGAGCTTTGTAAAGGGAGTTCCTTCCTACCCCTCAGCCTTGGCAAGAGAAGATGGAAAGAGGGCATATGGCACTGAACTCGCCGACGTTGATGGAGATGGCTTTATCGATTGGATTTATTTAGTCCCCGAAGATGAGGATTCACTTAAGCTTAGGCTTGGTCATGGAAGCGGATTTGGACCCGAATCCTCTTTTGATCTGAAACTTTCTTCCTTTCCCACTCCTTATTTTTCGAAAGTTGAAAAAGAAAGATTACAATTTTGCTCGATTGACGCCGTTTCCAATGAAGCCTTGGTTTTTTCTTTTGATTCCAAGAATGGAAAAGAAAGCCAAGCGGACCAACTTAAAGTTCTCTCTTATGATTTATTTTCCGATTCAAACAAGGAAACTGCGTGGGTAATGGATGATTTTAATGGTCAAGGCTGGCCCGATCTCGTGGCCGCCGACTCTTCCGTTGGTGAACTTCTATTCCTGCCGGGAAAGCCAAACGGTGAATTTGGAGTGGCCCGAGAAGTGCCTTCTTTAAGAGGTATTTCTTCCCTTCACCCCTTCCGCACGGAAAAAAACCTTCCGCCAAGCTTATTAGTTCTCAGTTTGGATGAGGAAGCCCTTGGAGTCGCCCATTTTGAACCCAAGGGGAAGGGTACTTTTTCCTTTCCCGAGATGCTCAGCACCCAGGGAGCTCCGGTGGTCGCTTGTACCACCGATTGTGACTCGGACGGTTTGGATGAGATTCTCGTGGTCACCGAGGATGATTCTGACTTTGCCTTGGAAACCTGGGGGTTGAATGAAAAAGGAAAGCCTCAAAGGCTGCATTCTTATAAGTTAGAAAATTGGCGTCGAGAACCAGCGGATCTTTTACCCTGCCACCTCAACCAGGATGGGTGGGTGGATTTGTTGGTTTTATCTAGCCGAGAAGCCCCTACGATTCTTTTGGGGGACTCCTCGGGTTCTTGGAATGAGGTGGCACAGGATTCTGTGGTTCGAAAAAGTTTTCTCAAGGGAGCGGAAGCAAACCGCTTGGGCTTGTTAGTAAATCCCAACTCAAAAAGGAATAAAATTCTTATTTGTGGAAAGGGATTCGTCCGGTCTGTAATTTGGCAAGATCAGGATTTTAAAGTAACCGGACAATTCAACTCGGTGGATCAGAGCGGTGATTTATTCGCTCCCCAATGGTTGGATCTGGATGGAGATGGCAAAGATGAACTTTATGCCTATCATTCCGAAGGTTATTGGGAGAGACTTTCCGATGTGGGTAAGCAAGGTGGAATTAAAACCGGGAAAAATCAAAGTATGACCAAGCCGCTCCTTTCTCGTGTTCTTCAGTCAGGGAAAACGGAAAGCCTGGTATCAATGGGGAGTAGTGGTTTTCAAATGCTAGGTAAATCATCTGCCCTCGATCTTACAGTCGAGGTGGAAGCACGACACCTGACCGATCTTCCCGGAATTCGCTACAATGGAATTGAATGGGGCGATTTCAATGCGGATGGCCAAGCTGACTTGATCTGCTTGGATGGACGAAAAAACCTCCTGGAATTTCTCTCCCTCGATACCAAAAATCAAAAATTTTCCAGTGTTTTACATTTTCGAACTTTTGAAAAAAATATGCACTACCAAGGAAAAAAGGGTGGTGCTTATGAGCCTCGGGAAGGGTTGGTGATCGACTTGAACGGGGATCGTTTGGATGATCTTGTTTTCTTGGTCCACGACCGACTTCTTTGTTATTACCAAGAAGGAGGAAAGCCAAAGTGAAAATTCTTATCCTGGGAGATGTCGTCGGCCGTCCGGGGAGAAATTTTCTCACCCAACACTTGGCAGGAATTCGTACTGATATGGCAATCGATCTGGTACTCGCAAATGGAGAGAATGCCGCCGGCGGGGCTGGAATAACCGCCAAGATTGCTGCGGAATTAAAAAGAGCGGGCGTGGATGCCATCACCTTGGGTGATCATGTTTGGGATCAAAAAAACTTTGAAAATGAAATTGAAGATTTGAATTTTGTCTGTCGTCCCGCGAACCTACCAGACTCCAATCCGGGAAGGAAACATCTAATCCTGGATATAGAAGGGATTCAGATCGGTCTTTTCACGGTATTAGGTCGAACTTTCATGGGACCCAAAGTATCTTGTCCCTTTGAAACTTCATCTGATTTGATTCAATCTCTTCAAGCCCGGACCGATCTTATTCTTTGTGAGATTCACGCCGAGGCAACTTCGGAAAAGGAATCCATGGGCTGGCACCTAGACGGACGGGTTGGGATGGTCTATGGAACCCATACTCATGTGCCCACTGCGGATGGTAGAATCTTAGCAAAGGGCACCGCTTACCAAAGTGATTTGGGGATGACGGGACCAAGGGAATCTGTTCTGGGAAGAGAAATCGAAGCCTGCCTCGGTCGCTTTCTGGATGGAATGCCTAGAAGGTGCCCGGTTGCAGAAGGAGATGTTGGTCTACAAGGTTGTATTATTGATTTTGATCCGCAAAAGCCAAAATTCCCAATTTCTTACCAGCGCTTTGAACTTCGGGAAAGCGATCTCCAGATAGCATAATTATCTACGGCCACCAAAAAGACCGAGTCGGAAGGCATAGTAAAGTAACATTAAGAGAGAACTGGCAAAGGCGGCTACATAGGTCATAGCCGCTGCATTTAAGACTTTTCTGGCACCATCCAATTCCTTTTCAGCAACATAATTACCTTTTTGTAAGCAGGCAAGAGCACGGCTGCTGGCATCAAACTCAACCGGTAAGGTGACCAAGGTGAACAATGTAGTACAGCCAAACAACAAAACTCCGATCCAGGATACCGTGGCACCAGCGAAAGATTGAGCACCGCCAAGCATGAAGGCTATGAAAATTACCACAAAGGAAAGTTTACTTGAAATATTTGCCACCGGTACCCAGGCGGAACGAAAGGTTAAAAAGCTGTAAGCCTTGGCATGTTGAATCGCATGTCCCACTTCATGAGCAGCAATACCAAAAGCAGCCATCGAATTTCGATCATGGACATCTGCACTTAATCGCAGGCTTTTGGATCTGGGATCGTAATGATCGCTTAGAGTCCCACCAACTCGCTCAATTCGGACATCATGAATATTATTGTCCAAAAGGATTTTATGAGCCACCTCAGCACCAGTCATCCGGGACTGAGTCGTGTAAGCACTATACTTTTTAAACCGGCTTTTGGTTATGCTCGATGCGTACAGACTAAAGCCTACGCAGATTAAAATGATTACAATATATAAGGGATCGAAAAACATAATTAATTTGAGTTATGATAATAAGCGTAGTGATGATTTAGTTTTGCTCAAAAAATTTTGCAAATCTGGATTTTAAAAAAGCAGGCATATCCCAAGATTTTTAAGGGGTAGATAAAATTTTTAATGTCGAAAGTATAAGAATTCCTTGTTTTAAAACTATTTGCTACATGAAATCAAAAAAGATTTATCTCGCTGTTGATCTAGGTGCAGAAAGCGGACGCGTTCTTGCCGGTGAATGGGACGGACTTGCCTTAAATCTCCGCGTCTTGCACTCTTTCCCCAATGGCCCGGTTGATTTGAATGGTTCCATCCATTGGAATCTGGTTGGAATTTATAATGAAATCCTCACGGGATTGGCGATGGCCCAAGCAGAATATGGATCCAGCCTTGAGTCCATTGGTGTGGACAGTTGGGGTCTGGACTATGGTCACTTGGACAGGAATGGATTTCTGCTGGGTATGCCATTTCATTACCGGGATGAAAGAACGCACCCCATGGTGGAACTGGTTCATCAGCGGGTGAATCGAGAAGAGTGCTTTGCCCGTACTGGTATTCAACCTTTATTTATCAATACCCTCTTTCAGTTAATGGCAGAGAAAGAATCCGCTCATACTTGCATGGAGCATTCAGATCAGATGCTATTCACCCCGGATCTGATTAATTTTTGGCTCACGGGAGAAAAAGGGAATGAAATTACCATGGCAAGTACCAGCCAGATGCTTAATCAGGAAACCCGGAATTGGGATTTTGAATTTCTCAAAGATCTGGGGATTCCTACGGATTTTCTCGGACAACTCTGGGAGCCTGGACATCTTGTCGGCATGGTCCATGGCAAGGCAAAGGATAAGATCCAGTGTGAAAACCTTCCGGTTTACACCGTGGGTTCTCACGACACCGCATCCGCGGTCGCTGGAGTACCGGCATCATCCGATGGTGATTTTGCTTACTTGAGTTCTGGAACCTGGAGCTTGATGGGAGTGGAAAATGATCGGGCTCTATGTGATCCGCAAAGTCTGGACTATGGCTTTACCAATGAATTTGGTGTTGATGGTAGCATTCGCTACCTGAAAAATATCAGTGGTCTTTGGATTGTGCAGGAGTGTCGGCGGGAATGGCAAGCAATGGGGGAGGACTTTGATTACGATCAACTTACCCATATGGCTCGGGAAGCCACTCCC
>DBVA01000061.1:0-5088 GCA_002308735.1 Opitutia bacterium UBA1276 | reverse complement strand
TATAGTTGGTCTTTCGATAACGCCGAATTATCTTATATGGCTGGGAAAGCCACTCCCTTCATTGCCTCCATCGATGTTGATGACCCCGTTTTTTCAAGCATGGGAGATATGCCCCGCAAAATCGAACAACAATGCAAGGCATCGGGTCAGTCCATCCCCAGTAGTAAAAATGAAACCATTCGAACCGCCCTGGAGGGGCTTGCCCTAAAGTACCGGCAAGTACTCGAAAACTTGCGTTCTCAAACTGGAAAGTCTCTGGAACAAATTCACATTGTCGGTGGTGGAACCAAAAATGAATTGCTCAATCAAATGACCGCCGACTCCACCGGTTGTGAAATCATTGCCGGGCCAATCGAAGCTACCTCAGTTGGAAATATTCTGGTCCAGATGATTGCCACCGGTGAAATATCCTCCCTCACCGAAGGCCGGCAGCTGGTTCGTGAATCCTTTGAGCCCAAAAGATATCAACCGCATCACTCGGAGCAGTGCGAAGAAGCCTACCAGACCATGCGTAGCCTGAATCAAGTATAATTGAACTTCATCCTCTAAATAGGAACTTCTAAATGAAATCAGAAACCATATGGAAAAATCTACCTAAAGTTGGGATTCGTCCCACCATCGATGGACGGTTGGGTGGAGTTCGGGAGTCTCTGGAAGAGCAGACCATGAACCAAGCCAACTCGGTTGCTCAATGGATCGAAGAACAACTGAAGTATCCCAATGGGGAACCGGTTGAATGTGTGATTGCAGACACCTGTATTGGGGGCGTTACGGAAGCAGCCATGGCGGCCGATAAATTCTCCTCTGAAGGGGTGGGAGTATCCCTTACGGTTACCCCATGCTGGTGCTATGGTTCCGAAACCATGGATATGGATCCGCTCATCCCCAAAGCGGTCTGGGGATTTAATGGAACGGAGAGACCGGGCGCGGTCTACTTGGCTGCGGTTTCTGCGGCCCATGCCCAAAAAGGAATCCCTGCGTATAAAATTTATGGCGAGGATGTACAGGATGCATCCGATGATCGTATCCCCCTTGATGTTCGTGAGAAAATCTTTCGCTTCATCCGTTGTGGCTTAGCGGTTTCAATCATGCGTGGAAAATCTTATCTTTCCATGGGTGGAACCTCGATGGGAATTGTCGGCTCCACCGTCGATCCCAATTTCTTTGAATCCTTCCTGGGTATGCGGGTCGAGTTTTGCGACATGTCAGAATTTAATCGTCGAATCGATGCGGATCTTTTTGATTCCGAAGAATTGATTCGGGCAAAGGAATATGTCAGCACTCATTTCCGGGAAGGTAAGGATTACAATGCTCCCGGTCAGCAACGGCCCCGTGCTCAACTTGATCAGGAATGGGAAACCTCGATTAAAATGTGTTTAATTGCCCGTGATTTAATGGTGGGAAATCCGGCTCTAAAGCAAAAGGGGTGGGGGGAGGAAGCCCAGGGTCATCATGCGATTGCCGCCGGCTTTCAGGGTCAAAGGCAATGGACGGATCACATGCCAAACGGAGATTTTATGGAAGCCGTGCTCAATTCGAGCTGGGACTGGAATGGCAAGAGAGCACCCTATATTTTAGCCACGGAAAATGATGCCTTAAATGGAGTGACTATGTTATTCGGACAACTCCTGACTCACAGCGCTCAAGTTTTTGCGGATCTTCGAACCTATTGGAGCCCTGATGCGGTGGAACGAGTAAGCGGAAAAAAGCTGACCGGTGATGCAGAAAATGGAATTCTTCATTTGATTAATTCTGGCCCTGCTGCCTTGGATGGAACTGGAGAGCAAGAGGATCCGGATGGAAATCCCACCATGAAACCCTACTGGGAAATTTCCGACCAAGAAGTTTCTGCCTGTAATCAGGCAACCACTTGGCACCCCTCGATCACTGAGTACTTCCCTGGTGGTGGCTGGTCCACCCGATATAAGACCCAAGGAGGTATGCCGGTGACCATGACCCGTTTAAATATCGTAAAAGGTCTGGGCCCGGCCCTTCAACTTGCTGAAGGGTTTACCGTAGAACTGGAAGGCGAGGTTCATGACCTGCTTGATCAGCGAACCAACCCCACTTGGCCCACCACTTGGTTTGCCCCCCGTCTCACCGGAAAAGGTGCATTCCGTAGCGTCTACTCGGTGATGGATGCCTGGGGCTCGAATCACTGCGTCATGACCCCGGGACATGTGGGTGCCGATTTTATTTCCTTGGTCGCAAACTTACGAATCCCGGTTTATATGCACAACTTGGAAGAGGAAAATATTTTCAGGCCATCCACATGGACTGCATTTGGAACCTCCGATTTGGAGGCTGCAGATTTTAGAGCCTGCGAAAAACTGGGCCCACTCTACACGGCCTACAAATAAAGAACGAGAGAGGGAGGATAAGAAGCTTATTTCTTTCTTTCGTATTCCTTATGAAGTTTAAGGATTGCATCCTTTAAGGACTTGGCCGTGTCTGCATCTACGGTTTGCTTCGCTTTCATCGCTGCAACTAGGACTTCGTGGGATGCGGTGAGAAGCTGTTGGTAGTTCGGTGCACTCGATTTTATCCGTTGGATTAAAAAGTATTCGCATACAACATTTTGAACATTGGTAGCATGGGATTCCTTGGTTGCGACCCAACGAGCTAATTGATTCTGAGATTGAGCATCTTTTTCCCCACTCAATTCGTTGATTAATTTGGACGCCTTTTCAATGGTGGTTTGATCTTCAAGCATTTGCTCAAATCTCAATTGATCGGTGTATACACCACAAGGAACCTGGCAGTGTCCGAAGAGATGGAAATTAAAAGCGAGAAAGAAAAAAACAGGGATGGTAGATTTAATAACAGAATTCATGGTTTTTAATATGTTACAGAAGAAAATATATACAATAAAGGTTTTAAGGAATGCCAAGAAAAACTATTTGTTGGATGCAAAAAACAAAATGGGGTGTTTCTATCTTTTACTCTCTTACTTTTGAAATTTTCCAGTTTCAAATTAGAACTTTTCCCGATAGCATAATGATTTTTAGGAATTGCATGTCAGAACGAATTTTTATTCTTTCCAAGCGTAAGCATAGAGCCCATCTCCAAATTTGGTTAAACCGAGGAATTTCCCAATGATCCTTAAAACTAAATTTAACGCTTTTGGCAGTGAAACTTTGTATTCCGCCTTGCCTTTTCTCCGTGAGGTGATGGATAGTCCGACGGATCTGACGATCAAATTTTTGAAGCCCGCATCATGCAGGTAATGATGAAGTGATTTTACGCTAAACATTGAAATGTGATCATTGGGACAGGTATTTTTCCACTTGTCCTTTAAAAGCCTAAAAGAAATCCCACCAAAATTTGGAGTTGTGACATAGAGAGCGCCCTTCAGTTTTAATGCTTTCTTTGCTGCATGAAGAACCATTATCGGGTCCGGCAAGTGTTCAATTACTTGATTCATGATTACCAAATCAAAGCTTCCATCAATAAATGGGGCTTTTTCAGTGTGACCAACAAAAATATGATCCGGTTCAATCAATTGCTTAGCGTATTCGCTGGATATCGGATCCAACTCAATCCCGTACACTTCAAATTCAAACAGCTCTTGAAGCCAATATAATAAGATCCCATTCGCAGAGCCGATTTCTAGCACCTTAAGATTTTTACTACCTAATTTTTTGATTAGCTGCCGTCCGAGCTTTTCAATCTGTACTTTACGAAGATTTAGTTCCCTTTGGAAATATTCTTCCTTACTGTATAATCCGTAATTGTTGTAATGTTGCTCCAATTGCTCCTCCGTCGCTGGCGGTAAATGATAAATCAGACCACTGGCTCTGCATTTTCGGAACTCATAAGTCTTCGATTCGAAATCATTAGTCGAAAAAAGAAATGAGGAGTAATCATGATTGCATTTCATAGGGAATTCCTGAAGCTTTACTTTAATTCAACAAAATTGATTTTGAGATTGAGTATCTTTTTTCCCACTCAACTAGTTGATTAATTTAGATGCTTTTTCAATGGTGGATTGATCTTCAAGCATTTGCTCAAATCTTTATTGATCGGTGTATACACCTTAGGGAACCTGGCAGTGCCAGAAGAGATTCGAACTGATGGAGACCAAAGATAAAGTAACGAAGAAGGAGATAATCGATTTTTTCATGTTAAAATAAGTTCTTAAAATTATGGGTTTGGCCTCTATGCAAATGCTCTTTGCTGGAAAGCCAAGAAAAACCCGCAAAAGAATCGATCTTTTTTTAAAACATTGAATTTCTAATATTCTAGGGGTGCTTTTGTACTTAAAACCTCGATAATTCAAAATAATAAAAGGTGAGTTACAGAATCCATTGTTTATTCTCGTACTTTGAGTGAGCCTCTGAAGTTTTGTTAGAACCAAAAATTGATTTCGGAAAAAATTTTGGATCTCCAACTTTTGATCCACATTTTAGCTTTTTCCGTTATGGATATGTGCGATATACAACATGTTTATTAGGAATTTTAATAAATAATTTTGTTTTTGGATACTCTTCTAATGCTCCGAACGGATATCATGGACAATATGTTTCATGTACATCCTGTCATAGTGGTGGCTCAGTTTCTGGAGGAAATCAGGTTAATATTACTGGCCTACCTACAACATATGAACCGGGAAATACTTACAATCTGACTCTAAATTTATCTGCAAGCAGTACCCGTGGTTTTGGATTTCAATTGGCAGCTAAAGATAATTCTTCATTTTCTGGAACTTTAAGCACCTCCCATTCTGGTACTCGTATTGATTCAAACTACTTGGAACATTCAAGAAGGGTTACTGATAATACGGTAAATTTTACTTGGACTGCTCCCAGTAACAATGCCGGCGATATCACATTTTATTTATCTGCATTGGCAACAGGGGGCTCAACTGGGACTTCAGGTGATACTACCTACATTATTTCAGAAACCATTCAGGCAACAAACACAGATAAAACCCTTACCTTGAGCACAGGGAGCGGGGGTTCGGTGACTGGAGGAGGAAGCTATGGATACGGGACCAATGCTTCGATTACTGCAACCCCAAATACTGGTTATTCATTCAGTGGATGGAGCGGAACTGGAGTGACGGATGCAACTGCGAGCAGCACCACG
>DBVA01000148.1:0-6632 GCA_002308735.1 Opitutia bacterium UBA1276 | reverse complement strand
ATAAAATTTTTTCTTGAGGAGAGGAGAGCCCACCAGCCACTCGACATCATCAGAAATTAAGGGGTCGGGCAGTTCAAAAATTGGATGGTTGTACTCGGGCAAAAGACCGGATCCTTTTAAGGGAGAATTTAATAATGCTAAGGAATAATCTTCCCAAGCATTTTCTTCTTTTCCATAGATACCGCCTTTAACAAAACTTCGCCCGTTATCTTCTTGATCGGTATCCCAAAGATTACCATCGGGCACTTCGACAAATTCCAAAAGTTGGAGCGGACTATTTCCAAAATAAAGTTGTTTGTTAAACCCTTCATTCCCACTCACTAACCATGCTATTTCAATAGCTGGGTGAGGATCAAACTCGGTACTTGCCATTACATACTCCGATAAGGAATCACCAGTATCAGTATTTTCAGGGAGTGGTCTGGCCCCTAATTTATTTTGATCCACTCCTCGATCGCGCCCCCGATGCTTCCAAACCCCTGTCCAATATCTTTGCCCATAGGGGAGAGGATCGATTCTTCCATCCTCATTAAGATCCACTCCTTGGTTGGAACTTTGACTTCTGGAGAAGGAAGAATTTTCATAATTCTTACCGGACTCTACTCGTTCATCCAATAAATCTGCAGTTGCGGAGATTCGCATATCCGGACCTAAATGTTTTTGAATCTCACCCATGGCAATCTTCATACCCATGCGAGCATGGGCTTGGGCTAGTATTTTTTCTTTCCTTGCCTCAACCAGGCTCAAGTCAGTGCTTACAAGGTTGACCAAGGATATAACCAATAAGAAAACTAGGCTTAGCAGAGCTAAAGCGAGTACCAATGCAAAACCTCTCTTTTTACAATTAGACTGAGAATTGGCTGAAGGAACAATCATAGAGCACATAAAAACTTGTGCCCTTTTTTTGAAATTCGCAACCCCTTAAGTAAGAAACAGACGATTAACGGGTCGGTATTGCCAAGATCTCTTTCTCTGAAGGCCAAAACTTCTCTACCTCATCCAGACTTGGAATCTCTCTGGGACGAACGACCCTGAAACCAACAAAGATTGCATCGGTATGATACCATACACTTTTCGGTAATTGAGGATCCTGTTCTTTCCACCATTCTTCCGATGGCATCCTGGAGGCGCTGCGGTGAGTCTTTTCACCATCGTCCCAAGACCCACCCTTCACAACCCTCGGATAGAGAGATGTTGGCATGGAGATAGGATTTACTAAGAGTTTGCTAGGGGCTTTCTTTTCTGGAGGGGTAAACTGATCAAGGACCCATTCCCAAACATTGCCATGCATATCATGTAGCCCGAGTGGATTTGGCTTTTTCTGCCCAACTTTCTGGTACTGGAACCTACTGTTGTCAAGATGCCAGGAATGTTCAGACAATTCTTCTGGGTCGTCCCCAAAGCTGTATGCTGTTGTTGTCCCAGCCTTGCAGGCGTATTCCCACTCTGCTTCTGTGGGAAGACGGTAAAAATTCCCCGTCCGAGCACTCAACCACATGCAATACATTTTGGCTGATAATTGGGTCATACAGATGGCAGGGTACCCTCTTTTTCCCATACCAAATGACATATCCGTATAGGGTGCAGTTGGTTTGGTTACCGCATCCGCAAGTTCATCTTCTGCAGTGGTTTCAAGCTTATTGTAATCCCGATTATCTTTGTCGAGGTTGATCATCCAAAGTTCATATTCATCCCAGGTAAGCTCATGCTTTCCCATCCAGAAATCTGAAACTTTAACTTTTCGAGCTACGAGCTCATCATCACCTCTATTTTTATCTTCAAGCGAACTTCCCATGGAATAGGTGCCCCCTTTTACGGGAATCATTCTAAAGGTTAAGTCTGAAGTCGAAATGTTTTCATCAAAGGCAATAAACTTATCTTTGGAAAGCCCAGCTTTAAAACCTAGCTTTTTGTAAAGATCTTTGGGGAACATACCAATTTTGTAGACACTACCGTCTACGGACTCGACAGCACGGTCGGGCTTTTTTGCAATCAACGGGCTAACACCCAATGATATACCTACAATGATGTGAGCGAGGGGTTTGTAAGGGTATTTCATGTTTATTGGTAACAATGCTGTTCTGGATTATTTAAAAAAAGACTAAAACTAAGATTCAAACATAAGGCTGTAAATGAAGTTTTTCAAAATCGTATACATTTAATTTGGCATCAACTTCAGTTTGATTTATGCGAAAAATAATCTTACGCCCACTAGCGTTATTCTTTAAAATTTCTTTAGCTTTGGGTTTACAGACATAGTAAAGAAGAATAATTTGCATCATAATACCCTTAGGTATTACTGTTATCTGAAATTGAAAGCTTTCTATTTTTTAAGTGTTATTTTACTACTTTTTTGCCGTTTAGAATTGTGGGCAAAGGCCAAAAGTAGTTTCGAATATCAAACATTTACCGAAAGCTGCATGGGGACAGAGTTTACCATTTTGATAGACCATCCTGATCTAGAACTTGCTCGAAATACCGCAACCCAAGCTTTTGAAGAAGCCCATCGATTAAATCAAATTCTAAGTGACTACTTGAGCGATAGTGAACTATCTTGGCTATCGAGCAATTCGGGATCTTCAAACTTTTATCCAATTTCTGAAGATTTGTTCCGGGTATTAACTGCCAGTCAAAAATTAGCCCGGGAAACTGGAGGTGCATTTGACATCACGGTTGGTCCTTTTTCAAGGCTTTGGAGGATTGCACGATTCAGAAAAGCCCTTCCAAGCAAAGCAAAGCTTTTAAATGCCCAAAGCAGGGTGGGGTATGAGAAACTGATTTTGGATGCTAAGAAAAAAAGAGCCCAACTTGTTGAAAACGCCATGGTTTTAGATCTTGGAGGTATTGCCAAAGGCTATGCCGCGGACCAGATGTTATCTGTCATAAAGGGTCTAGGCATTAAACGATGCCTCATTGATGCAGGGGGTGATCTAGTCATCGGAGAACCACCTTCAGGAAAAAAAGGTTGGTCCGTTGATGTGGGAGGTAAAAAGCACCATCAAATTCCCAAACTTTTACTATCAAATTGTTCGGTTTCAACCTCCGGGGATATCGAGCAATTTCTGGAAGTGGATGGAACCGTTTATTCTCATATCATTGATCCAAGGACGGCCATCGGCATAAGCTCAAGGTCACAAGTAACCGTTATTGCCAAAAATGGAATGATTTCTGACTCCCTCGCTTCTGCTTGTTTAGTACTTGGATTTGATGAATCGTTGGACGTTTTAAAAGATTATGGTGTGGATGCAGCCTATTTTATTAAACACGAAAACGGATCCGACATAATGGTCGAATATAAGAAAAACCCCTAAGGTTTTCGCTTGTCAGTGGCTTCAAAATCATCCATTTTAATTCTTTACCCAAATTTTGATATGTCAAGAATCTGTGCAATAACTGGAAAACGCCCTACTACTGGTGGCAGAATTATTTATAAAGGTGTCAGCAAGAAAGCTGGTGGTATCGGTTTACAATTGGTTAAGAATAACAAGCGTAAATTTCGACCCAACTTACAAAGAGTTCGAGTCAAGTTGGCCTCGGGTCAAGTGAAGAGGCTCTGGGTTTCAGCCAAAGCAATCAAAGCGGGCAAAATTCAGAAAGCGTAGCTCTCCCCTTTCTGCCTTTTCTTTCTGCCTTTTCGGTCGATTGCGTTCACACAATGGAATCGATCAAGTACCTAAACCGCTCAACTGGAAAAGTTGAAGTAGAACATGTTTATGGGGAAAAGTGGCTAAAGTTCACCTACAACCATTTTCTGGGTCGTTTTTTTTTATGGTTCCTTGCCAAAAGAAAGGTTTTTTCTTTTAGCTACGGAGTTTCAGCAAATAACCCAAAAAGTAAGCAGAAAATTCTTCCTTTCATCCAGAAATTCAAAGTTGATGAAAACGAATTCCTAGAACCAACTTCCTCCTTTTCCACTTTTAACGAATTCTTTTACCGGCGGTTAAAACCCAGTGCCAGACCGATTGCTTCCTCAAATGCTGCGGCCATCTTTCCTGCGGACGGTCGTCACTTTGGTTTTCAAAATGTTTCAAACATAAAAAGTATTTTTGTTAAAGGGCAGAACTTTGATCTTTCCACCCTATTCGGTTCTAAAGAAAGAGCTTTACCTTACGAAAATGGATCCTTGATAATCAGTAGGCTTTGCCCGGTTGATTATCACCGGTTCCATTTCCCTTGTGATGGCACCTTTCAGAGAGCTGATCTTATAAACGGAAAACTTTTCTCGGTAAATCCAATCGCTCTAAGGAAAAAAATCTCCATCTTCTGGGAAAACAAACGATATCTTTCTTATTTGGAAAGCGAGTCTTTTGGTACCGTTGCCCAATTTGCGGTTGGTGCAACCTGTGTTGGAACGGTTACATACACAGCCAACAAAGAGACTTTTGTGAAAAAAGGGGATGAGCTTGGGTTTTTCTCTTTTGGGGGATCCTGTATCTTAACTCTTTTTGAAAAAGATAAAATCCTGTTGAATCAAGATCTCATAGAGACATCCAAAAATGAAATTGAACTGTACGCGAAGATGGGAGAGGAAATGGGAGTAAGTAAAAATTTCGTTTGATATAAATGAAAATCTTTTCGTATCTATAAAAGGGAATGCGACCTAAACTAACTCAAATTCAAAAAGTGTTTCCCAAGGGATTTACCATTCTTGAATTATTAGTTGCCGTCTCCGTTACAGCTTTACTTGCTGCAATGCTTTTAAACATAACCTCTCAAGTTGTATCCACTCAAACCCAGGCTTCTGGAGATCTGGAAACAAACCAAATTGCTCAGTTTGTCTTGGATAGAGTGCAAGAAGACTTACAGTGTGCACTTTCGAGGAATGACGGAAATGTTTGGATGGCCGCCAAAATCCTCAACGACGAAGACAATAGTGGTCAATGGAAAGTGGCAAAATTCGATACGAATAAAAAACCAGTGGAAGAATCCAAGCGCCTTTTCAAAGATGATTGGCCAACTGCTTCTCAAGATCCACTAATGGAAGCAAACGGACAGGGGCCTTTATTGGAATCAAGGTTTGGAGTCGCAGGCACTTGGCTTCGATTTTTCACCCAATCCTCCGAACTGGACCCTAGCATTAAAAACAATGGAGGTCCCAGAGCTGTATCTTATCAGATTGTTCGATTTGGTCTGACGGCTTCACCCACTTCCCGGGCCCGATATCAATTATTTAGAGCAGATGTAAACACCGATAATACATTTAAGGCGGGCTATAATCTTCACCCAGAAGATGGAGGATATAATCTTTCGGGATCCAATGGACCAAGAGAACCTCAAAATATTCTTAATCCTATTTTTCAAGCGAGCAATGGAGAATCGCCCACAGGATTTTCTCTAGCTAGTAACATCATCGATTTCGGGATTAGAGCATATATTATCGAAAAAAACAGCAAAGGAACTGGATTTCTGAAGCAAATTTTTCCACGACTGGATCTCACTAATCACGATTATGAGTATTTTGCTACTTCCCATCCAGAAACAAATTACCAAGCCGATCCCAATCAAAAGTTTCTTAACGCTTTTCCCGAAGTAGTAGATGTTATGATCCGAATTTTAACCACTGAGGGAGAATCCGCAATAAGTGCCTTGGAAGAGGGGTTAACTCCAGTTCCTGCAGGAAATAATCCTGGAGAATATTGGTGGGAGATCGCGGAGAAATATTCAGAAGTGTATGTTCGGAGGATTAAGGTTTTTTCGAGCTCAATCTAATTGCAATTAAGCAAAACCTTTTTGCTTCCTGTACTTCAAAGGGGTTACTTTCATCTGCCTCCTAAAGTGCTGGGTAAAAGAACTTTGATCATAGAATCCATTATCTTTTGCAATTTGAGAAAGCTTCTTTTTGGTGGTCAAGAGATCATCACATGCTGACTCGATGCGAGTCTTAGTTATGAATTGCATCGGTGCCACACCAAAGAGCTCAATAAAACCACGATGTAATTTTCTATGATTTAAACCTGAAATATCCACTAGGTTTGCAATTTCAAGGTTGGAACGAAAGTTCTCACGAATGTAGCTTACTGCTCTTCCAATCTCATCGTCTCTCTCCCATTTTAATTCCAGATTGTGAGCTGGATGCTCATCACCGTAGGGCCTAACCGTTCCCATAACGCCAATGACATCTCCACTTCGATTCACCAATGGATATTTGTTGGTAAGGTACCAGTCGGGAAGGCCTTGGCTATTAAAAATTAACTCTAAAATATTAAGCATTGATTGCTTGGTCTCCATCACCGTTTTGTCATCTTTTCGAAAATGTTCAGCCAGTCTCGGAGGGAAAAGATCGAAGTCAGTCTTTCCATAAAGCTCTTCGTTAGTCGCAACCCCAATGCGAGGAAGAAACCTCTTGTTCATGTGAAGAAGTCGATGATTCGAATCCTTCACGAAAAAAGAAATTCCTGGGATATTTTCAAAAAGCTGGAAAACTTGCATGGCATCGCAGTCTTGTTCATCAAACCACTTACACAGTCTAGTTGAAGAAAATGAGGTCATTTTTATCTTATTAATGACTTTATTTATTTCTAGCAATAATTATTTTTGTATAATTTTTGTAATTTTAAACAAATTTAATTATTTTTAAACATTTCTTAATTTATATATATCACATATGTTACTGTAAATTAGAATTTTGCATA
>DBVA01000150.1:0-3542 GCA_002308735.1 Opitutia bacterium UBA1276 | reverse complement strand
GAGATGGAATGATCTTCTTTCTTCGCGGCAGAGGTAATTTCATTCGCTAGATCCTCATCGGTGAATCCAAAGGGACGGCCCAGACCGTATCCAATCAGATGCTCGGTAAAACCACGGGCAAAATCGTTTTCTTTCTGAGCAATCAAATCACGCATTTCAAAGTAGCCAGAGAACTCAGGGCCTTTATGAAATTTACCGGATGGATCAATCTCATAAGTTTTCTTACCGTGCTTCTCTTCGGTCCGCCATTTACCGGCGGCAGTGAAATTTTCCAAACCGAACCCGATCGGGTCGATCTTGCGGTGACAACTGGCACACTGTGGTTCTTCCTGGTGTGCGAGAACCCGTTCGCGGGCAGTTAGAGGTTTGTCGGACAGGCGGGAAAGCTGGGGAACATTGGGGGGTGCCGGTGGTGGCGGATCATTCAGGAGGTAGCGTAAGACCCAGGCTCCCCGTTCGACTGGACTGCTCTCGATCCCGTCACTCCCCATAGCAAGTATGGCAGCGGTTCCCAACAATCCTCCACGGGGAGAATCAGGAGGCAGGGAAACTTTACGGAAGTGATCACCGGTAACTCCCTCAATTCCGTAGTAGGTGCCCAGCAATCCATTGATCATCACATAATCACTCTTCAACAATTTTCCGAGACGGCCGCCTTTCTGATCACGCAACAACAGGGCGAAGGATTCATAGACTTCCTTCCTGGCGGAAGCACGAACACTTTCGTCAAACTCACGGTGCAATTTGGTATCAAACTGAAAGAAGTCCAATCTCTCCATATGCAACCACTGGTGAACGAAGCCGGAAACGAATTCATTTGCCCGTGGATCTGCAATCATGCGGTCGACTTGTTTTCTCAATACCCATGATTTGCTCAGCAAGCCCTTTTCGGCCAAGTCGTAAAGCCTCGCATCAGGAGGGGCACTCCATAAAAAATAAGCGAGGCGAACCGCGAGCTCGCGGTCGTTGAGAGAACGCTTGGAATCTTTTGTGTTCGGCTCGTCCAGATAAAGAAAACCGGGGGAGGCCAGGATGACACTTAGAGGTGTTCGAACCGCCACATCGAAAGAATCACCGGCTTTTCTTCTGGTTTTGAACAGCCCAATTAGTTTATCAATGAACTGAGGACTCGGATCGATCTGTCGAAAGGCTTCCAAACAAAATTGATGAAAGATTGCTCGGGCTCTTACCTCCTCGGAACCCAAAGTCCCATGAAGGTTGTTTTGTAGGGTCGTTACCAGGCCACTCTCCCCCAATTTATCCCATACGGGACCTTCCCATTCCACCCAGTCAATCCAGATTGCCGGAGGCTTTGCCATTCCTCCTTTGTAGATTTCATTTTTACGTAGTAAATCATCACCTCTAAGGTTACTCTTTTCCCGTAAGGCAAACCTTCGGGGGCTATCCGAGGTTAGCTCTATAAAAGTTTCAAAGACATGAGGATCGTCGGTTGTTCCAGTGACTTGAAAAGTCTCCAGTAAATTGAAGACACCTCCCTTTTCCACGGAGCCCAAAACTGCAAAATGACGATCCTTTTCAGTACCTTCTATGGATCCCAATCGAAAACGAACCTTGTACTTTCCAAGAGGAAGTGGATCCGCTTTTTTACTTCCAGCTAATGAATCAAGTTGCAACTCTATGATCTCCTCGCTGTTAAGGTTTCCATTGCGGTCGTAGGGGCCAAGAAGGGAACCAGTCTTGGTTAATGGATCTTTCAGGTAGCGTAACTGAGAAGGTCCTTCCCTGTTGTAGCGTCCTATACGAAAATTCGCTTCTTCCTTATCCTTAACTCCCACTTCCGGCCTTGGGATTCCGTCCTTCAGGAACGCTAATCCAGCCTTATAACCGGCCTTAAAATAGTTCTCGTATTTTCCCCTTACCTTTTCATTGGCATGATGTTCCACTTCGCGTCGCTGCGTAAATGTTTTTGGTCGGCTTGGATCATGGGGACCTTCGAGTTCGATCCAGTCTATCCAGATTGCCGGCGGATGCCCGTACCCATTCTCTTTCTTCAGTTTGTTGTGCTCGTCCCAAAGAACTTTTAGCTTTCCGGTGTTAGGCTGTTTTTCCTGCACCGCAAATTCATGGGGCATACCCGGTCGCAACTCAATGGGAAATTCTATGATCTGCGGGGCCTCGATCGTTCCAGTCACCTGGCGGACACCAATCGGTTTTCCCTTCAAACCCCAGTTTCTTGAATCAATATCACGCTGGGGATGTCCAACCTCGATAAAACGACGGTATGCAGGGGTCCCCTTCACCGCACCCACCCGAACCCGCAGCACATATTTTCCGGGTTTCAAATCTTTCTTTTTGGCTGGAACAATTACCCGACCGGTTCCCTGGGTGAGCTTGAGGTAGCTTCCCGTATCACGATGTGGCAGGCTCACATAGTGTTTGTGTAAGGCAAGGTTTTTGGATCTCGAAGGGTCGGCAGCGGCGGCTTTATGGCAATCTATAAATCCAAAGCCTCGGGGATCAGGTACCCCCTTAAAGTGCTCGGCAAAAGTGTAAAATCGATTGGGATGATCGATGAGTCGATCCTTCTTTCGAATCTCAGCAATGATCGCCTGGTTCTCCGGGGACTTGGCAGCCTGATCCACTCCTTTTTTCCATTGATTAAAACGCTCCTGCCGGGCTTCGACTTGTTTAATGTATTCCTCATTGGCCGGATTGATGGTTTTTTCTGGTTCAACCCGGGTGATTTGCAACTTGGTGGATTGCTTACCTTGTATCGGACCTTCCAACTCGATCCAGTCAATCCATACCGCAGGTGGAGTTCCATATCCATTTTCTCTTTTATGAACAAAAAACTCTTTTCTTGTCTCTTCTTCACTGGAATGCTGCTTTTCCCTGATTGAGAATTCCCTCGGTGTATTCTTTCCAACCTTAAGAAAAGTCTCGATGATCTGGGGAGATTCAATCGTGCCGGTCACCTGATGGGTGCTGATGGGAAGACCGGCGAATCCCTCGGGAACCTGGTTTACCCTTTGGGGGTGGCCAATATCGATAAATTGACGAGATGCAGGGGAACCCATTACTGCCCCAGCACGAATTCGGATTCGGTAGGTGCCCGGAACAATCTTGTGCTTGGGTGGAAGAATATCCACCCTTTGGATACCCCAACCGAGTTTTAAGTAGCTTCCCTGATCAGCTTTGGGAAGGCTGTGATAATGAGTGATGTAGGCATGAAGACGGTCATACCCGCTCTGAAAAGTAAAGGTGGCATCGAAATCATCCTTGAAGCCGAAATTCTTTGCATCCGGGGCTCCGATCAACTGACCAGCCGAAAAATAAAATTTGTGGGAACGGGGAGCATTTAATTCAAAAGTGGGATATTCCTTGCGGAAATTCTCCATGTACTCACGGTTTTCCGGAGCAGCGGCTGCCAGATCCACTTTCGCCTTCCAGTCATAAAACCGTTTGGCACTCTCTTCAAAGCGAAGCAGGGATTCTTTTTCTCGCTCGTTGATGGTCTTTTCCGGTTCAACTCGGAAAACGAAATTGTCTTTCGCCGAGACTTGGAGTCTTTCAAAGGCTTC
>DBVA01000206.1:0-8444 GCA_002308735.1 Opitutia bacterium UBA1276 | reverse complement strand
GTTAAGTTTTCCGCATCCTGAGCACCCAAGTCGGAAGCAACTTCCATAACCTCTTTCATTGAATCCGCCTTATCCGCATTCTTCAGAGTACTTGAAAGAATCGATGCACTACCGGCATCTAATTTCTTGGTACCAGATCCATCATCGCTACCAAGAGCCTCCTTAGCAACATCCATAACTGCCTTTAAGTCGTCTGCCTTGTCAGCATTGGAAAATACCGCGGTTAAGTTTTCCGCATCCTGAGCTCCCAAGTCGGAAGCAACTTCCATTACTTCCTTCATCGAATCTGCCTTATCCGCGTTCTTCAAAGTACTTGAAAGAATGGAGGCACTACCGGCATCCAACTTTTTGGTGCCCGTTCCATCGTCACTACCAAGTGCCTCCTTAGCAACATCCATAACTGCCTTTAAGTCGTCTGCCTTGTCAGCATTGGAAAATACCGCGGTTAAGTTTTCCGCGTCCTGAGCTCCCAAGTCGGAAGCAACTTCCATTACTTCCTTCATCGAATCTGCCTTATCCGCATTTTTCAAAGTACTTGAGAGGATCGAGGCACTACTGACATCCAGTTTTTTTTCTCCGTCCTCACCGGCAGTTCCCAATGTTTCCTTAGCTACATCAATTACCGCCTTCAAATCGTCTGCTTTATCCGCGTTTTGAAAAACACTGCCTAGGTTGTCCTTATCTTTTGCCCCTAAATCACTTGCTGCACTTACAACTTCTTTAACGGCGTCTGCTTGATTTACATTGGTAAAAACCGATGCCATAGTTTCTTTATCTTTGGCTCCAATCTCGGCAGCAACGGCAACCACTTCCTTGACATCGGCTGCATTTTCGGAAGATTCAAGCAGGCTGTCAAACATAGCATCGGATTTCACTCCTATTTCTTCCGCATCAATGCTTACATCCACAACATCATCGAGATTTGAGGTTAGATCAGTCAGAAATTCAGTATCGGTTTTTTCACCGGTTTCATTTCGACGCCCAGACCTTCTTTGTTCTACTTTTTCATCCAATTTGGTTGCTGCAAAACCAGTTACCTCAACATATGAATCGGCCTTCGCGAGATCTTCCGGATCCTCAAGATCAATCAGTCCAGCTTTATCCAATGCGACAGCATCGGTACCATTATCATCATCTCCTACTCCTTTAGATGCTCCTTCTCTTTCGTCATCGGATTCATTGAGTTCATCCTCAGATGGTGCATCTTCATCTGCGGATGGAGCATTCGCATCGGAGGCGTCAGGACCACTATCAACAGAAATCCCCATAGCCTCACCGGCTGCCTCAACATCCGCTTGGATGGCAGTCATCATCGCGGCAGAAACTTGTCCGAACTGCATGGGAAGCATAACTCCGTTGGGACCAATTCCTGAAGCCAAGCTTTGACCCGGTCCGAGCATGGTGGGAAGCCCGCCGCCGCGTGGAGTGAAAGCAATTTCACCCCGGAGCATGGCGGTTTTCTGTTGAAATCCACCATCTGGCATCTGCATGACCGAAATCGCTGGAACCGTACCACGAATACCAGCGGTTCCAACCGGTGATTCAATATTAAAGCTGGATTTCTTATCCAATTTTTTAACATCTACCACCATGTCTCCGATTTCAATGTCGATAACCGTATCAGATTTACTGGGTTCTCCCTTTAAGTCGTTAAAATTCGTTTTGGACATATCAAATTTTTCTTGGGTGAATTTTTTGATATTCAGGGAAGAATCAGCTTTGATTGTAGCAACCGTACCATTAGTGAGAAGTAGAATCATTTTGGATGAGGGACCAGTCTTTATGGTGTGGCCGTCGTAAATTACCCCTCCGGCAATGATTTTGGACGCGGGAAGAGGTTGCTGAGACTCGTTATTGATAACAGTGACCTGACCTTCCACACTGGCAATGATCAAGGCCCCTTTGGTAGAAATGTCTTGGGCTACAGCAACCGAGAAGGTCGCAAACAAGATGAAAAAGTGAAGTAGAGGGACTTTAAGATTATTCATGACAGTTGAGTGTATGTAAATACGGAGAATATTTACTATAAGAGAGCTTTAGCGCTTGAACAGGAAAAAATACAAATATGTTCATTATTGATTTATTTTGTAAACTTTACCCCAAGCTGTCGAGTAAACTTTTTCAAATATTTCATTGGGCAATCCTTCCATTAAAAAACCTTGAATCAGGACACTGTTAAACGCTTCTTCATCCATAAAGAACCATGCTTGACGCATTTGATACCCCCGGGCGGGAATTTCTAATCTCTCCCCTTTCTCAAAAAGGAAATTTTCTTCCTCATCATAGACAGAAGCCAATAATTTAGGTTTCACTCCAAATGATCGGGCAACTTCAGAAACGCTTTTGCCACCTTCCGGAACTTCATAACTACTCCCACTAATAAAAACTGGCAAATTGGATTGAATCAGATGATACCTCGCATTCGGCACATTTTTAGAAGGAATTTTAATGATCTTCCCGGTTTTCTCATCATGTAATCGACGGTGAAATGCAAAAGGCACTGGTTTTTCTGCCCTACCACTGAATATAATCTTCGCAAGATTCTTTTGAAGATCCACTTCGATTTTGTTATTTCCACGCATATAAAGAGTCAAGTTAGAGGAATTACCATTTACCCATTCAGCTTGTACCATAAAAGGTTGCCTCACTGGATTAGCCCCTTTTTCAAAAAGCGGATGCTTGTAGGCAGTTAGATCAAAGCGATCAAGTAAAAATCGTCGGGCAAAAGTAGAGCGAGCGGTAGCGGCACTTAAAATTACGAGTTCCCGGGTTTCAGAAACATAAAGCAATTGATAGGTGGCGGAAGGCGAGCCAGTAAGCCGGATGGAGAGACCCTCAAATGCAAGATTCTCTATTCTTTGTGGACGATTCCCATCTCCTTGGGTCTGAAGAAAGGAATTGTAGGGAATTTTCCCGCTATTTGCACCAGCCACCATTAGTTCCCCCCTTCGGTTCAAACGAAAGCCACCATCAAAAATAATGGAAGAGCCTTCCCTCCTTGCATTTCGTAAAATGGTCATGGGAGGATATTTCTGCCCGGTATCGCTAGGATTCTTAGGGAAGTATAAGTTCCTGGAACTAAAGCTTAGAATGGTAGGGAAAATCCTCAAAATCTCATAGGGTAGGAATAAAAACATATCTCTTGATTTCGAGGGCAAATCATAAGTAGCATTCCCCAGATCATTGAGCAGTCCCAGATAAAATTCGGAGTTGGATTGACCGTCCTTGAAAATAGAGCGAACCGCAGTTTTATACTCCCTGTCACCAGACTCCGCTTTCCTCTGTAGATCCACAAAGGTTTCCGTCTTTAATCTTGCAAGCCTAGCTGCTTGCAATGGAGAGTCCGAACGGAGAATTTCTGAAGTCAAATAGTTATCGTAAGTCTGATGGGCTGGAGAGGTAAAGCTTCTGAGACCTCCATAATACCAGCAGCCAGAACCATAATCCCACCAGGTAACCACAAAATCATCCGGTTCGGATGCCTTATCCAGCTCCTCAAGTACTTCAATGGTCTTGGAAGGATAAACCACATGGGAATGATAATTTTGGGCATGTTTAACATTCGGACTGGCAAGGAAAATAATGATGGGCAATGCAAAGAGTAAGGTTCCCCAAGTTGCAAATTTCAGAATGTCTTTTCCATCTCCATCCGAAGCCATTTTTTTGGCCAAAAACATACGTACTAAACTCCATAATACCAGCAAAAGCAGAAAAGTTATCCCGATCGATGCAATATTTCCAGCATGCACAGTAAACCTCAAACCGACGGATCCCTTGAAGCAATAGTAAGCGATCGCAGCAAAAGGAAGACCCAAGCAAAACTCCCAGTGCCTGAGTATCAAAATGAATAATCCCAGGAAGCCCAGAATGGCGGTGGGAAAGAGAAAGACTTCGTCCCGATCTTTCCCTGCCAGACAACGCGGGCAATTACAGGAGGGAATATCCGAAAGGATTCGATTGAGCACGGTACGTTTCGGTACCTCACTCGCTTCCCGGATCGTAGTGGTCACATCAAGGAATTTCATCGAGTATCGATGCTCCCCGGATTTAAACGAATTGCTTTGAGAAATCGCTGAATAGCTTTGCAATTTCCCGGTGACTTTACTCCAGACACCAGAAAAAGGACCCACGGCCAAAAAAGGTGGAATCCCAATAGCCAACAAGAGCATCAACACAAGGGATACGGAAGATAATGCCTTGTAAGAAGCCTCCAACTTCCCGGCATTGGTGCCCCTTTTCTTCAAAAAATAAAAAAGAAAGAAAATAAAGGTTGGAACCAGCAAGGAGGAAAGAGATTTCAAAAAGTTAACTTCAAGAATTCTACCAAGAAACCAAGTATCTGCATAGAGCACCCATGCCATACAAAAAATACTGGCTACCGTGAATGAAAAGGATCGAAGTTGCCAAAACAAACGCTTTTGTTCAAGAAACCAAAATTCCATGGCAAACAAGATCGTTCTGTAGCCAAGAAAAACAAGGGCTAAAGAGCATGTAATTGCCTGAAGCGAAGTATAAAAGAAAGCCCCGACTAATAAAGACACCGTGGCTGCCCAAAGATACCCAACCGACTCCTTCCGAGATGCAGCCAGTAAGAAAAACATCGAAAAAGCTGGAGATGTGATTGAAAACATATCGGTATCGTAATAACCAGCCAAAGTACGATTGTAATAGCTATGGGTTACCCCTGCCAAGCAGGCCGCGAAAAAACCCCAACCGCTTGCTCCATAAAGTCGGCCAATTAAGACAAGGGGAATGCAGACCAGTCCCGAAACATACACAGGAAGCCAAAGAAGAAGCTGCTCAATGGTCAAATCAGGAAAAAACTTTAAAATCCAGTAGGGTAAGGCGGTGATCATACCATTTACATAAACCCCAGGGATCAAGTGATTATCTTGGTGCATTCCAAAACTCGCCTTCTGAACGATACTTCCAAAATAAAAGCTATCATGGGTGTTTGGTAAAGCCACCCCATCCCGAACCATTTCAGGATGTGCAAAAACTTGTTCGCCTTTTTCGTCGAGATAACTCGTTTGAGCAAACTCAATCCATTCCAGTCGCACCCAATAACTAAAGAGGTAGGCGATTACAATGAGTAGCAAGGTAATATACCATGGCGAACGATCCCGGGGAATTTCCAGAGTCCCCGCAAAAAATCCTCTTTCTCGTACGGGGGAAGGAAGAGGGTGAGAAGTCGAATCAGAAATCTCCTTGGATTTACTAGCGAAATCCGATGAATTAGAATCAGGCACCTAAAAGCTTGGATTAAAATATTCTTTTAACGAAACTTCTTATTCAAGCCAAATAGTTTTTTTCCTAAGGAGGTAAGTAGTGGATTGGTCTTGGGTGCTGAAAATGAATCTCCCAATACCGTGCGGGAACCAGAATGAATCCGGGCACCTAGGTTTTTAACATGAAAGGCGTAGTTGTTATTAACCATAATACCAAGTAGCTCTCCCTTTTGAGAAAAGACCAAGTCTCCCTTACCTGGATCAAATGCACCGGTAATGAAAGCGAAATTGGTATGACTTACCTTGATGTATCTTGAATCCTTTTCATCCCGGACAAAATCAGTCTGGCCAAACCTACCCTGCTTGGAGTCGATCACCACCGCTTCTGAGAAAAGGTGTGGATTTTCCGGAGCATTAAAAAATTCCAAAGAGGTCGTCTTTCTTAAATCTTTGGGATCAAGGTAGAGTGGAATGATTAAAATCCTGGGATCATCCATAAAGGCAACCTCCTTAACCACAATGGGCTCCTTAAGTTTGGGACTTTTGATCGATCCAGTCACGGAAACCAAACTTCGGGGACGAGGGACCAAGCGAAATGGACTATCCTTGGCGTGTACCAATGAATAAGCAAAGGAACCATCCACCATGATAATCGTATCCATCTCATAAGTGTCTGTCTTTTCCGCCCCCAAAAAACCACCTTTGTGGGTAAAGTCCAACTCTAGCTTAATTTTGCTCTCTTCGTAGCGTGTAAAGATTTCATTTAAGGATCGGGTTTGGCGCTCGTTTAATTTCCGGAAGTTTTCTTTTTGAACCGCTGCGGTTTCCTCCACCTCCTTCTGCATAATTTCCACTTGGCTACCCACTCCCGTAACCGTGTCTTTGACACCCTTCATTTCCTGACTGACATTGGTAATTTTATCCCCCACTCCGGCAAGTCCCTGTCCGACCACCTTTAGGTCCTGCCCCACTCCCTCAAGTCCCTGGTTCAGGCTTTCAATTTTCTTATCCAATTTTGCGGTGTTTGCCACCAATGCATCCGTTCTTTTCTTTTCGTCCTTAAGTTGTGCTTTCGCTTCTGCGGCAGCCCGTTCTTCAGCCTTCGCTTTTTCCATGCTTGCAGCCAATTCAACTTTTGCTGTCTGGGCCTCTCTTTGGGTTTTTTCTTTAAGAGCGGCCAATTCTTCAGATTTCTTTTTCGCATCCGCCAAGTTTTTTGCCAAAAGTTCCAACTCTTTTTGGGAAGCGGCATTGCTCTTGAGCAACTCTTCCCGCTTTTTTGCAATTTCTTCCCTTTGAGATTCCAATTCCGCAGCTTCCTCTTTGGCTGCTTGGATTGCTTCCTCATTCCCGGCAATCACCTGATCACGGGTGGCAATTTCTTTTTCCTTTCGCTCCAGCTCCCTTTGACGCTCTGCAATTTGTTCCTCCAACTTCATCTTCTCCTCGAGCAGCATATCTTTATCACTGCTTAAGTTTTCAAGGAGGGTCTCGTTGGTCGCTTCTAACTCAGCAACCACATCATCATAATTCTCTCCATCAGAAATTCGCTCAATGACCTCCTTCGAAACCACTTTCTCATCATCCTGTGCGATAACCGCTCCTTCAGGAACATCAAAGCGGGCTAAGGCCAGGATGCTCAGCAGCAGGAAGTCACATACTACGAGGAGTAAACTTCGATTCATATCTCTACTCGTCCATTTGCTTCAGCAAATCATTGCGGAAGGGCCGAACGATAAAAATCTTTAGAGCGGCAACAAATAGAATACCAAAGAGGGTCGAGGTGTAAGCCCCGATCAAGGCATCCTGCTTGACATCAAGGACCAGAAGAAGAATCAGTGAAAGCACGGTTCCTCCTAATCCGACATAAAGACCAAGATCGAAAAGATTGTCTTCGTTGTCCAACAACGACAATCTCAACTTTGCGCTACCGTCCTCTTGTTTCACTTCAGAAACTCTTGAGAGACATATCATAAAAATGACCACCTGGATAAGCAGGAAAACTCCTGCGATGATGGCCGTGACTTCGGTTAGGTTTTGATCCGCCATAGACTCCTCATTGGCGTAGGCGAGCAGATTCGCAAGCGCAAAATCAAACCCGGCTACTGATACCTGTCCCCGTGGGCTTTGTAAAAGAGTAGGCTCAATGGCCAATATCGACAATAAAACCAGGAGCGAAGCTCCGGATAATTGCACCACCCATCGGAGAAATAAATTCCCTCGGGCTCTTTTGTAGCTCGGTTTGGGCAGGATGCCACCAATAAAAATAATAAAGAAGTAAAAGAAAGCACAAAGGAGAACCATTTTCAAAATCAGAGATAGATCAACTTGAGTATGAGCTAAATAGGTAAGCAAACCGCCTCCAAGTGCAGGAAACAAAGTTCCGATACTGGAAAGGAAGGGACCGTCCTCATGAATCGGTTTCCCTTGGTCAAGCAGATGCTTTAGGGACCCTTTGCCATAGCTCATCGCAAGCCGAATATCGTCTAATGCGGAAACTGCAGCGGCCAAATCCCCATCTTTTTTGTAGACCGGATAATTCTTCACAAACTTGTAGATACCGGAGGGATCACTCGACAACAAGGTAGCGGCATAAATAACCTGTAATTCTTTTTCGAAATCATTCTCGATTACTTTTTTCTCTTCGATCAAACGCCGCAATTTTGCCCGGGCATCTTCCCGTTCCTGCATCGGAAGAAATCCAAGTTCACGTTCCGCTGCTTTAATCTTACCAAAAGCCTCGGAAAGAGGTCGGTTTCTCATCCGCACCAGTGCTGAGAGATCAAATATGCTCTGCAGGGTGGGACAATTCTGGGTAAGCTCGGCCATCTGGATCAAGTTCATCTTTCTTGCCAACTGATGAGCGGCCCAGAAAAAAGTACGGATTCGCTCCTTGGATTCAAAATCTCCCTGCAGCATTTTTTGAGAAAGTCTTCCAATTTCAAAGGCGGTATCGGAATTATAATATTCTTTTTCCAAAGATAGTGCGGTTCCTACCATCATCGGAATCAAGATGGGATATGGAAGCCAGCGACCATGGTTTTCCAACTTTCCTTTGGAATTGACCACGCCACCCACAATCACCGCGTATCCACCATCATCGGTTCTGCCCATCTTCAACATCCCGGTCCTCTGGGAAAACTCTTTTAATTGAAGGGCAGGAAATGTTTGATTGCTATCGACCTTGGAAACCCGGGCATCATCTTGCACCCTTTT
>DBVA01000174.1:0-3411 GCA_002308735.1 Opitutia bacterium UBA1276 | reverse complement strand
ATACCTGGATGACTTATCCTTACTTGATTGGGGGAGATGATTTCACCGCTCATCCATTGGTATTTGCCCGCGGAATCGAGAGCCAAAAAACCCAAAACTTCTACCCTTGGAATGGGAACTGGAGCCACTCTCACCTCGGCTTGTAAGCAGTTAACCAACCTGATTACAATGAGTAAAACAAGCCAAACTATGCGAACTCCAAAAATTTACCTCCCGATTATTTTGATGCGGTCAAGATTTACTAACCTACTGAAATCAGAATGTTTATTAAATCGGTTCACTACACTTAATCAGTTATTTTACTCCTATTGGAATGATGCGTTTTTCATAGTCCCAATTTGCTTTTTTATTCATGTTCCTATGTGTAATGATGGGAGGACAATGATATTGGTTTCTTAGACGAACCAGCTCTTTTTTAAGCTTGGTTATTACCGTTTTATTCTCAGGTATAAAATATTGACTGATCATTTCTTGGGGATCTTTTTTAAGATCAAAGAATTCCCACTCGTTATATTTCGGGTAATAAATCAATTTGTTGCGTCCGTCTGTTACCCCAAAATGAGGCTGTACATTATGGTTTGCCAGCTCGTGATAAGTGTAAAGAAAAGTCTTTCTCCAATCATCCGGGGTTTTTCCCTCAAGAACAGGAACCAAGCTTCGGCCTTGAATTTCCTGAGGGATTTCAATTCCTGCCATCTCAAGAAAAGTGCTGGCTATATCAATATTAGAGACAATGTCCTGGTTATTCACAACCCCCTCTTCCACTTTACCTGGCCAATGAACGATAAATGCGGTTCTCAGTGCTTCCTCATACATAAATCGTTTATCAAAAAATCCATGCTCTCCCAGAAAGAATCCATGATCCGCCATGTAGATGACAACGGTATTATCTGCCAAATCATTTTCCTGAAGAAAGGCACGAATACGACCCACATTTTTATCAATTCCCGCTCCCGAAGCTAGAAAGTTCTTGAGGAGGGATTGATATTTAAAACGGGAAAGCTCCCGATTTTGATCAGACCAATTTAGATTCATCGCCTGAAAAGGTTTGGAAAATTTGGAGCGATAAGCATCCCAAGCCTTTCGTTGATCCGGATTCAGCTCACCCAACTCCCCAGGATCACCGACCAAAATTGAATGAGACAAGTTTTTATAGAGGGTTAAGGTTTGTTCGCGTATTGCGGTGCCACGATAGGAAAAATCATCAAACAAATTATCAGGCTCTGGTATATGAACATTGTCGTATAAATCATATTCCTCCGGGCCCGGGCAAAATCCGTGGTGCGTGGCCTTGAACTGGGACATCAGCATGAAAGGCTTGCTTTTATCACGCCCGTTTTTCAGCCATTCAATTGTCAGGTCGCCCACAATATCAGAGTTATAACCGACCACTGTTCGGGTATCCTGTAAGCCTTCCGCATTACCCCTCTGAAGAAAAGGATTATAATAACGGCCCTGCCCCTTCATAACATCGAAATAATCAAAGCCCGTCGGTACTGATGCCAAATGCCACTTTCCAATGATTGCCGTTTGGTATCCATTCTGCCGCATCATCTTGGGAAAGGTCTGCTGGGATCCGTCGAAGTTGGTATTCCTATTCCAGGTCACGCCATTTCTATGCCCGTATTTACCGGTAAGAACCGCCGCCCTGCTTGGACCGCAGAGCGCATTGGCTACGAAACATTTCCTGAAAAGCATTCCTTCGCTCGCCAGCTTGTCGATATTGGGGGTATGAGCCACCTCTTTAAGCCTTCCACCGTAAGCCCCAATCGACTGCCAAGCATGATCATCGCTGAAAACAAAGAGGATATTGGGTGAATCCATGGATCCATTTGATGGCACCTTTGCCTGCGAAACAATAACTTGCGTTACTAGTATTAAAAGGAGTGTGGCATAACTTTGTTTCTTATTCATAATAAATTTCTTCTCTCAAAATCATAGAGTACGGTTATCGCACAAAATGCTCCAGAGGTGACTGGGTTACTTTCATCATTCTTTGATCTAATTTCAGCAAGCGAAATAGACTAGCATCACCCATTATACTTGGGCACGCTTGACCTCAATCAAATCGATTTCAAGATCGGTTCCCTCCAATCCTTCAAGTTTGATCTCCATAAATTTGATGACGCCTTCCCAATTCGTACCATCGGATAATGGAACCCGAATGACTTGGAACTGCTTATCAGCAGGAACTCTTTCAACAGGACCAAGGGATTTGCCATTGGCGAGGGCTTCGATGCTGACCGGACCATCCACCCGTAATTTGATTAGCAAAGCTTGATCGGATTCGTCGGGCTTAATCTTGAGTCCCTTACGGACCAATGAACCTGATTTATCTGCCAGCCGAAATTGCAGGAAACCCTGAAAGCCGGCTATGTTGTCTCGAATTCCCCTACCCTGCCAGCCTTCCGTCTGCCAGCCCCCGCAATCAAATTCATAGGCAAGGCGCCCGTCCTGCGGGTCACGACCATTAAGCTTTTCCCACTTATCGGACAGTCCGTCTCCATCGCTATCTTCCCGATTGATTTCGTATTCCGGGTTCACGCCACGTCCCCCTTGCCAATCGTCTCCGTTATGACGAAGCGCAGGAGGGGATTCTTCGCCTTCCCCAAGGTCCCCCTTTGCCAACCAAGCATCAAGCAGCTTTCGATGACGCTTCAGTTCTTTGGTGAACTTCGGGTCGCCCACCAAATTATTCACTTGAGCAGGATCTTTCGACACCTCGTAAAATTCCTCTTTGGGCCGTTCCCCAAAATAAATCCTTTTCAGATCGGCGGAAAGTTTACCTGCGGCATAGAGCTCCTTAAGGTTTTTTAAATAGTCCTGTCCGTCTCGGTACTGAGGTTGGAGGAGGGTGCGATCGAGCTTGTAGTTGCGAGTGTAACGAAACTTATCCGTCCGGATGGTTCGGACCCGGTCGATGGTATGATCCAGGCGGTCCTTCGCCGAGGCCACCCATTGACGGGGCTTGAAGTCCTTGGCAAAGAGATCACGGCCTTCATACCAGTCGGGCAGTTGGATGTCCGCCCAGCTGAGGGTGGTAGCAGTCAGGTCCAAGGTACTAACGAGATCGTTACGGGCACCTTGTTTAGGCACCCATTTATTCGGACCCATCAGCACGAAGGGTACATGAAGGCCACCTTCCGTGGGCATCTGTTTATGCCGGACCAAGTGATTGGCTCCGTGATCAGACAAATAGACCACGATGGTATTTTCTTCGAGCCTGGAGGATTTGAGTCCTTCTAGAATATTCCCGATGTGGTCATCGTCGACTCGAATGGCGTCGCAATGCTGAGCCACGACATTACGGTACAATTCATTCTGAGGGTAATCGGCAGGGATGGTAACCTTGTCAGGATCGGTACGTCTTTCATCTGCCAGCTTCTTGGTGCTGATTTTTCCACCCTTGGT
>DBVA01000023.1:0-8963 GCA_002308735.1 Opitutia bacterium UBA1276 | reverse complement strand
CGGTGACTCTAGTCCTTACTGATTACCTTTTTGAAAAACTTTTTTTACCTCCGTATTTGATTCCAGATGGCGAAGTAAGAGCCAGCCCAAGGTTTCAAAAGTTGAAGAACCGGATTCCATCTTTACAACTTGTGCAGGCATGCAGAAATTTGTTCAATTAGAGAATGAAAAGAGTTTTCCTTTTTCCCCTATGTTTTCTTTTCTTTTCCTCTCTCCTCAAAGCAGAACGAAAAGTAATCATTATTCATGAGCAAGGGCAGTTTGGTTGTCACACCTTTCGAATTCCCTCGATCGCTACAACTAATAAAGGCACCTTACTTGCTGTTTATGATTTGAGATATAGGAGTCGTCGGGACTTGCAGGGAGATATGGATATCGGACTTTCGCGTTCAACCGATGGTGGTGAAACTTGGTCTCGTCCGGTTGCAATCCTCGATATGGAAGAATTTGGTGGTTTACCTGAGGATCAAAATGGTTGTTCCGACCCGAATATTCTGGTGGATCGGAAGACGGGAGCAATTTTAGTTTCAGCACTTTGGACGCATGGTAAACCAGGCACGCATCAGTGGAAGGGAAAAGGTTCGGAACCGGGGCACTCGATCCATAAATCTTCCCAATTCATGTTTGTTCGTTCGATTGATGACGGTCTAACTTGGAGTGAGCCGGTGAACTGGACCCAAAGATTAAAAGAAGAGAAATGGTACCTCTTTGCTCCCGCTCCTGGAAATGGAATCACCCTTTCAGATGGAACCCTGGTCATTCCGACGCAGGGGAGAGATGCAGAAGGGGTTCCATTTTCTAATTTGATATGGAGCGAGGATCATGGGAAAAACTGGACGGTTTCCAAACCTGCAAGAAATAATACCACCGAGTGTGCTGTGGTGGAGTTAAGGGACGGTTCTTTGATGTTAAATATGCGGGATAATCGCAATCGGTCTGATAAATCAGATACCAACGGAAGGGCGGTAAGTGTAACCAAAGACAGGGGAAAGTCTTGGTCGGTTCACTCCTCCGACCACGGAACTCTGCCAGAACCGGTTTGCATGGCGAGTTTACTTTCCCATGACTTAAAGGAAGGTCGGAGGGTGCTTTTCTTTTCCAATCCGAACAGTAAGCACCGCCGGGAAAAGATGACTGTGCGGATGAGCCTCGATCAGGGAAAAACTTGGCCCAAGTCAATCCTGCTTGATCGAAAGGGCGGGGCGTACAGCTCGATGTCGATGGTAGATGAAGATACACTAGGAATTTTATACGAATCCTCCCTTGCGGATCTGGTTTTTCAAAAAATTAAGCTTTCCGAGTTTGGATTGTAAATTTCATGGCAATTGTCTAGCTCTATCCAGGACTCAATGAAAATTTTCAAAAAAATTATCTGGTTATTTACTTTTTTTACCAGCCTCGCTTTGGTGAACCATCTTGTTGCACAACAACGGGAACAGGGAAGGCGTCCACCGGTTCGTAAGCATACGATTACGGAGAGAGGTGATTTGAAATTGAATCCGGCAATTCAGAAACTTTCCCCCAAAAACAGGAGTAAATTCGAAGAGTCGAAACAGGAAATTAAAGTAGAGGCAAATGGAATACCGAAGCACAAGGTCGGACGATTCCCCAGCAGGCACAATCCGAATTCAGTGGAGGAACAGGATCATGATTTTTCAATTCCTACCAATCAAAAACCTGCCAGTCAGCCTATTTCCTTACACAACGAATCGACCCGGGGCCCACCGAATACGCCATTTGGAATTGCGGTAAACGGGGTACTTTTTGACCCGGGTACGGCGGAGTTTTATATGGGAGACCGGGGTGCAGACTGGAACTACGAGGCTCTGGGCGGCTCGGTCCTGCTCGGACTGGATGTCAACCATGGCCATGTTCAGCCCAATGGATCCTATCATTATCATGGCTTGCCTACTGGCCTTTTAAAAAAACTCGGGGTGAACCCGAAAGAACATTCCCCCCTTGTCGGATATGCCATGGACGGCTATCCGGTTTATGCTTTGTACGGATACAAGAATCCAAAAGATCCGAAGTCAGGAATCAAAAAAATGAGCAGTAGTTTTCGGTTAAAAAAAGGAGAGCGCCCGAATCCACCCGGTGGAAAGCACGACGGTGCATTTAGTAAGGATTATGAATACGTGAAAGGCTTGGGTGATTTGGACATGTGTAATGGACTTTTTACGGTGACGGATGAATTTCCCAAAGGCACCTATGCTTATTTTTTGACCGAAGACTGGCCGGTCATTCCCCGATACTTTAAAGCGGAACCCCTGAGGTTGCGAGGTGGGCCCGGGCATCCAAGAGGGGGGCGTCCACCTCCTCCCCGTCGTTCTCCTTAGTTTTTACTAAGCTTCTCGAGGGCTTCTTGGGTGGTCTGAACTAGGCAGAAAAAGGGGAGAAGGTTGTACTTTATTGTCACTTTCCAGTCTACCCGGCCGATCCCCATAATTTATGGAATGCGGTAGAAATAGTTTCAATACTGGAAAAGTTTTCCTGTGTGAAGGCATACATCAACGGACATAACCACAAGGGTGACTACGTGATAAAGAATGGCATTCATTTTCTAACGCTCAAGGGAATGGTGGAAACGGAAATAAATGCGTATTCTATAATCAGTATGCACCATAATCGATTGATAATAAATCGTCATGGCAGGGAAACGGATCGCAGTTTATTGATAAGAGAATAATTTTTAACCATATCCATTCGAGGCACATATTAAAATTCTCGGCTCAATTATTTAATCTAGACTTGTTTTTTGGGCCGCTATTTTGAATGATGATCCATATGAATTTCTCTATCCCTTTGTTTTTAACATTATTCTTATTGAGTTCATTGGCTGCACAGCAGCCCGAACTCCGGACTCTGGATTCGAAGTTTGAAAAAAACACCCAATGTTTAAATTCGGAATATCTTTTATTTTCAGCTCAAGCTAAAACCAAGGAAACCCCAGCATTGCTTATTTATCTTCATGGAGGTGGTGGAGTTGGGGACGATGTTCGCCGCTTACAAGGCCAAGCTCATGCATTGCTTGCTGGAATAGAAAAATTTAAGAAAGGGCCTTGCCATGTAGTGGTTCCTCAATGCCTTCGAAAACGGAAAGATGGAGGTCGTGGGACTTGGGAAGCAAAAGATTTAGATCTTCTGTTAAACGGACTATCCACCCATCTGAAATTTGATCCAAAGAGAGTTTATTTAACTGGAAACAGTATGGGAGGATACGGATCGTGGGCATGGGGAGGAAAGAGCCCTCAGCGTTTTGCTGCGATTGCTCCGGTTGTTGGTGGCATTGGTCCTGGTGGGCCAAAGGATGTTACCCCCAATCTTGATCAATGGGCTGCTAATCTGGCCAAAGTACCGGTTTACGCCTTTGCTGGGGCTACAGATAGGGTTGTTCCTGCAGAGCGATCGGAGAGAATGGTCGCGGCGATTCGTAAGGCTGGGGGAAAGCAGGTGAAGATCAAAGTTTATCAGGATCAGGGGCATAATGCCCGGCAAGTGGTTTATTCAAGTAAGGAATTTTACGACTGGATGTTTGGCCAGAAAAGAAAGTAAAAAAGGCCTAGTCTCGGTTGAAGCCTAACTGATGAAATCCGATACCTCCTATTTTTTCTTTCCTGATCTCTGAATTACCCAACAGCCAGTAAACTACACTTACAAATTCATTCAGTTTTACCTTAGGTTACAAGTAAGAAGCTCCTGGATATCATCACGGGAATTTAAATTTTCAACCCAACGCTCGGGAATGGAAGAAAGACCATTGGTCGCACCTAAGAGAATGCCCAAGGCTAATCCTCGGGCACAGTTATCCCCTCCTGCCATGGCGTTCTCAATGAATGCGTTCTCAGTATCATCACCGTATTTCATGGCTAAATAGAGAACCGAGGGAAGGGCGGATGAAATGGAACAAGCCGGGCCAAGTTTGGTAATCGCGTCCACAGTATTTTCTGTGAGTACATTGTTTGCTTTTTTGAGCGCCCACGCAGGTGCAGTTTCGTTGAGGGTATCAAGCAGATTGGCTCCATGTATGAGTTGATAGCCTGATTTGGCGAGAAAGATGGCTGACTCTTCCGCTTCCTTGGATCGATGGGTAAGCATGGTTTGCTCGACCGAAGCCCGTACCACTTCTTCTTCGGAAGAATTTGAAAGAAATGCAATAAGAGGGGCAATGCGTGCGGAACCCGCAATTTCCACAGAGTCACTTCCTCCTTGAGTCTTGTCAGTTTGGTTTTGAACATGGGCCAAGGTAGTTTTAGTGGCACCGTCTACATAATCATTATAGTCAGGCCACATACCAAGCCAGTCCTCCATAAAATGAGAAGGATTCCATGCTTTTTCTTTTATAAGAAAATTTAACAGGCATAAGGCTTGATCCCCTACATGTCCCTGATCACCCGCTTGCTTATGAGGATGGTAAGAATCAGGCCCAGGTGCTTTGTAGTGAGTTATTCGCCCATGTTTCTTCTCGAGTTCATTAGGATCGTAGATCCAGTGGACTCCTAATGATAGGGCGTCTGCACAAAAGGAGCCGAACAGTAGACCGGTTTGCTTGTCATCTAATGGATTCATTTGCATGAACTCTATTCGTATCATGGAATTTATAAAGCTTACAGCTTATAGAGCCTTCAGATTTAGGTACATCTAGGATACAAATTATCATTTAGATGGAAAAGAGTTTTGTCTTTTCCTGACGAAAAGAAAGAATATTTGTGCAAGTACTTATGAAAATGCTCCAACCCTCCATTTATCTCCCCATATTTTTATCAAGTGTGTTTTTTCCCCTGAGGCTAGCACAAGCCAACCCTCCCTTAGTGGCGGATATTCCTTTTTTGCAAACGGGAGATCGGATTGCCTTTGTCGGTGGCGGGTTGATCGAGCGTGCTCGTTTGAATGGACACCTAGAGACGGCCTTAACTTTAGGGGCAGGACCGAAGGTGAGTGGCTTAAGGTTTCGAAATCTCGGTTGGAGTGGAGACACGGTTTTTAATGATGCTCGTGCTTACTTCGGAAAACCCAAAGAGGGTCGGGATAGGCTGAAGAAAATAATTGCCGAGTGGAAGCCGAATGTGGTTTTTCTGAACTATGGTGTTGAAGTTGTATTATCCACGGGAAGAGCTTGGACTGATGAACCCACAGCGAGTAAGCGTTCCGCCGGGAGTTGGGATGAGAGTAAAGGAGTTTTTCTGGAAGGATATAGAAAAATGCTTGAAGAGATAAGAAAGGAGGCCGGTGATGATTTGAGAAAAGTCGTCGTGATTGCTCCACCTCCTTTGGAAAACCTTGGAAGTCCACTGCCTGATCACCAAGAAAATAACCGAAGACTTGCCAAGGTTCGGGACGCACTACAAACTTTTGCGAAGGAAAGGAACGCTGATTTTGTAGACCTTTTCAGGGCCATGGGGGGAGACAAATTGGAAGCAGCAGTTTCGCCCAAAATTTATACTCATGACGGGCTCCATTTCACTAGGCATGGTTACCTTGAATTGGCCGGACAGTTTGCATTGGGCTTAGGGTATGAAACCATTCAGCCAGATACTCTGACCGAAAATCTGAGGAAAGGTATCATTGAGAAAAACCGCTTATTTTTTCACCGTTGGAGACCAGCGAATGAGACCTATCTTTATCTATTTAGAAAACATGAGCAGGGGAACAACGCCAAAGAAATCCCTCAATTCGACCCGATTATTGAAGAACGGGAAAAAGAAATTGAAGAGCTTCGAAAGCTAATTCTCAAAGGTTCCCAAGGATAATTAAATTACGATTTTTTGATACATGAAAATTACTTCTTTCTCGATTTTCCTCTTTTTCTCCCTCTTTAAAATTGGATTCGGACAGAGGGGTCTGACCAAAATTCCAGATACTTCTATTCAAGCTCAACTGGAATCCTTTGTTCTTCCCGAAGGGGCAAAAATTAATCTTTTTGCCAGTGAACCAGTGGTTCGTAATCCGATTCATATGAACTGGGATTCACAAGGTAGGTTATGGGTGGTGGGGAGTCCTTTATATCCCCATATCAAACCCGGGCAGGAAGAGTCTGACCAGTTGGTCATACTCGAAGACACGACCGGAGACGGGGTGGCAGACAAGCATACGGTTTTTGCGAATGACCTCCACATACCAACCGGTGTTCTTCCCGGAGACGGAGGAGTCTATGTGGCCAATAGCAATGATGTCTTGTTTTTGAAAGATACCAATGGTGATGGCAAAGCGGATCATCGGGAGGTGATTCTTTCGGGTTTTGGCACCGAGGACACCCATCATATTGTGCATACCTTTAGGTGGGGACCAGAAGGTATGATGTGGTTGAATCAATCCATTTATATCCATACGCATTTGGATACACCTTACGGTATTCGAAGACTTCTCGGTGGTGGAATGTGGCACTACCGTCCGGAGACCCGACGATCGGAAGTCTTTATGAAAGGCCTAGTAAATCCATGGGGGCATGCATTTGATGAGTGGGGCCAAAGCTTTATGACCGATGGAGCCGGCGGGCAGGGAATCAATTTTGTATATCCTCGTTCCGTTTTTGTAGCTTCCCCGGGAGCGCCCCGTAGAGTGCAGGGACTCAATCCGGGACAGCCTAAGCTTTGTGGATTGGAAGTCTTATCGGGAAGTCATATTCCCGAACATTGGCAAGGTGCGTTGGCTTCCCCTGATTTTCGGGGTCATCGTATCAAAACTTACCGCCTTAGTGATAAGGGAAGTGCATATGAATCCAGAGAATATAAAGAATTACTTGCATCCAGGCACGGAGCTTTTCGTCCGATTGATGTCAAAATGGGCCCGGACGGAGCCATTTATGTCGCCGATCTGTACAACCCCATCATTCAACATGGGGAAGTAGATTTTCGGGACCCAAGACGCGATCATAAGCATGGACGAATCTGGCGGATCAGTTTTCCGGGTCGTGAACCGTCACCTTTTACCAAGCCTGCCGAAATGAATTCCAAGGCTCTAGCAGAAGCGTTGCTTTTTTCAGAAGAGAATATTGTCAGGGAGTTGGCCACGGCTGAAATACGAACCCGTAAATCCGATGAAATGCTGTCAGCGTTAGATTCCTTTCCTTTGAAGGATGATATCCATGTTGTCCGTCGGGTCTGGGCAACCCAGGCTTTAAATCAATTGGATGTTGGCTTGGCTAAACAATTGACCCAATCAAAATCACATAAGGCAAGGGCGGCTGGTCTACGCGCCCTTTATTATGATGCCTCCAATAAGAAATACAAAAACATGCTTTCTATTGCCGAAGAAGCTGTCTCGGACTCATCCCCTCATGTTCGTCTATGGGCAGTAAGTTTGTTAGCACAGTTGGAATCTCCTGAAACTGTAAAGATCGCACTTCGGTCCCTCGAAGGTATAGAAGTGGATGACTTTTTGGACTTTGCGGTTTGGTCCATAAGCAGGGAGCATCGTGATCGCTGGGTGAATGAGATGAAATCAAAGGGAGAAAATCCATTCGATAACTTGGCTCAACTTCTCTTTGCGTCTTCAGCGATTGGAGAACCTCTGGGTGCGGATCAAATCTTAGCTTCCCTGGCCACAGGAAAGATTACGGAAGATAAAAAAGTTTGGGAAGTGGCCAACTGGATTGCGGATAAAGGTACCCCGGATCATCTTCAAAAATTGCTGAATCTCGCACAGAAAACAAACTCGGTCGGCCAACAGCATGCTTACTTGAATGCCATGCTTACTGCAAAGAAGATTCGAAAAATGAATCCATCGGGTGGTCTGGATTCGGTATTGAAGTTTTTGCAAAGTGAGAATGACACGGTGTGGAGCACGGCAGTTGAATTGGCAGGTTTATGGAAACTGGATTCTTCCCGTACAACTTTGGAAACCATCTTGAAAAAACCGGACTCCAAACAGGTGAGAAAGAGTGCGGCCATCAATTCCTTACTCGCAATGGGGGGAGAAAAGACACGCAAATTATTTGATGAGCAAATTCAAAATCCACAGGTTTCTTATCCTCTCAAATCTAGACTAATTAAAGGGCAGATGAAAATTCAGCCAATATTGGCAGCCCGTCGGGCAACCACTCTATTGCGAAATCTTCCGAGAGGGCAGGAACCTAATGATTTGATAGCTGCATTTATTTCGAACAAAGGAGCTACCCAGGCATTGACCCAAGAACTTGAGAATACCAAACTACCCGAAGATGTTGCATTAAAAGGCATGCAGTTGGCGGAAAGTGCACCCACACGACCGCAGGCTCTTATCAAAGCATTGCAAAAAGCCGGAGGTTTGAAGCCTATGAAGATGAGCCTTACCAAAGAGGAAATGATTGCGATGATCGATCGGGTCAATTCGAAGGGAAATGCAGCGAGGGGAGAGAGCGTGTATCGACGTGAAAATTTGCAGTGTGTGGCCTGTCATGCGATTGGTGAAGTGGGTGGCGTGATCGGGCCGAATTTAGTTTCGATTGGTGCAAGCGCCCCAATTGACTATCTGATCGAATCTCTTCTGGAACCCAGTAAGAAAATTAAGGAAGGTTATCACACCAACCTGATCACCCTGAAAAACGGGGACTCCCATGCGGGTGGTATTCTAAGTGAGACAGACACGGAAGTGGTTATTCGCGATCTTACCGGGAAACACAACCGCGTCGCAAAGAGAGACATTACCAGCCAGACGATTTCACCAGTTTCTATGATGCCGGTCGGGTTGACCACTCAATTGCGGGAGGATGAGTTTGTTGATCTTGTACGATTCATGGTAGAACTCGGAAAAGAAGGGAAGTTCAAGACAAGCACCCGGCGTTTTGCCCGCAAATGGGATGTATTACCTGTTAACTCTCCAAATCCAGGAACCATCCATCATTATGGTGCGAAAATGTTTACACAGGAATTTGACGGGTATGAATGGAAACCATTCTATGCCATGGTTGGCGGAGGAATCCCGTTTGAGGAAGTACCGGTGGCTCTTAATCGAAGAGGAGATAAATACCAAGTTTTACGCACCCAAGT
>DBVA01000212.1:16252-16372 GCA_002308735.1 Opitutia bacterium UBA1276 | reverse complement strand
CTTGTTCATTCTCTCCATTAATTTACGATGAAAAGTATCCGCCACCCCTTCCTGTACAAACAGCCGGGAACCGGCACAGCAAACCTGACCTTGATTAAACCAGATAGCGTCCACCAGGCC
>DBVA01000212.1:0-15903 GCA_002308735.1 Opitutia bacterium UBA1276 | reverse complement strand
GGAGATTTTCCACCAAGTTCGAGGGTAAGTTCTTTTCCTTGTCCAGCAATGGCCTCCCTGATTTTCCGTCCCACCGCGGTGGAGCCAGTAAAGGCAACTTTGTCTATGCCTTCATGGGATATGAGTTTTTCTCCAACCCGTCCATCTCCAGTAATCAGATTGATCACCCCGTTTGGAATGCCAGCCTCTAGGCAAATTTCCGCAAATAAAAGAGCGGTTAGGGAAGTAAATTCTGCAGGCTTTAGGATCACGGTATTTCCCATGGCAATAGCAGGAGCAATTTTCCAGGCAAGCATGAGGAGTGGAAAGTTCCAGGGGATGACCTGACCGGCAACCCCGATTGCCCGCTGATCGGACATTTCCTGCTCCATGAGTTGGGCGGCACCAGCATGATAATAAAAATGCCGGGCGACCAAGGGAATATCAAGATCCCGGCTTTCCCGGATCGGTTTTCCATTGTCCAGGGTTTCCAGCACCGCGAATAAACGCGAGTGCTTTTGGATCAATCGGGCAAGGGCATAGAGATATTTTGCCCGTTTGGGCCCACCCATTCCTTCCCAATGAGGCTGAGCTTGCCGGGCGGCACGAACCGCGGCGTCAATATCCTCACTGCTTGCTTGGCAAATTTTAGCGAGAAGTTTTCCATTTGCCGGGTTTTTGGTTTCAAAAAACTCCCTCCCATCTGGAATCAGGATGAAACCGTTAATGTATAGCCCCATTTCTCCAGAATGTTTTTTAATCCAGTCCATAGCTTGTTCGCTACTTTCGGGAGCGTTTCCATAATCCATCGTTTCTAAAATTTCCTTAACTTTCATTCCTTATCCCATTGCGTGTCGATAATTAGCCGAGTAGTGCCCGGTTACAAAATGTTCAAGCTGACGCTCAATATCCCCGAGCAGACTGGATGCGCCAAAGCGGAAAAGGTCGGGGCTGAGCCAGCGATTTCCTAATTCCTCCTTGATCAGAGTGAGGTAGGTCAGGGCGTCCTTTGCTTTGGAAATTCCACCCGCTGGCTTGTAACCCACTTTGTAACCGGTTCGATCCTGGTAATCCCGGATTTGACGGATCATGGTTAGGCTAATCGGTAAGGTGGCATTGACGCTTTCTTTTCCGGTTGAAGTCTTGATGAAATCTGCGCCGGCCATCATGCAGATCATCGAAGCCCGGGCCACATTGCGCAGGGTGCCTAACTCACCGGTGGCTAAAATCGCTTTTACATGGGCTTCTCCACAAGCTTCACGAAAGGCTTTCATCTCATCGTAGAGGGCCTGCCAATTTTGGGTTAAAACATGGCGGCGGGAAATTACGATATCGATTTCTTGAGCCCCCGCTTGCACGGATTCACCAATTTCGGCCAACCTCAGGGGGAAGGGGGAAAGCCCGGCCGGGAAACCCGTGGAGACCGCAGCAACGGGAATACCACTGCCTTCAAGGGCGGAGACTGCCGCTGTTACCATATCATGATACACGCAAATGGCTCCGGTTGTAATGGTGCCTGGCTCCAATTCCAAATTTTCCAAGAGGTCGGACCGAATGGGAAATTTCGCTTTTTGACAAAGCCTGCGAACCCGATTCTCGGTATCATCCCCGGATAGGGTGGTTAGGTCAATGCAAGTAATTGCTTTTAATAACCAAGCTGCTTGGTTGGATTTTTTGATCGAACGCCTGCCGGGTAAGCTCTTGCATCTCCTTTCAATCGCAGAGGTATTTGCTTGCACTGCAAGAATCCAGTCAAGGTCAAGTTCGGTACCAGGGTTTCGGGCAAGTTCGTCGATGTGATTTGCGGAGTTCATTTAAAGGGGATCTGGATTCTTGGAAGATTTTGCTTTGCTGGCAAGGCTTGATCTTTTTCCACAAGCAGGTCAATCTTGGAGAACATGAGTGAACTTTTGAAAAAAGCTCGGACGGTTCGGGAAAATGCATACGCTCCATACTCCAAGTTTAAAGTGGGTGCTGCCATCCGTACCACCAGTGGGGGTGAATTTATTGGCTGTAATGTGGAAAATGTAGCTTATCCACAAGGTCTCTGTGCCGAAGCAGCCGCAATTGCTGCCATGATTGCCGGCGGAGAAAAACATATCGAAGAAATTTGTATCGTAGCGGACAGTGAAAAACCGATTGCTCCCTGTGGAGGATGCCGCCAAAAATTGGCCGAATTTTCTACTCCTGAAACCGTGGTTACCCTTGCCGGCTTAGAGGGTGGCTGTACTCAGCATACCATTGGGGAATTACTCCCCGATTCTTTTGGGCCCGATCATCTTCTACATCCATGAGTATACCGGTTATTCTGGGAAAAGTAAGGGACGGGGTATCTTTAAGCAATGAGGAGTTCAATGTGATCACTATGGGACTGGTTGATGGCTCAGTGAGTGACGCCCAAGCTGCTGCCTTTGCCATGGCAGTCTTCCTGAACGGATTAAATGAGGACGGAAGGGTGGCACTAACCCTGGCAATGCGTGACTCCGGTAGGATTCAAGCGTGGGACTTGCCGGGTCCCGTGGTGGATAAGCACTCGACTGGTGGAATCGGGGATAATGTTTCTCTGATTCTTGCTCCCATGCTGGTGGCATGTGGGGCCTATGTGCCGATGGTTTCTGGCCGGGGCCTTGGTCATACCGGAGGAACTTTGGATAAACTGGAAGCGATTCCTGGGTACCGCACTCAGGTTGCAGGGGATGCATTTAGAAAGGTAGTTAGGGAGGTCGGCTGTGCCATTGTCGGAGCTGGGGAGGATATCGCTCCAGCCGATAAAAGACTCTATGCGATCCGGGACCTGACCGGAACCGTAGAGAGTGTGGATCTGATCACATCCTCCATTCTCTCCAAAAAGCTAGCGGCTGGATTGGAGGCACTGGTTCTGGATGTAAAAGTAGGGAGCGGTTCTTTCATGCATGACATAGAAGACGCCCGAAAATTGGCTCGTGCTTTAGTTTCAGTGGCAAAGGGTGCGGGCTGCCCGACCACTGCAATAGTCACGGATATGAACCAAAGCCTCTCCAGTGCAGCCGGGAATGGGATGGAGGTGGCAACAGCACTCAAAATTTTACGGAATGAACCGGGGGAGGAACGGTTGTTGGAGGTTACTTTATCTTTAGGAGCGAATTTGCTGGTGGAATCTGTTCTTGCCCCAGATAGATCGGCGGCTTTTCAACTCCTGAATCAAGCATTGGTCAGTGGAAAAGCCGCGGAAGTCTTTGGTCGCATGGTTTTCTCTTTAGGGGGACCTCCTGATTTCTTGGAGCGTTCCGGGGAATACCTGCCCAAGGCATCCAAAGTAGTTGAATTTTCTGCTTCCCAATCGGGTTATCTCCAGAGCGTAGATGCTCGGATGCTTGGCCAGGTGATCATTGAACTTGGAGGCGGGCGAACCCATGCCCATGATGTTTTGGATTTATCGGTCGGGCTGGATCAAGCGATCCAAATTGGAGATCAAGTGAATCGGGGAGAACCCATACTTCGAATCCATGCGTCCAGGGAAGGAGACATCGAACGAGCTCAAAATTTACTTTCCAAGACTTTCGAGATATCTGAAAATCCAATTGAATTAAAACCCGTCATTCTTGAAACCATAACCCCCGATTTATGAGCCAGAATTTAACCATTATCGAACACCCTTTGGTCCAGCACAAATTAACCTTAATGCGACGAGAGGAAACCCCTGCATCAAGCTTCCGGCAACTTCTCTGGGAAATTTCAATGTTGATGACTTATGAAATTACTCGGGATCTTCCCCTGCAGGAGGTCACGGTAAATACCCCGGTTTGCCAAACCAAGTCACCTTTATTATCCGGGAAGAAATTAGCCCTTGTCTCCATCATGCGTGCGGGGAATGGTTTACTGGATGGCATTCTTGAATTGATTCCGGCCGCCCGGGTTGGCTTTGTTGGCTTGTACCGGGATGAAGAAACCCTCGAGCCTGTAGAGTACTACTGTAAAGTACCGGATCAATTGGAAGACCGTTTGGTGATTGCGGTCGATCCGATGCTGGCAACCGGGAATTCTTCGGTAGCCGCAATTTCCCGCTTAAAGGACGAAGGAGCCAAAGAAATTCGACTTCTTTGTTTAGTCGCCGCTCCGGAAGGAGTCACCTGTGTGCAAAAAGCCCACCCGGATGTTAGCATTTACACCGCATCTTTGGATGAAAGATTAAATGAAAAAGGCTACATTGTTCCAGGCTTGGGGGATGCGGGTGACCGTATGTTTGGAACCGGTTAATCCTTGGAAAAGATTCTCTCTCAATTAATGGGTTCTGGCTCAGCCGAATTCCTGAGCAAGCAAACCACTGAAAATCGATGCTTGCTATGGGTTACTCCTTGAATCGTTGCAACTTTTCCAAAAATTCAAACTTGAATTTCTATTTTGCGGTCTCGAAAGTATTTGAAAGCTAGTCTTGTAAGTCGCAGTGATAACCGATACTTTGGGAATCTTTTTTCCATCTAATGACAGCACTTTCTCCTGACCGTATTCGTAACCTGGCAATCATTGCCCATGTTGATCATGGCAAGACTACTTTAGTAGATCAATTGCTGAAGCAATCAGGATCCTTTCGCGAGAATCAGGTTTTAGATGACCGGGCGATGGATTCGATGGCCCAGGAGAGGGAACGTGGAATCACTATTAAAGCAAAAAACACTTCAGTACGGTGGGGGGAGTACCTCATTAATATTGTAGACACTCCAGGCCATGCTGATTTCGGTGGTGAGGTTGAACGAGTGATGAAGATGGTGGATGGTGTCATGCTGGTAGTGGATGCTTACGAGGGACCTCAGGCCCAGACTCGGTTTGTTTTACAGAAGGCTTTGGCGGCAGGCTTGAATCCGGTCGTTTTCGTTAATAAAATAGACCGGCCCAATGCCCGTCCAGAAGAGATGCAGGATGGAGTGCTTGAGCTTTTCTTGGAGTTGGAGGCAAGAGAGGACCAGTTTGATGCACCGTTTTTATACGGAAGTGCCAAGGAGGGTTTTGCCCGTGCTTCTTTAGAGGATGAAGGGTTGGATATGGAGCCTCTTTTTGAGGCAATTGTGAAATCTGTTCCTCCTCCAAATGTGGAAGCATCTGATGAATTCAGGATGCTGGTTTCAAATGTGGACTGGTCGGATTATGTTGGCAGGATCGGGATAGGGAAAGTGCTTTCTGGCCGAGTTAAGGTGGGGGATCCTATCTGGCGAATCCAAGAGGATACCAAGCCGGAGAGGGGGAAAGTATCCAAAGTTTTTGAGTATTCCGCTCTTTCGACCAATGATGCGGCAGAAGGAGTCGCTGGAAATATTGTGGGAATCGCAGGGTTTGAGGAACTGGATATTGGCGAGACTCTTGCTAGTTCTGAAGATTCGGAAAGCCTACCATTCATAGAGATTGATCCACCCACCGTGATGATGACTTTTTCGGTGAATGATGGCCCGATGGCAGGGAGGGAAGGGGACCGGGTAACCTCCCGGGAAATCAGGGACCGTCTGATCCGGGAGGCCCGTACTAATATCTCGATCAAGTTTGAAGACACCGGAGAATCAACGGAATTTAAAGTCAATGCCCGTGGTGCGATGCAGGTCGCAGTGGTGGTTGAGGAAATGAGACGAGAAGGATTTGAGGTTTTGGTAAGTCGCCCCACGGTCATCAAAAAAGAAATTGATGGAAGGTCCCATGAACCTTTTGAAACTCTATATCTTGAAGTGCCGGACGAAGCCGTGGGCGGATGTATGCAATCACTTGCCAACCGTAAGGGGGTTGTCGAGTCCATTTCCGCGAATCGGGGGAGAACTCAATTGGAAGCAACCATACCAACACGCGGGTTAATTGGGTTTGAGTTTGAATTACTGAATTTGACTAGTGGTGAAGGGATTATGTCTCACTTATTTAAGGAATACAGGCCTGATTCCGGAGATATCCGTACCCGTCGCTCTGGCACCTTGGTCTCCATGGAAAAGGGGGAATCCATGACTTATGCCCTGCGCAATATAGAGACTCGTGGGAAATTGTTTGTTGGTGCGGGGGAAGAAGTTTACGAAGGAATGATCGTAGGAGAAAACCCCAGAACCGAGGATTTACCAGTTAATCCAACGAAAGCTAAGCATGTCACCAACCATAGGGCTGCGGGTAGTGATAAGACTGAGTCCCTAACCCCGGCAATCAAGTTCTCTCTTGAAAGAGCGATCGAATATATTGCACCGGATGAATTGGTGGAGGTAACTCCTAAAAGTATCCGTTTACGCAAGCGCATTCTTGATTTTACCGAGAGAAAGAGGGACGCGAAACGAGCAAGTTCTTAAGCTATCTGGATTTGCGAACGAAAAAAAAGAAAATAATTTAACTACAAGTGCGGCTTATTTTCAAACTATCTCTCCTCTTCAGTCTGGCTCTCCTTTCTTCCTGCGGGTTGGGCACTCTGTACGGTCCCTCCTATTATGAAGATACTGCCTTGGGAGAAGGCTTGAGTCGGGTAACTTTTCGGGGTGGTTACCACCCCGCGACCGGAGAGCTTTGCCTTCTTCGTTGTGCTGAGGTTTGCCTAGAACAGGGGTTTTCCCACTTCGAAGTTGTAGATTCGGAAACGGGAAGTTCCTTAGAGAGTCGAGTGGCTTCTTATCCCTTTGATCGTCATTACCCTGCTCGAGATCCATTCATGGATGACATTCCTTTCGTCGCCAAAACCATTCGTATGGTCAAAGAGAAGCCGAAAGAAAGCTTTGCCTATAATGCAAGAGAGATCCAGTCCTCCTTACGAAGAAAATATGAAATCAAATAAATACCAGCCTTCGGGCATTGACGGAGTAAACAAACCTGCGTTAGCTGAACAATTATGAGTAAAGAAATCGAAATAAATATACCGGACTTTATCCGAAATGGATTAATTTTGTGGTTAGTCGTGGTGATTCTGGTCTTGGCTGGCGTGGTCACCTCTTTCTACACGGTTCAAGCCGAGTCGCAGGGGGTTGTCCTTAGATTTGGAAAATATCTCAAGACCGTGGAGCCTGGGCTACGCTTTAAAATGCCCTTTGGAATCGATGAAGTTTATGTTCTTCCAGTGCGCAGGCAGCTCAAGCAAGAATATGGATTCGGCAGTACCGGAGCAACCAACCCCAGTCAATTTACCGAACGCCGTTCCCGAGATCGGGAGAAAAGTATGATGACAGGCGACCTGAATGCTGCTGAAGTCGAGTGGATTGTACAGTACCGCATCAGTGATCCTCGATTATATTTGTTTAATGTTTTGGACCCTGAAGGTACGCTGCGTTATGTGTCCGAGTCAGTAATGCGAACCGTGGTGGGAGATCGAACCGTGGATGAAGTCATTACTATCGGAAGGCAGGAAATTGAAGAAGAAGCCCGAAACCGTCTGGAAACCCTAGTCAAGAAATATGAGCTTGGAATCGGGATTGATCAAATTCAATTGCAGAACGTTAATCCACCGCCCCCTGTCCAAGCATCCTTTAATGAGGTAAATCAAGCGCAGCAAGAAAGGGAGCGCATGATCAATGAAGCAAATGGGGAGTATAACAAGGAAGTTCCCCGTTCCCGTGGAGTCGCGGACCAAAAGATCCAAGCTGCAGAAGGGTATGCTCTGAAGCGGGTAAACGAGGCTTTAGGGGATGTGGCCCGATTCGAGGCCCAGTTCACTGAGTTTAAAAAGGCCCCCAATGTTACTCGCACCCGATTGTATCTGGAGACGCTGAAGGAAGTCGTTCCCCAGATGGGAGAGAAGATTATCATTGATGAGGATGCTTCCCAAGTTCTACCCCTACTACAATTGAATTCCATGAAAGATGGAGGTTTCTCACGATGAAGTTTCAAATTTTGCTCATTCCAATCGTCATTATTCTTTCAGTCATTGGTTTCTCTGTCTGTTCTTATGTTGTGGAGGAGACCGACCAAGTGATTATTACTCAATTTGGCAAACCCGTTGGGAAACCTGTGACCGAAGCGGGCTTGCATTTCAAGGTTCCCTTTATTCAGGAAGTTAATCGAATTGAAAAACGTTTTCTTCCTTGGGACGGGCCTTCCAATGAGATGTCTACCAAAGATAAAACTTATCTGATTATCGATACCTTCGCCCGCTGGAGAATTAGTGATCCCATGCAATACTTTCTCCGTTTACGAGACGAGAGAAGTGCGATATCTCGCCTTAATGATATCTTAGGCAGTGAAACCCGAAATGCAGTTGCCAAGCATGAGCTGATCGAGATTGTCCGCACTTCGAAGGACCGGGTTGCCAAGACCGATCAGGATTTGGTGAAAGGAATTGAAAATGTAGGGGCATTATATCCAATTAAAATAGGGCGTGAGAAAGTTGAACAGCAAATCTTTGAAAAAGCCGCGGAAAAGCTTTCTGGGTTTGGTATCGAGTTGCTCGATGTTCGTTTCAAGCGAATTAATTACAATGAAACCGTGCGACGTCGCATATACGAGCGTATGGTAAGTGAACGGGAACAGATCGCTTCCCGTTTTCGCTCTGAGGGAGCCGGGGAGGCTGCGAAAATCATGGGAAAAAAAGAGCGCGATTTACAAGAGATTGAATCAGAGGCTTACAAATCTGTACAAGAAATTTACGGGGGTGCAGATGCCAAGGCATCCGCAATTTATGCAGAAGCTTATGATCAGAATCCGCAAGCCTCGGAATTCTACACTTTTCTTAAGACTTTGGAAACCTATCGAGAGGTTTTGGGTAATGATATGTCCCTGATCTTGACTACGGACTCCCCATTATTCCGATTGCTTAAGTCTCCGATGATATCATCCGGTTCCAGTAATTCAGACTGACAAGTTGTTTTCTTCAGTCTTAAATCCCAGTCCTTCGCCTTGATTTGTTTCATAAGAAGGGTAAATGTTTTTTGATTTATTAAACCATATCTAGCGAGATTTTGGAGCCATCTCTTTCTCCTCGCGATGATAATACGCTGCTTTGAAACCGTCTGATTGGAAAATAGTACGCTGTTTTGAAGTCCGTAGAGAGTCAGCAAGAAGCCGGAAAATATGGCAAGATAACTTACCACTTCTCCAATTCTAAAATCAGGCGTGCCGGGGGTTGAAGATGGCAGGGCAGCGGAATAGAATGTATTTTTACCTGATATGGACTCTGCCGTTGTTACCTTTGCTTTCTTTTCTGCACCAATCTTAATTTTCGCTGCTTTTCTAATCTCAAAATCCTTCAATGCCATTGCCAGCTGAAGCTCTGGATCATGGTTGGTATTTATGGCAACTGCCTTGCCTGTTTCGGTTTCCGAATAAAGTTCATTAAGTAGGATGGTACAGGGAAAAGAGGCAATGAAGGGGGGCTGAAGGCTATCATCAGCAGCGCTGAAAAAATCGTCGGCATCCCAGACATCATAGAGGGTAGATTTTCCAAAAGAAAAAGGATCTTTTACAAGGTTGTACTTTTGAAAGCCAAGGTAAAAAAGTTGGGGTCTTTCCTTCTCATTTAGGACCAAAACTTTGGAATCAATGAGGGCACCCTTGAGTCCAAATATTGAAGTGAAAAGAATGAAAAAGCAGGAACCGAAAAGAGCCTTCATTTCCTCGTATTAGGATGGGGAAAGGACTTACCATTTAAAAACCGAAGTAAAAACGAGAAAGAATGAGCCAGGAAACGGCTCATTGTATTACGGTTTTGTTTTTTTAACCCAAGAAATCCGAAAAGGGAAAACACCATTGCATAGGTGGAGGGTTCTGGGACAACGACATAATCCAAGGCAAAATTTCCGCTTCCATCATGAGAAACACTCCAGTCGCCATACCAATGACCCGCATAATACGAAAAGGCCCGACTATCTATTTCGAAAGAGTCATTTACATTCCCAGTTAAACCAGTAATCGTACCATTGGCATTCAGAAAAGAAAAACTTTTGTTTTGAAATGTGTTTTGATCGGATGAGAATCCAGCGGTGTTTCCACTATCGGTTATATTGTTATCCGGTAGGGTCGCATGAACGGGGAGAACCTGAATCTTGAACTTATTTCCCCCGGAAAAGTCAAGGTCACCAAAAAGAAATTTATCATAGCCGTTCCCTGCAGTGCCATTGAAATTACTAATTTCCCAATTGTATACGGTTGCGGCACCACTCCAATTCGGTCTTGCACGCCTTTGACCACTGGTGATAAGCGGTTTAATTTTGCCGATTGCTAAGGATTCCTCACTGGGAATAGAAACTTTTTTATTAGCAGAAAATGAAGGTGTTGGATTTCGGGTTGGGGCAAACAAAGAGGGTAATCTTAAGCCCATTTTAATGGATGAATTCCGGTTTTCCCCATGCTGAGAAGGCTCTGCCAAGCAAAACGCATCGAAGATATTTTCTTCCTCTTGCACTTGTTCTTTTGACGCATTCGAAAGTTGCTGTTGAATATTCTGACCACCCGTACAAGAGTTGATAACAGAAAAGTGACCTAGATCGATTGCCATGTTTGAATGCTTTCCAGAGAAGGCAGACTTCTTGATTTCAAGATGCTTCGTTTCCAAAAGCGTTTTCCAAGTGCTTAGCATTTCGACCAGATGTAGAGAAAAGTTTATGAAATCCTTTTTGCCAGTAATCATTTTGTGAAGATCCCAGGAAGAATCTCTAAACTTTCTAATATCAATCGAAAACCCCGTGTTTTTCTTTGCTGAATCATACTTTTCTAAGATGCTCAATGAAGATTCTAAAGCTTGGTTTCTCGCTCTCATTGGGATGGTTTCGTTTAAGGGGAGAAGCAATGAACTGCTTGCTTTTGCTAGCGTTTCACTTAAGAGATGTGAATCAACTAAAGGAGATTGGAACCGAATATATTGACCGGGTAAAAAGGAGGGGGAGGCACATAAAAAAATGAAACTAAGAAAACTTATTGTTCTTAGCTCATATTTTATAATTTTTTTTGGAAAAAACTTCACACCCACCACAAAAATAAAAAGCTTTAGATAAAGCTGAAAGTTTTAGATCGCAAATGAGGTGATGTTATTTGGGAATTATTGGATAGTAAGAATAGAAGCATTGCCGAGTTTACTTTTTTTTAAAGAGAAATAGTTGCCTAGCATTTATGTATGCAAGGAATGTTCCAATAGCTTTAAAATCGCAAAAATTAGGTAAACTTTTAATTTTCTCAGCTTTTATCCAAATGTGTTGGGGGAATCTGATACATTAACCGAAAAAAACTCAATTATGATAAAATTTTGATCATGTTTTCTAGCCAAGGGACGGTTTTAAATTTTCCGATCTCAGCGGGTTTAATCCATTTGAATTCATCATGTTCCCAATCCAAGGAAATGTCTTTATCTTCAGATCCAAAAAGAAACCAATGACTTTCAAAAATAACTGCCGGTATCTCGCTGTAGAAGGGACCGGCCGATTTCAGAAGAGTTAGGGAAGTTCTCGTTTTCTGAGTTTCTTCTAAAATTTCCCGCAATGCCGTCTCTAAGGGTTGTTCATCTTCTTCACGATAACCCGAAATACAAGACCAGTATCCCTGAAAGCTTCCGACTAACATGGACCGTTTCAAAATCAAAAACTTCCCTTGATGAACCAGCAAAGAACTGATCACTTTAGTTAAGGGTTTTGCCGGGTTGGCAGGGGGCGTATTACTGGGCATTTCCATCTAAAGTCTTCTCCAATTAAGATCCATTAGAACCGCCTTGCAGTTCTCGAAGCTGAAATAATGTTATCACAACTTTTTGACCCTTGAAACCAAATCGGCTTCCGATGCATAGACTTGTACATAAATTATATGTTTTATTTTGATCGAGTGGGGTAGTATAGTATGGATGTTATTGATTTAAACCAACTCAGGATGTGACATTTTTTTATTTAGCAAATCAAACACAGTACCAGTGGTACCCTCCTTGGTTCGATCACGAATTGGTTGCGGGAAACTCGGGAATCCAGATTATAACTTTCTTTTTTTGTATCTTGTTTTTCTGGTTGGTTGCCAAGAGCCTTAAAGCTTGGACTCAAAAAATATCCTCTTCTTCTAAACTTGAATCCAACCGGGCTGTCTTTTTTCAAGCCATGGGGAAATCACTTCCTCTCCTCGGTATTTGGGGCGGGTTACGAGTTGGCGTGTATTTTATTTCTCTTGGTCCAGCCGGAAGCTTGGCGGAGAATTTAGTGGTCACAGGTTTAGAGGTACTACTGGTAATTGCCTTGAGTTTTCTGGCCTACTATTTGGTGGATGTTCCCAGTTCCTGGCTTGGTAGGCAGACTGAAAAGACAGAGAGTAAGTTTGATGACATGTTAGTTCCGGTTGTCCGGAAAAGCTTGCGTGTGACCGTAGTTGTTTTTGGTATTGTCAGCATCGCCCAGGCACTAAGTGATAAACCAGTGAGTGCCTTGGTGGCAGGTTTAGGATTAGGGGGGTTGGCATTTGCACTTGCTGCACAAGATACGATCAAAAATTTATTCGGATCTTTGGTCATCTTTACAGATAAGCCTTTTGCTCTCGGGGATCGCATCAATTACGATGGCCATGACGGAGTGATTGAAGAAGTTGGTTTACGTTCCACCCGATTGCGTCGTTTGGATGGACATTTAGTAACGGTTCCGAATGGAGAACTTGCTAACAAATCAATTCATAATATTGCCAAAAGACCTTTTATTCGTCGGATTTTTACCATTGGAGTGACCTACGACACTACTCCAGATAAAGTAAGAGAAGCTAAGGCAATCCTTGAAGATATCCTCAAGGATCATGACGGGCTAGATCCAGCAGGTGATATGCTTCCGCGGGTTTATTTTAGTGATTTTTCTGCATCCTCACTCGATTTCAAATGTATGTATTGGTTTTTCCCTGCCGCTTACTGGGATTTTATGAAATTCAGCGAGTGGGTTAATATTGAAATTCTACGCCGCTTTAATGAAGCGGGCATCGAATTTGCCTTTCCTACGCAAACCATTCAATTAAATCAAAATTCTTCGGTGCAAGAATCTGAAACCCAAACCATCGAGTCATGATTTGGTATTTGGTAAAACTTTTGGTTTCGGCACTGATCATTGTGCTTATTTCTGAGGTTTCGAAGAAACTTCCTTTACTTGGAAGCTTGATTGCATCCATTCCTCTTATTTCGGTTCTTGGAATGATTTGGATGTATGGAGAAAAAGTAAATGTTTCCAAAATAGCCAACCATGCGGAAGGGACTTTCTGGTATGTACTACCATCCTTGCCTATGTTTTTAGTGCTTCCCTGGATGTTACGGAAAGGAATCAATTTCCCTTTCTCTCTCACTGCCTGTATTGTGCTTACTGGGGTACTTTATTTCATGATGGTCAAAATTTTAACAAAGTTTGGCCTGAATTTATAATTCCATCGGGAAATATAGGTATCTTTTCCTCTTGCGGATCGTAATTCACTCTAAATTTGAGTGCTTATTTGACTCTTGGTATTATCTCGGCTCAGAAGCCGTAAACTAAAAAAAGCCTCTAGAGCTAAAATTCTTTTTCTCTTGAGTCTTGCTTGCACCATCGAGTGTATCATTCTAAATTTATTCTTAGAAAATTAAATGAAGATGAATAAAACATTCCTGCTGTTGTCTTGGGTAATGATTTCACTCCTTGCCTATTGGTTTGGCTGGAAGCAAGGAATGAATCAAAATTTCCCTGAAATTTCCTCGGGTTTGAGTCAAGGGATTGATGCCAAGCAAGCAGTGCAGGGTGTGGAGCAAGCCTCGGCAAACAAAGGAAGCAAATCAAATTCGACCGATTCCAGAGTCGAAATTTCTGAAGACCCAGAAATGATTCAGGAAACCAGCGAGATTAAAACGATCAAACCTCCAGATTATAAATATTCTTTTCGTGAGAGAATGGACTCATCCAATCCCGTGGTGCGTTTACAAGCATTTACCGAGCTCCTACAGAATCCTACCAGTGAAAATATTGCCACCGCTAGGGAGGCTTACGAAAAGCTACCAGAAGGGCCAGCACGATTCAGTGAGCTTAGGATGTTGAGCTTCAGCTGGGGACAGAGCGATCCACGAGCGGCGTTGGAATGGACTTCCAGTCTCGATGGCTTTGAGCAAAGAATTGGTTCGGGTTCCGTACTTGATTCATGGGCTCGTTATGATTCGGATGGAGCGATTGCCTGGGCCAATGAAAACTTCGAAGGGGAAGAAAATCCATATTATGTCGGAATCATTAGCGGGATGTCAGAATCAGACATCGGAGCTGCCACCGAATTGATGACCAGCCTTCCCTATGGGCGGACACGCGGCAGGGCTGCTTCTATATTGATTGAAAAAACATGGCAGAATGGCGAGGCTGCGGCGGTGCAGTTTGCAGAAAATTTACCTCAGGGATCGTTGCAAAACTATGCGTTTGGAGAAATTGGAAAAAAAATTGCCAAGGAGGATATGCAGCGTGCCGTTCAGTGGGTGGAGAGAATGGATGAGTCCGATGTAAAGGTTCAGGTCAGTGAGGATGTAGCTGAGCGTTGGGCTCGTAAAAGCCCAATAGAGGCCGCCGAATGGGTATCCCAAATGCCGGAAGGAGAAGCCCGATCAGAGAGTATGGAAGAGGTGGTTACCCAGTGGGCCCGAAAGGATCCGACTGCTACTGCAGAGTGGCTCAATCAATTTCCCTCCGGTGAACTGATGGACGAACCGATTCAAAGATTTGTTCGAGAGGTGGTTCGTAAGGATCCAGAGATTGCCATGACTTGGGCCGAGGCAATTGTGGATCAGGAAAGAAAAGAAAGAACGATAACCGAAGTCAAAAGAGTCGCAGAACGGGTTGCTCAGCAGCAAGAAGCTCAAGCAAATGGTGAGCCTCAGCAAAATGGAAATCCTCGAGATGTTGGTCCAAGTCGGGGCCCTCCGGGAAGCCGTCCTCGATAGAAATTTGTGGTGTTTACATTAAAATAGCTTGATTGGAGAGAGGCTCTGAAGTTTTAATAGTCTACATCTTGTTTAGGCTTCTTCCATTTTTTGCCCTTAGTAGTATCATTTTCTTGCATGACGCTTTGCATCTCTTTGCTAAGGTTGATTTTAACCGGGAGATTCGTCCGATACTCTCTCAAAATTGTATATCTTGTCACGGCTTGGATCTTCCCAAGAGTGAACTCAGGCTGGATTTTGCGGAGTTCGCTTATCAGGGAGGAAAGTCTGGGCTTCCCGCGGTGGTTCCCGGCAAACCCGAGGTGAGCGAGTTAATCGTTCGGGTTCGTTCGCAAGGCGAAGAGCGAATGCCCAAGAAAGGGAAGTCTTTGAGTCCCGATGAAATTTCGCTTCTCGAACAATGGATCCGTGAAGGTGCTTCCTATGCAACCCATTGGGCCTATACCCCTCCATCGCGTCCTGCCGTTCCCGCGTTTGCCTCCAACGATTTCATTGCAAATCCCATCGACGCTTTCGTTCTCCGCGAACTGCGCCAACGGGGATGGGAACCTAGCACCCCCGCATCACCGGAAAGATGGTTGCGTCGGGTCACGCTTGGATTGATTGGGCTTCCCCCGACGATGGAGGAAATCGATGATTTTCTTATTAACGATTCACCCGAATACCGCGAACAGGTCGTCGATCGTCTTCTGGATTCTCCACGGTACGGCGAACATTGGGCACGACAATGGTTGGATCTTGCCCGCTATGCGGATTCCAACGGATTTCAGGCCGATCAGTTGCGTGACAGTTGGGCCTATCGCGATTGGGTGATCGAGGCAATGAACGCGGATTTGCCTTTCGATCGCTTCACCATTGAACAGATTGCCGGAGACCTGCTCCCTGAACCAAGCCTTGATCAAAAGATTGCGACGGGTTTTCATCGGACTTCCACCTGCAATGTGGAAGCCGGAGTGCACCCGGAGGAAAACAGGGTTAACCAAGTGTTCGATCGGGTCAACACCACAGGACTGACCTGGTTAGCAGCTACTCTCGAATGTGCTCAGTGCCACAGTCACAAGTACGATCCGATTTCTCAGGAGGAGTACTATCAATTCTTTGCGTTTTTCAATAATACGCCC
>DBVA01000102.1:0-7579 GCA_002308735.1 Opitutia bacterium UBA1276 | reverse complement strand
TGGTATCATTTCATAAAAAGATATCGTAACAATGCATCTTGAGTCGTTGCCTAGCATCCGATAAAATCTAAATTTATGGTAGATCGCATTGAATCCAATAGTTCCGAATCTTCACGTCTTTTGGTCGTAGGTTCGGTTGCATTTGATAACGTAATCACCCCTTATGGTGAAAAAGAACACATTTTAGGAGGGGCTGCCTCTTACTGCTCTCTGGCCGCAAGCTACTATGCCCAAGTTAGAATGGTTGGCGTTATTGGTAATGATTTTGGCGAAGAACACCTCGATCGTCTCCGTGCCCGGGGCATTGATTTAGAGGGTGTCCAAAAAGATGATTCCGGTCCCACTTTTTTTTGGAAAGGAAAATATCACGAGAACTTCAATCGAAGAGACACCTTAGACATTCAACTTAATGTTTTTGAAAATTTCCGGCCTGATCTCCCAAATTCCTACAAGGACTCTGCATTCGTTCTTTTAGGTAATATTCACCCAGCCCTGCAAATGCATGTACTTGATCAACTTCAGGGAGATCCCTTTGTACTCGCTGACACCATTGATCTTTGGATTGAAATGGAAAGAAATGCCTTACTGGATCTAATCCAAAAAGTTAGCCTTTTTGTAATCAATGATACCGAAGCCGAAGAGTTGACCAACGAAAACAATATCATTCTGGCCGGTCAAAAACTTCGGCAAATGGGCCCCCAATCAGTCATCATCAAAAAAGGCGAACATGGAGCCATTCTCTTTCATGAAGATGGAATGTTTGCCCTTCCCGCTTTCCCGGTTACCGATTTACGGGACCCAACCGGTGCAGGAGATTCTTTTGCCGGTGCTCTCATGGGTCGATTGGCTTCTCGAAACCGCTCCGATTTCAATGCCATCAAAGAAGCAATGATTTATGCAACTTGTACGGCCAGTTTAACCGTGGAAGCCTTTGGATGTGATCGCCTCGAATCAGCCGGGGTGAACGCAATCAAGGAAAGAGCCCATAGCTTACAGGGCCTAATCTCGATCGATTGAAATTTTCTGCAAATGGGTCGGTTCCATTGAAAAGTTCCGAGAAGGAATGGACCGTCTTTAAAAGTATGCCCTTGGGGTACTTGGACTTTTCATCTGATCAGCTTGTTCAGAAAGGTAAGAGAGGTCTCTGAAAATCGAGCCAAACCATCAACTATTGCCTAAATCTTCCGTGAAGAAGGCAAGAAACAGCTACCTACCTTCAGTTGAAGTAATGGAGCAACTTTTGAAGTAGAACTAGGCCTTTTTCCACCCTTGATGAAGAGCAACAATGGAAAAAGTAAGGGCTTCATGCTCAACCCTCTCGAAACCAGATTCCTGAATTTCTTCGGCTAAGCCTGCCCGGTCCGGGAACTCAGATATGCTGGAACCCAAGTAAAGGTAAGCATCCCTATCACCGGTAACCAGTCTTGCAAGCCAGGGTAAAATTCCTTTGAGGTACAAATAGTAAAAGGGCCGGAACCAAAAATAAGGCTGACTAAATTCAAGAACCATCAGACGGCCTCCTGGTTTTAAAACCCTTAACATTTCCGATAAACCAAGTTCTCGATCAGCTAAGTTCCGCAATCCAAATGCAATGGTAATCAAATCGAAGGATTCGTCCGGGAATTCCAAGTCCAGACAATCTCCAACCAGAAATTGGTTTTCTTCCTTCTCTAGATTTTGTTGATCCCGCTTCCAACGCGCTCGGTCAAGCATCGGTTCGCAAAAGTCAACCCCGGTAATTTTAACCTTAGCAGACAGCCCATAGCGTAAAGCCAAAGCAACATCTCCACTTCCGGTTGCCAGGTCAAGAATCTGATCATGAGGTCCTTGTCTTGCTTGCTTGACTAGTTTTCTCCTCCAAAGAAAATCTATCCCACCAGATAACAAATGATTAGCCAAGTCATAGCGTGGGGCCACGCTGGTAAAGGTATCGCGAACCGCGACAGGATCAGGTCCGCTCACTCGGAAACTTCTTTTTTATCAAAACTTTCAACTACCCAGCGGGAGAGTTCCTTGTCTGGGTCATCAATTACTTTTTTATCAATGACAAAATCCTTCTTTCCAGTCCTTTGTGAAATAATTCCAAGTCCATGCTCAAAATCTGAAAATTTCTTTTCACAAATTGCCCGAACGGATCGATTACTAGCCATGGCTTCCTTGACCACTGCCACTTTTGCCGGCTTTCGAAACTTGAGCTCATAACCATAATCACGCTTAAAAGAGGTAGTAAACCGGTCCACATCTTCCAACATTGAATCATCGAGTTGTTCCCGATTTTCCTCCATTAATTGAGTTAAACTAGACTGAGGGTCTTCGATCAATTCTCCATCCACGGAAAAAGTACGAATTGGGGTTGAAGGAAGTTCGAATTTAAAATCCCGAAAAGTTCTCTCCAAAATCGTAACCAAACCACGGGCACCCGTCTTTTCATGAGCGGCGAGTTCAGCGATCTTTTCAATCGCATCCGCAGAAATATTGAATTTGATGTCATAGCCCCCAAAATCATCACGGTATTGCTCAAGTACATTCCCTTCGGATGAAAGAAGAATTTCGGCCAAGTCCTCCTTGGTTAATTCATCACAAGACACGCGTACCGGTAATCGCCCAACAAACTCAGGCTCGAAACCATAATTAATGAAGTCACGGGTCTCCGCATTGGATAAAAAACTGGATACTGGGCGCTCCGCTGCATCTCCTTCTTCAGCCGACCCAAACCCAATACGGTTGAGATCAAGACGCTTCTTTACATCTTCTGCAAGTTGGTCGAAAGCACCACTTACAATGAACAAAATATTCTTGGTGGAAATACTGCTTTTCTGAGCTTTCCCTCCTTTTTGCATTTCCATAAATGCTTTCATCTGCCCCATCATATCTTGAGGCGATTGTAAATTCACCTCGGTCTCCTCCATGAGCTTGAGTAAATTTATTTGTACACCTCGTCCAGAAACATCCCGCCCAGAACGAGATGCTTCGGAAGCAATTTTATCAATTTCATCGATATAAATAATGCCATACTGGGCGAGTTCCACATCTCCATCGGCAGACTTGACCAGATCCCGAACTAAATCATCAACATCATAACCAACATAGCCAGTCTCCGAAAATTTAGTGGCATCTGCTTTTACAAACGGGACCCCAATTAGTTTGGCCACATTACGCATCAAAAAGGTCTTCCCCACCCCTGTCGGGCCGAGCAAGAGAACATTGGGTTTTACATATTCTGCTTGATCAGCGGTTGCATCTGCAAGACAGCGGCGAACATGATTGTAGTGATCGCAAACAGCTACCGAGAGGACTCGTTTGGCTTGTTCTTGCTTAATTACAAAGCGGTCTAAGTAGTCCCTGATCTCTTTAGGTCTTCGATCGAAGCTACGAATGGACTCCAGTTTTTCATCCCTGGACAAGTCATCTTCCGGAGGTTTAACAGGGTCTTCTCCACCTTTTCCACCCTCTTTTTCTTCTTTCGCTTGATCCTTCATTGACTGCATAAAAGGAGCAAAAGCAACCTGTACATTTTTATTATTTAAGAGGTCACGAAGCTGTTTTTGAATATCTTCAAGTGGGTTTTCGTCTTCTTTCTTTGGCATTTTGAATTAAATTAAAATTGACAGGTCATTGATGTATGGGAATTTATGAAATACTACTACCCTAACCCTAACACAACACTCTTTCAAACAGTTTCCCCATCATGTCCAATAATCTGACCAAAAGAGAAATCGTACAAAAAATTTACGAGACCCATAATTTCAATCATAAAGATGTTACTCGAATTGTACAAAAGACCCTTGATTGCATCATGGAGGGCTTAACCAATGGTAAAAATATCGAACTTCGAAACTTCGGAGTTTTTGAGCTTCAGGTTCGCAAGCAAAGAGTGGGTAGAAACCCGAACCAACCAGAAACGGATGTGGTAATTCCCAGACGAGCGGTTGTTAAATTCAAGGCTGGCAAGGAAATGAAAGCAGGCTTGGACAAATTGGATCTTGACCAGTTCTAATTCGTAAAGCGTAAGATGTTCGAAACCCTTCCCGGCTTTCGGGATTTCCCTCCCGAGGCATGTTCTCGTAAAAATCACCTGTTTCGAGTTTTCCGTACGGTGGCTCGAGCATTTGATTTTAAGGAATATGATGCTCCCATCCTTGAACCCCTGGATTTATATGTGGAAAAATCAGGGGCGGAAATCGTGGGTCAGCTTTTTCATTTTATGGACAAGGGTGATCGCCCGGTTGCCTTGCGTCCAGAATTGACTCCAAGTTTAGCCCGCATGGTCGCAGCTCAGGCAAATTCCCTACCCAAGCCAATTAAGTGGTTCAATGTGGGGGAACACTTCCGCTACGAAAGGCCACAAAAAGGAAGAGGCCGTTCCTTTTATCAGTTCAACGCCGATCTGCTTGGAGAAATAAATGTATCCGCGGATGCAGAATTGATTGGTCTGCTCGTTGCCATCTTCGAAACCCTAGGCTTGAGTTCAAATGATTTTAGAATTCGTTTAAGTGACCGAGCCACATGGGTTGCCTTGCTCAATGGTCTTGGCGTAAGCGAGCAAGCCCGACCTGCAGTGCTTAATGCAATCGATAAAAGCGGGCGCCGGAAACCGGAACAAACCATGGAGTCGTTAAATGAAGCGATTCCGGATCAAGGAGAGTCTCTCTGGCAAGAGATCCAAAACATTAAAAAGATCGACTCCCTCGATACCTTAACGGAAAGACTCCGTACACTTGGGTCAAAAGCGGACGCCCTCATTCACCAATGGGAGGAAATGCTTTTATTTCTCTCTGCACATGGTGCAGAAGAATACATCTCCATTGATCTTTCCATCGTCCGTGGTCTCGCTTATTACACCGGATTTGTGTACGAGGCGTTTGAGGCTTCCGGGGAAGGTAGAGCTTTAGCAGGAGGCGGCCGATATGATCACTTGGTTCAAAAACTTTCCGGTAATGTGGATATGCCAGCTTGTGGCTTTGCGATTGGAGATATGACCTTGAGTGATTGTCTCGAGTCCAAAGGTCTACTCCCTAATTATGTACTTGCACCTGACCTCTACTTGGTTTGCGGAGAAGAACAGAAAAAACTAGGAATCTCTCTGGTTTCCAAAGCTCGAAAGGGAGGGTTTTCAACATCCTACTCATTAAAAATGGTGGGATTTGGAAAACAATTTAAAGAGGCCGGTAAATCCGGAGCCCGATACGCCTTGATTTTAGGTACGGAAGAAGCGGATTCGAAAAGGGTTAAAGTGAAAGACTTAAGAACCGGAGCAGAAGAAGTCATTTCTCAGAATTCACTGGTTGAAAAACTAGAAGAGTTTGATGCGACTGGTGGAATTACTACCTAGAAAATTTAGTTACAAACCCTAGGAATACAATGGCAGAAGAAGCGCCCGATTATCATAAGGAACAACGCAAGAAGAGTAGTTTGATTCCAACCAAAATTAATCGCCGTGCTTGGATTTCAAATTCCTTAAAATTTGCCATTCCTCCAGTTCTGGCTGGTGGATATGCTCGCTATGAATCAAGCTGGTTTGATCTTACTAAAACTAGAATTCGATTGGCAAACCTAGCAGGGAATCAAACGATTAAAATTCTTCACCTCTCTGACCTTCATTTGTCAAAAGTCATATCGGTGGAGCAAATCGAAAGCGCACTGGAAGAAGGGTTTCAATCCAAGCCCCATGCTTGCATGATCACAGGTGATTTCGTGACCGACATGCCCAAGAATGATCAACTTGACGGCCTGTCAAAGTGCCTCGGTAAATATGCAAAGCAAGTGCCTACCTTCGCCTGTTTGGGTAATCACGACGGAGGGAATTGGGCGGCCGAGCGAGACGGGTTCCCGGATCCAACCAAGATCAAGAAGGTATTGAAAGCTGCCAAGGTGCGCCTTCTGCATAATGAACGGGTCAATGTATATTTGAATGGGATTCCACTTTCAGTGACCGGATTGGGGGACATGTGGAATAAAGATTGCCTACCCCAAAAATGCATGCCCCGGATTGATCCAAAGCTCGGCCCAAGTTCAAGGTTCAATCTTTTACTCTCCCATAATCCAGACACTAAAACTATCATTCATAACTTTGACTGGTCTCTTATGCTCAGTGGGCATACCCATGGGGGCCAATTTCGTTTTCCTTTCTCCAACTTTGCCCCTCTTGCTCCCGTATCTGATCTCGCTCATACCGAAGGCTTGGCGGAATTTCACGGCCGGCCCATCTATATTACCCGCGGGGTCGGTAGCCTCTATGGAATGCGCGTTAATTGCAGACCCGAGGTAAGCTTGCTCGAACTATCAAGGACCTAAGTACATTATATTGTATTTAAATGACTACTCTTCTGGATGAGGACAAACCAACTTGGTTCCCTGACCCCATAAATTTCGATGACGACGGTCTGGTTGCAGTCAGTGAAAAGCTCGGAATTGAGCGTTTAATCGAAGCTTATCAAAGGGGTATTTTCCCGTGGATGAAAATGGATTTTGGGCCTCACTTCTGGTGCTGGTTTTCCCCGAATCCAAGAATGGTCCTCCTTCCTGAGAAACTTAAAATCTCGAAAAGCTTAAACCGAGTCATTCAAAAAAAGAAGTTTGAAATTAAAGTTGATCATGGCTTTCCGGAAACAATGCGGGCTTGTGCATCTGTGGAAAGACCAAAACAGGAAGCGACTTGGATCGAAGAAGATATGATTAGAGATTACACCGAACTCCACAGCCTTGGAATTGCTCATTCCATCGAAGCCTTTCTAGACGGAGAAAGAGTGGGTGGTCTTTACGGCTTGGCCATGGGGAAAGTTTTTTTTGGGGAATCCATGTTTTCCACTGTTTCCGACGCTTCGAAAGTATGCCTCGCTTACTTGGTCGAACTCAGCCAACAAGCAGGCGTTGAATTAATTGACTGCCAGGTCCACACTTCCCATCTGGAAAGTATGGGGGGAGAGGAAATCCCCAGAAAACAATATCTCAATTCCTTGAAATCATTGGCTTCCTCATCGAAATCCGTTATCGATTGGACCGTTTTTCAATAAGCTTCTAGGTTGCCCAAATCCAATTGTAATGAGATATTATAAAGTTCTATGACAGAAGGTAATCCGGAACATGTAAACTTAACCAAATTGGGAGAAGGTGGAACTTCGCCAAAACGAGAGCTTGAAACTTTTCCCAACCGCAACCCCGAGCGTGACTATGTGGTGGAATTACAAACCAGTGAATTCACTTGCATTTGCCCCAAGACTGGACAGCCGGATTTTGCGGATATTCTAATCCGCTATGTCCCCGACCAAAAGATCGTGGAGTCCAAATCCCTGAAGCTGTACCTCTGGACATTCCGCGATCAGGGCACTTTCCACGAACACTTTGCCAACTTGCTCCTGGACGACTTAGTCACCGCTCTCGAGCCGCGCTGGTGCCGGGTGGAAGTTGACTTCAATGCCCGGGGCGGGATTGGAATCGTGGTATCCGCGGAACACGGAACCCCTCCCGAAATCGCTTACTCATGAATCCTCAGAGGGAGATTGCCATCGGTGCACTTTCGGTTTCCAACCACCTGCCCTTCACCCTCTTTGGAGGCATCAATGTTTTGGAATCCCGCGAA
>DBVA01000199.1:0-8018 GCA_002308735.1 Opitutia bacterium UBA1276 | reverse complement strand
AAAGATTTCCCTCGGTAGCCAAAACTAGCTAATCAGGCTTGCAAGGAAATGGAACCGGACTGCTGATCCCCGGATGGACCCCCATCAGGGTTTTGAGTAAGCATTTCTGCCCAAGCTTCTCGTAACTCAGAAATTACTTTGTCCGCTTCATCAATAGGATTTATTTTTTTCTGCAGATTGGCTTGCTGGAGCTGATGCAAAACATAATCGTAAAGCCTGTAAAGAGTCCCGGGGAGTTCACCGGGAACCGACATGTCTAGGGAAGACTGGAGCTCAGTGACAATATTTTGTGCTTTGATGAGATTATTATTTATCATCTCATTTTTCTTGGTCAGGTCATCTTCTTCAAAACCACGTCTTGCAGTAGCAGAGAATTTCAAATAACCATCGAAAAGCATCAAAACAAGCTTTCCAGGCGACGCAGTCTGTACGGACTGGGCCTTATAAGACTTGGCTATTTTGTCGTACTGCACAGGAATTTAAAGGTATCTGAATGAACTAGTAGGTTAAATACCTTCTACATCTATCAATTTGTCGGCAAGTGCATCTAGAGCTTGGTCGTTTAACCAATTAGGATCATCTAAGAGTGCCTGTGCACGAGCAATTGCATCCGAACGGATTTCAGATTGAGCCTCACTAGCCTGTTTGCCGATCTTTGTCAGATCTGTTAAAGATGCATTGGATTCTGAGGTTTCCTTAGAAGAAGCCTTGACCGGAGTCACGGAGCCCAAAGAATTATCAATCTTAGCCTCGCTAAGGTTTAACCGATTAGGGTTTTGATCATATCCTTGAATGGAATCCATAAATGTTACTGAAGCTTAATATGTGCCAGAATATCTGTTTGTGCAACTAAATAAGTTTATCTCAAAGGCATCGTGGAGAAGATGGTAGAGGCTATATATTTCGTAAATGCTCGAGGAGACTGAAGGACGCTTCCACTTGTTCTACTGGATAAGGCTCGCACTTGGGAGCTTTCCTGAAAAATGGATGCACCGAGAATAATGCTCGAGTGTCCGGCGTCGAAGGTTTCGTCGATAGCCCAGAGGAATTCCCCTGATTTTATGTCGACTAGCTTCGACCGAACCGAAAGGGAAATCGGGCGGTATGGTTTGTAAGAGCTTAAGTCAGTAAAAAGGACCGCGTTGGCTGCGGTTTCAGTCTCAAGGGTTTTCAGAAAGCTTTCCGGAAGAGTACCAGAAGATGAAAACCGGCTCTGCCCAAAGGTTCTCTTCATGTAAGCAGGGTCCAGAATAATCGTCTCAAAGATTCTTTCCTGTGCAAGTTCTTGCTGGAAAACTTCATCTGCAAAATCTAAAAGCGTGGAGTCCGGGTCCGGATAATAAGCAGGTAAAACTACAACCCGATTAAGGTAGGCAGGCAGTCTTTCAGTAGGATATAAGTTTTGGGGAATAAAGGGATCGGCTCTGGATACGACCTTTTCTTCTTCGAATTTTCTGCATGAAGAGATAAAGAAAATCGCGATAATAGGTAGGATTAAAAATCTCATTACTTTTTGTTATTATTATTGTTGAACGAACTTTGCAGAGTTTGCATTTGAGTATTAATCTTGGATTGCATTTCCTCCATACGCATAAATCCAGCCCTCAAAGTCTCCTCCCTTTGCTCAAGGTAATACTCCAAGTCTTCGATGCGGTCGTCCAATCTTTCGTTTTGACTCTTAATACTATCCACATGGGTGGTGTATGCACCCTTGTATCCGGAGTCGCTATCACCAGTCAGAAAAGAAGTGATAAAATCATCCACGGAATAGCTCAAGCCCTGATACTTTCTTTGGGTATTGGTGTTCGAGTCAAAGGCCAACTCTACGGGAGATTCTGAGAACAAAGCTTGCACCTTCTCCGGTTCATCTTCCAGAGCCTGCAAAAGCATGGCTGAATTTTTAACCTGAAGATTATCCGAGCCAATCCCAAAGTCCAAGCCAAGGTTAGACAAGCGAAAGGAACTGTATGTCGGGGAGCTGGAGTCCCATGATGCTCCATTCCACTTATAAAAAGCGGAAAGTCCACTACCATTATCATCCAGTACCTTGATAACATATCCGGTATCACTGGCTCCTAAATTCAGTTGGGTAGAAATGGCATTAATTTCGGTATTGGAGCCATCATTTGAATTGACCACTAAATTCGATCCATCACTTGTGGTCCCACTTTCGGAATGGGCAGTTGAGTCCCCAAAAACAATTTTTCTTAACTGCCCACCAAGACGACTAATTTCGAGGTTACTTGAAAACCTGCCCGCGGTAACATTGTCCCCATCATTGGTTACGGAAACCAAGCTATCGATGTAGTCTTGGGCGTCATTGAATTCCTCGACAAATTTATCGATTGCCTTCTTTGCAGCAGATGAGTCTTTGGCAACAACAAAGCTAACGCTCCCTCCAATGGAAACATTAGCAACATCAAAAGTAATGCCTTCATAACCATGTTCATCCTGCGAAAATTCCGTCTTGGTACTGTAAACTCTCTCCCCTCCGTTCACCCGGACAATTGAATTCTCCCCGAGCTCTTCCTCAAAGGAACGGCCCACTCCGAGGATTATCTGTTTCCATTCGGCACTTGCGGAGGAAGGTTTATCCGATGGGGAACTATCGTGTGCTTGCCAGTAAGTTATCTCAGTTCCCTCGGTACGTTTAACCAAATCACCTTTCTCATAATTTACGGAAGCGTCATATTCATCATTGACTGCACTTGGAGCGGCAAGCCCCATTAAATTAAGTAAATTACCGGCTCCAACATTTGCGGAAGATAAGGTATCCCAGTTACTTGATTCATGGAGCACGATGCCAATGGAACCCGAAGTTTTATTTTTTAGCACAAAACGATCGCTGACCGGATCATAGTACATATCCACATTGGCTTCGGAGCGATTGACCCGGTCAATCAAGGTTGAAAGGGTGTCATTATTAACATCGTAATCAATTCTTACTGCTCCCTCCCCTTCTCCAATAAAGAAATTCCCAAGACCAGATGTCAGGCCTGTAAAAGCATCACTGAAATTTGCATTCGCTAAGGTGGCGGAAAGGTCTAAGTTCCCTAATGGACTACTGCTGGTTAATTGCTTTTCCTGTAATATGGACCAATGGCCTGTATTTTGATCCGGTGGAGGAACATCATAGCGACTCCAATACTCGGCATCCGTAAACCTACTCTTATTCGCCTGTTCAGAAATACTAACCGCCGAGATGGTGGAACTATCAGCGATTAAATTCCAATCTCCTTCACTCCCTGAAATCCCGGGCTCGTTTGTAGTGGTGCTTATCGCTTCAAAGACCTTGCCATTATGCAGTACATAATCTCCTGCATTCGCAGTTCCACTCCAAGCATCATAATTAAAATTGGAATCACTGGGTTGGCCATTTTCAAGTGCGTCTCGATTTCCTTCCGTTCCATCTCCAGCATAAGAACCAACCGCACCCACATGAGCCCAAAGGGAATAGTCTACACTTGTTAATGCGTTACCCGCACCGGTGGAATCAAAACGATTCATTCCTGGAGCCACTTCCTGCCAATAGTTCGAATCAAAATCATCTCGACCATTAGCCTGGGCAATTTCTGACCAATAGGAATCATTGGTAATGGAAAGGTCGGCTTTTGCCCAAAATGAATCCACTAAATTACCGGAGCCGAGATCACCCAAATCATTAATATCACTGGTCACATCGGTCCAGTCCGCAGCGTTAAAAGCGGCAGCGGTAATATTTGTGTTTGCTTGGAGGAATTGCCCCCCGGAAAGAACAATATCTCCACTTTGATAATTATCCGTAGCTGAAAAGGAACTCACTTGATCCCATGCACTGGTAACAGGTGTGTAATAATTGGATTCCGCAACCGCCGTCCCTTGTTGCCCGAAGACTAATTTGGATGCTGTTCCCCAACCATTTGCAGCGCTGTATAAAGTAGTGTCCGTGGCCCCACCATGTTCAACTGCAGAAGTCCCGCTGGACAGTTGATAAGCTCTTCCCTGGATGTAAGCAGTTTGCGGGACTCCATCAGTCCAGCCTTGTGCACCAACCGCTGTAGAATATCCGCTTGCGGCCGAGTAACCAGACCAATCGACACTTCCGGCAATAAAACGATCTTTGATAGAACGAAAAAAGGAACCGTCCGCAGCCTTAACCACATCTCCAGCTTGATAAGCACTGGTAGGCACTGTACCAGCAGGATTTGTAGCTTGATCGACTACATGGCTCCCGCTATCGACGCTATTAAAAGAATCGATCTTATAGGTTTCGAGATCCACAAGTAATTCATACGATTTTGTACCATGCCGAACCTTATCACCAATATTTAATTGAGTACCATCCCAGATTGTACTTGGAATCGCGGAGACAGCCTCGTAAAGAAACCCCTGATTATAGACTCGATCCCCTGCAGTGTAGTTTACATTGGAGTCGTATTGGTTCTCCAGCGAAACTCTTTCATAAAGTTTACCATTAAATTCAGCATAACTTCTTGGGTCACCTGGGGAGACGGATGAGTTGACATCACCCGATCGAAGCCATGCTTTGGATTCATCCCCGGCATTAAAAGTGGAAACCCCAGTGCCAGCCTCGATATCTGCATCCGTCCACTCCGAAGTCCGGCTTAAGAGCCGCATAGCCTGTAAAAAATTGGAACTATCGGTGGATGATCCAAGCACGGGTAATTTACTATCTGTACCCGGAAGTTTCTCCCCGGAATCGATCACAATTTTATCACTGGCCGCATCATAGGAAACGGTGACAGCGGATGAATCATTTTCCGGATTCACACCAGCAATGGTAGTTACTTGGGCATTGATGTCGTCCAGCAAATCCTGAAGCGTCATGCTCAAGCTAGTGATGTTGAAGGTTCTACCATCAATGGTAAAAGTTCCTTCGGTGATTGCCGTATGTAAAGGTAAGTTTTGCAAGCTTTCGGTGGGATCAATACCACCGCCCAATTTTTTGGATGATCGATTCGATGAAGACATCTCGGTTTTGGTAGCCAGAGACTCAACGGATATTTCAAACTCACCAGTTATGGCTCCAGCATTAGCGGTCGCCACTAATCCAGATGCGTTCCCAATCGCCGAAACTTTCCTAGCTTGGAATAAATCTTCATCTTGGAGGGCTTTACTGGATGTGTTTAAAGCATCCAATTGGCTCTTCAAGAGATCTAAGTCAGAGATTTTCTCTTCATTTCTTTGCTTTTCCGCAATAAGTCGATTTTGCGGAACCCTCTCTAGCTCAATGAGTTGGTCCACCACGGGCGCCCAGTCGAAACCGGAAGCTAAACCAGTAAGCTGAAGTTCAGAACCCATCAGTTATTTTGCAAAAAACATAACTACGGTCGAACCATCAAATTCTGATGTTTTAATTGAAGAGAAAAGTGCACGCCTTTGTGTAGCATGAATGATGCCAGTGAAGACTGAAAAACGGCACCTAGATAGCTGAGGTTTCTGGATGGTAGATTTTTCGGTCCATCTCTTGGAGTAACCAATGGCAACCCTCACTGATGGCCCAGAAGTATTCTTTATTTCTTTGGACGGCTGCCCAGTTTTTATTCGGAAAATCTATATCCCTTGCTATTCTGCGATATTGCACGACTTCACCTTTGGTTTTTCCCTCAAATAAAACACCCCAAATATCTTTATCCCTATCAATGATTTGATTAATCTCATTTGCGTCTGCCAGCAGTTGCATAATGGCTTTATTTTCCGAATAATGAAGGCCGGAATATTTTTCCGGAAGTTTCTCAGTATTCCATGCTGCTTTTAATGATTTTTCGAAAATCTTACGAATATGATCCCGACAAGGTCTAAAAATATCTTCCAAAGAAGGGGGAGAGGCTTGATTCTTTAAAAGATCGAGAATTTTTTCTTCAAAGTCGGTACTTGAGCTTTGCCCGACCCAAGCAAGAGCGTCCTGGTAATTCATATAGGGGGCACCGTGGATTCGAGCACCCGTCCTGGCTAGGTTTCGGTACTCTACCCCACTCTGCTCGCCAATAAACTGCTCAAAAGTCTTAAGGTAAACAAAAAGCCTGCCTTCGACCAAGACTTGCTCCTGAGTATTACCCGGTAATCGATGCCCTTGGGAAATACTTGAATAATGGCCGCCATAATCCGAGTAAGCCGAGTCATCCGTGTAGTAGCGACCATCATCCCGAATGCACAAATCTTGTCCGACGAATAAAACTTTTTTAGACCCAAGCAGCCTGGAAAGATCAAGCACACAACCTGAAACCGTACCTTTTTCCATGATTGGGCTACCTGGAGGCTTGCCCACATACTTCTTCACGAGGTCAACAATTGGATTAAAGGTGCACCACGAGAGAATCCTGCCTTCAAAAAGGCGTACAATTTCCGGGTAAGCGCTAAAGGGACATGCCAGAGTTAAACCAGCCAGATCAACCCCTTTAAATCCTGCAAGGGTTGGCTCCTGGGGGTCAGCGGTAACTACCAGGTGTGGTTTGATTCCATTATTAAGTAATTTTCGAAGGGGACTGTTACTGCAGACGATGATCGATTTATCCTGCACCGATTTCAGGAAATCAATTGATTCATCCAGGGAAGGACCCGCTCCCACCAGAATGAATGGAATATCCTTCATTCCATCTCCAATTTCACTTACATCCGGAGAGGGTGCCATAATCGGCAAATTCTCAAATGTATTTCCCTGTATAATCGGAGCGGTTCTTAGGTTCACTTCCATCATCGGTCGAACCACCAAATACTGCCTGACCAGTTCGTTTCTCATCCGGTCATAATAGGCCTCATTCAAGGAATGTAGGGGAGAGAAAATCACCATATTAATGTCTTGAATTTCGGTAAGTGCTGCCGTTTGAATATCACGAAAAAAGTCTTCATCTGGTTCTCCCACCCCAAGCATCAAGCGTTCGTTGGCTAATAAATTAGAACAATCAAAGCGGGAAAGGGTTTCCCTGAGTAAAGCGGGGTCTTCTTCAGCCACGATAAAATGAGTACCGCCTGATGAATGATCCAGAAAATGTTGTACATGAGAACCGTCCCCAAAGCCAGAAATGGCATAGAGTGACTCCTTGGCTATTTCTAGACCATCCATCCACCTTTGTAATAAATCTTCGCGACTTCCGGAGCCGTAGGTCGAGAAAGCCTCCCCTCCCCGCTTCGTTAAAAGAGTGCAAGTTCCCTCCCCATCCTGATACTTAAAGGATAGCGGTACCTGGGAACCAATATCCATAATTCGATTATAAACACTGGGAAAGCGGGTTTTTAAAACCCGTAAGTTAGCCGGCAAAATCGTAGAATGACTCATAGCGTTGCCCCTGCGGTTACTTTTTCCTTTAAGTACGGAATAGTCTCGTTTTTCAAAAAAGTCTTCCCCTCTTTAAAAACGGAAAGGAAACCAACGGCTAATTCTTGGGACAAATCGGCCGGGCTTCCTTTTTCAAAAGCAATCAGGATTTTATCCAGAGACTCCGCTTGTTCGTGCGAAATTGTTTTAAATTCCTGCTGCCAGGGAGGATGATAGGTTTCAACATAGGGAGTCAAATTGTCCAGTAATTCTGCAAAAGGCTTTATCTTATCAATCAGTTGATCCATCCGTTGAAACACCTCAGACCAAGGGGTTTTCAGTACATTACTGGCATAAGCTAGAAATTCCTCCTCCGCATGAATCAAATGCTTTATGGTTTCCATGATCAACCTCAAGGTAAGTTCATGATGGGTCTGGGAGCTAATTTCAATGGTTTCAAAACTGGTTGGATTGTTTCCCTCTCTCAAGGAATCAACCCCGTCTACCACAAAGGCAACTACAACCCTGCCCTGCTCTGCCAGGACTCCCATCAAAAGGTCATAGACCTTGCTGGGCTCAGTAGGCATACCGCCGTCAAAAACGACCTCTTCCTGATCCACGGTCACACTTGGCATAATGTTAAAACACTACAGCAATTTTTAACCCCATCAATCAAATTTCATGAGTAAAAAAGGAAAAAAATTTATAATTTTTAAAGCTTTAACAATCAATTACTTACGATATTTAAACTGTCCTTATTTAA
>DBVA01000133.1:0-4224 GCA_002308735.1 Opitutia bacterium UBA1276 | reverse complement strand
GGTAATGTTACACCTCCCTCCCCCAGAAACCTTTACTTTTCGTAAGGTTTTTTTTCCTGATTCTAAAATTATAATCTTATTCTCTGCACTTAATTCAGCCAGGGAAATAGCACAAAAAAAACCCGCTGCTCCCCCTCCTACAATTAATACATTTTTCATGCCCACACGGTGAGATTTTAAATACCAGACAAATTAGTGTGAGGTGCTGCAACCTCAGATGAATCTTACTCAAATACAGAATTCGAATCTAAAGAATTTGCAAAGGAAACTAAAAGTTTTACCACCGCCTCCAAGTCATTGAGATCAATCACTTCACTTGGAGTATGCATATAGCGAAGTGGAATTCCGATCAGTCCAGTGGGAACTCCACTTTTGGAAATTTGAATGGATCTGGCATCGGTTCCAGTTGGGCGGGGATCAGCTTCAATCTGTACGGTTATCTTCTCTGCGGTAGCGCAATCCATTAACCTCTCAAAAACTGCCGGGTGCACGTTTGGACCACGGGTTAGAATCGGACCTCCACCAAGCGTAAAAGCACCATACTTTCGATGGTCGGCATCGGGATGGTCCGTAGCATGACTTACATCAACCGCGAGGGCTACATCCGGGCTTACTTGGTAGGATGAAGGAATTGCGCCACGCGTCCCAATTTCCTCCTGGGAAGTAGATACCGCAACCACTTTACATTTTCTCTTTCTGGATTTTGCCAAGCGAATCAGGGCTTCATTGACCGCATAGGCACCACTTTTATCATCAAAAGCACGGGATGCAGCTAAGGGCCCGTGCAGGATTTCAAAGCCGTGATCATAAACCGCAGCATCCCCAATGGTTACTCTGGTAAGGGCCTCCTCTTTATCTTTAGCCCCTATGTCAATCCACATCTGATGCATTTCGGGTACTTTCTTTCGGTCCTCAGGAGTCATGAGATGAATTGCCCTTTTTCCGGTAACTCCACGCACAATTCCCTTGCGGGTAATGATATCAACCCTTCTCCCCGAAATCATGCTTCGGTCATGTCCACCAATGGCATCAAAATAAAGAAAACCCTTTGCACTGATATGCTTAATAATTAAACCAAGTTCATCAATGTGTCCGGCAAGCATAAGAGTGGGCCCATCCTTTTTCTCCAGAGTAGCATGGCAACTACCCAAAGCGTCGACGAAGAAATCATCGGCAATCGAAGCGATATTATTTTTTACAACGGTCCTCGCTTCATCTTCATAACCTGAAGGAGAGCGAGCCAGAAGTAATTCCTTAAGGAAGGAGGGAACGATCGGTTTTGGGGAAGTGGATGACTTTCTGTTTTTCGGCATCCATCATACCAATCACCAGAATTATGATTTGGCAAGATTACGGTTTTAATAAGTCCTTAGTTTTCTCTTTTTGTTGGCACTCTTTTATCCCAATCGCTAGTGAAGACCTATGACGATTTATCCAGCCATTGATTTGAGGAATGGAAAATGTGTTCGCTTGTTCCAAGGGAAAGCAGATGCCGAAACCGTTTATTTTGAAAATCCGCTTGATCCAGCTCTAAGTTGGAAAGAACAAGGGGCTGAATTTCTTCATGTGGTCGACCTGGATGGTGCTTTTTTAGGTGGCTCTCAGAACCTGGATGCAGTGGAGCAGATTGTCGGTTCGAGCGGTCTTCAAGTCCAACTTGGAGGAGGTATGAGAGATGAGGCCACCATTGCAAATGCTTTAGAGCTAGGTTTATGTCGCGTAATTATTGGAACTCGTGCCTGCAATGAACCTGAATGGATTGAATCTTTAATTTCGAAATTTGGGAGCGACAAGATTGTGGTTGGAATCGATGCAAAAGATGGAATGGTAGCAACCAAAGGCTGGGTTGAGGAAACTGAAGTAGATGCACTTGATTTGGCGAAGAAGCTTTCTGCATTTGGATTGAGATGGATTATACACACGGATGTGGCCACCGACGGTGCCATGCTCGGGCCAAATTTAGAGGCTCAGAAAAAAATGCTGGAAGCCGTCCCTGATTGTAATGTGATTGCTTCCGGAGGAGTTTCCAGGAAAGAAGACTTGGATGATTTAAATAATCTCGCATCTGAATATTCAAATTTAGAAGGGGTGATTATTGGAAAAGCACTTTATGAAAAAACCATCAAGCTGAGTGATTGCTTTTCATGACTCCGAGTAAATTTTCTTGCCAAAGACAAGTAAGCCATCTTCATATTCGTTATTCCCTATGAGTAAAAAAAGTAAAGTAACCTTCAGCGTGGATCTCGATAAAGATCCGGATCTTATTTTTGAAGAAATTAAACTTTGGATTGAGCGGGAGCTTAAGAAAAAAGGTTCCGACGATAAAAGTTCAGCCTTCTTGTCCAAGTTGCATGAAATTTCTAATGAACACATCAAGACTAGTTTCAAGACCACCAACGATTTAATTCGAGCCCTCGCTGAATTTGCCAGTCCGAAAATGCGGGATCGGATTTTTGATTCTTCTCCGACGGGCAGGCGGAAGACGATTTCCATGAGTCAGGAACTCTATGACCAGATTCAATCTCTTTTATCGAAACCAAAATCAAACAAGGCAGAGATTGCCAGGAAAACTGGAGTCAGTGTGGTGCAGGTCCGAAAAGTAGCCTTCGGAGGTTATGAAAAGAAATACGGAAAATCAAAGGCATCTCCTGCAAAACCTAAACCTAGTGCTAAAAAAGCTCCTTCGGGGCAGGCGGATTTACCACTATCCCAAATGGAGAAACCTCCGGTGCCAGTAAAGCCAAGGCCGAAAATTCAAAGGTCCGTGACCCGACCCCCTATGCGTGCGGTCGTCAAGTCGCCATTAGATCTCTAATTTTCGATTGCTCCTTTTGACTGGACGCAATTTCCGTCAAAGATTATCTTTATACATTACTTTGGGGGCCGTAGCTCAGTTGGAAGAGCGCCACAATGGCATTGTGGAGGTCGTCGGTTCGAACCCGATCGGCTCCACCAATCTTTCGAATAAATGAATTTTTTCGGTAAGTATCTGTCCACTATCCTGATTGTTTTAGGTATTTTCTCGTGTGGTGAAAAAAAGATGGAAGATGAAGTCTTTGAGATCCTTGAGGATAGTGGAGAAAATAATGATTCCGTACTTCAAGGGAAAAACCCTAAGATTGCAATTTCTCAAGATGGTCTTGAATTTAAGAAGAAGATTGACGGAACCGATACGGAAGAATCAGTGGGAGTAAATGACAGTGGGGAAATCGTTTATAAAGGCGGATTTAAGAACGGGAAACCTGAAGGTGAATGGACCACTTTTTTTGCAGATGGTAAGCCCAGATGGAAAGGAACCAAGAGAGATGGATTAAATCATGGCCCCTTTAGTATGTGGTATCCAAGTGGTCGAAAAAAAATGGATGGATCTTTTTCGAAAGGAGAAAAAGATGGAAGCGAAATTTCATGGCATTTAAACGGAATGAAATGGCACCAGCGTTTTTTTTCACAAGGTACTCCGGTTGGATTGTGGAAGACCTGGGACGATCAGGGGAAGCTTTTAAGCGAAGTGCAACACCCTAATAGTATGGATCTAAATGCATCGGCAAACCAATAGCTGGACTCTTTTGCCTTGCTCCTTGTTAGCTTAGTTATAACCAAATTATATATATCATGGATTCAATTTGGATAACAGGGATGGGATTAATCACCAGTATCGGGAATGATCGAGCCACGGTTGGTCAGAACCTGCTCGACCTCCGGCATGGCATCGAGAATCCTGATTTTCTTGCTCCCTCCTCTTCCCCGGTAAAAGTGGCAGGCACGGTAAAAGATTTTGATGTCGACTCATCCGATCCTGAGGATTGGATTTATCCAGCAGAATATGCGGTTCCCCGGGCAACCATCCGCAGTTTTTCACCCCATGTGCTTTATGCCTGGTGTGCGGTGAAACAAGCCATTCTAGACGCATCCTTGTCGGATGATGATTTAACCGATCCAGATTCCGGGCTTTATTCATCTTCCGGTGGTTCAATGCGTTCCATCCACCAGCATTTCCAGAAGATGGATAGGCGTGGGGTGATGGCATGTAATCCCTTGGCAATCGTTGCATCCATTGCCGGAACCTTAACCTTTAACTTAGTGGCTACCCTCGGGATAAGGGGTTCTTCCACGGGTATGGTTTCCGCCTGTGCTTCTTCCGGTCACGCTTTGGGGATGGCATTGGATGAAATTCGGCTCGGGCGTCAAAAGCGTATGCTTGTGGTGGGTGCTGAAGATTGTAAT
>DBVA01000049.1:3094-6649 GCA_002308735.1 Opitutia bacterium UBA1276 | reverse complement strand
AAATAATATTAAAAATTAATTCTAGTGCCAAATATTACTTTAAATGTAATTTGGTTAGAGAGCGCAAAGATTGATTCTTGGTTGGGATTTCTTCGAGGATATTAATTAAATTGGCGGTCATTTGAGCAACCGGAACTTCAATGGTTGAAATCACATATTTAAGGTATTCCAGGGAATCGATATGATCAAAACCAATGACTTGAATATCTTTGGGTATATTCAGACCAACTTCTTCGAGTCTTGTAGCCACACCTTGGGCAATTCCATCGGAAAAAGTTATCACAAAATCAAAGGGTTCTTGTTGGATTAGGGGTAGTAAATCGCTGGCCAGTTTCTCACCCAAAAGGAAGGGGTTTTCGGTAAGTTTGCCACTTTGAGGGTTCGGATATTGATGAATCTTCTCAAACCATGAACATAATGCACTTGCCTTAGATTTCGGACTGAAAAGTGCCAGTATTTTTTCGTCGATCAGAATCTTTTTCATATTTTGAGCTTTTAAATGCTCAAGAAAGGGAAGATAAGCATCACTTCTGGAAAAGCCGATCAAATGGCTACCAAGACCTAGAAATTTCGCTTCAATCTCGTGATCATGGATGTCAAAAGGAAAATTATAGATAAAATGAGGGACCACTCGCAGCAATTTATGCAGGCTTTCGTCCTTTAAGTCTTGAACTCCAAAATTTTCAAGCATGGGACTCAACAAAATAATGATACTTTCCACTCGGTGCCCCATTAGTTCCCGAATTGCCTGGGTTAATCCCCCTTCAGAGCTAATATGCATTTCCACCGACTTTTCGGATTCAAGAAAATAGTGATTTAACTTTTCCAAAGCGGTTAGAGTGTGAGAATAAAGCGGACCGTGACAAAGAAGACCCACAGTATTCCTCCTTTCCTTTCTTAAAGAAATGGCGGTACGATCCGGTACAAATCCAATGTCATCCATTGCTTTCCTGATTCGTAAGAAAGTCCCCTCAGAAATTCGCTTTTCTTTCCAATTGTCATTGATAATGGCAGAGATTACCTGCCTTGATGTACCGGTTTTTTCAGCCAGTTCAGAAGTGGAATAATACCGTGCCTTCATCGACCTTCTAGAGATTAAGCCGATTCCATTAAACTCCACAAAAGCTGGAAAAACCACCATCCACCGCGAGCACCGTACCGGTAACAAAGGATGAGGCATCCGAAAGGAGGTAATGAATGGGCCCGTAAATCTCCTCCTGTTTTCCAAAACGACGAAATGGAGTTTTGTTAATCACCTCCTGCCCTCGTTGGGTAAAGCTACCATCATCATTAGTCAACAGAGCTTTATTTTGTTGAGATATAAAAAATCCGGGGGCCACCGCATTCACCCGGATCTTGTCCCCATATTTGAGTGCCATTTCCGTAGCCATCCAGCGGGTAAAGTTATCAATGGCTGCCTTGGCATTGGAGTAGCCAAGAACCCGGGTAAGTGCCTGGGTTGAAGACATCGACGAAAAATTAATCACCGAACCATGCCCCTGTTCCTTGAAGGCCTTACCAAAAATAATCGTTGGTAAAACCGTTCCTTTCAAATTTAGATCCATCACTTTTCCGTAATCCTCTAAATTCAAATCGAAGATCTCTGCATCTGGACCTATGGTTGCGCCGGGCATATTTCCCCCTGCCCCATTGATTAGAGCGTCCATTCGGCCGTATTCCCCGATAACCTTTACATATCCCTCAGAGAGGGCTTTTTTATCCAAGACATCACAGGTCAAACCCATGCAGCTGTCGGAAATTTTTCTGGCCTCTGACAGGACTCGATCAACTTTCTCTTGATTTCTACCCAAATATACCACCGTTGCCCCATTTTTTTGCAAGTATTGGGCGGCTCCACCGGCAAGGATTCCAGTGGCACCGGTTACCACCACCACCTTTTCATTTACCTTGAACAAATCATTCATATATTTTCTTCTTTTAGACCAGATTATCGAACCACTCGGGCTCCCCCTCCTCGGATTAATTTCTCCACATCTGCCAGGGTTGCCATCGAAGTATCCCCCGGGGTAGTCATGGCGAGGGCACCATGAGCGGCACCATAGTTGACCGCTTTTTCGCCATCATGTCCCTGAAGAAAGCCATAAATAAGCCCGGATGCAAAGCTGTCGCCTCCACCAACTCGGTCAAGAATTTCAAGATTAGGACGATGGGTTGCCTCATAAAAGTTCCCCTTTTCCCAGCAGATCGCACCCCAGTCGTTAAGGGTTGCAGTTTGAACGCTTCGTAAGGTTGTGGCGGTTGCTTTAAAGTTGGTAAATTCAGCAACCACTTGGTTAATCATGTTCTTAAAGTGCTCTACTTCGATCCTGGATATATTTTCATCCACTCCTTCCACATCAAAGCCTAGACAGGCGGTAAAATCTTCTTCATTACCAATCATAACATCCACATTACGGGCAATGGCACGGTTTACTTCTTGAGCTTTCCTGATCCCTCCAATCGATTCCCATAAGGAAGGCCTGTAGTTCAAATCATAGGATACCACGGTTCCATATTTCTGGGCAGCCTGTACCGCTTCCGCCACCACTTCTGCCGTGGATTCAGAAAGGGCCGCAAATATACCACCGGTATGAAACCAGCGAGCTCCCTGCCTGCCAAAAATATCATCCCAATCAAAATCTCCGCATTTTAATTGGCTACTTGCGGTCAAACCCCGGTCAGGCACTCCGACGGCTCCCCTAATCCCAAAGCCGCGCTCGGTAAAATTAAGACCATTTCGGACTTCCCTGCCAAGACCATCGTAGGCAACCCATTTGATTAAAGAGGTATCCACCCCACCTTGCAAAATGAAGTCCTCGATAAGTCGACCAATTTCATTGTCCGCAAAACCCGTAACCACCCCGGTGGATAGCCCAAAACATCTGCGAAGACCCCGAGCGACATTATATTCCCCTCCTCCTTCCCAGGCCTTAAATTCACGGGCTGAACGAATTCTGCCTTCCCCGGGATCCAAGCGTAGCATAACTTCCCCCAGGGAAATCAGGTCGTATTTACATTCGGATTGAGGTCGAATCGATAAGCTCATAATTTTAATTCTTTTGGGTTACTTCCTTTGGAAAATCTGTAGCCAGCCAAGGAGCTTCTCCGCACTCTTCTGCTATTTTACTAAAGCTAATAATCTCGTTTTCAGAGAAGAGAAGACCCCCAGCCTTTTCAGTCCTTTGAGCAAATTCAGCCTCGATTTGGCCCGGTAAAATACAATTCTGATTTCCTTCGGATAAGATGTCATCCAAGACCACTTTCAGGTTTTCCGACTGCGTGCGGTTAAAGGCAAAATTTCCTGCACTGATGGCTTCGGGGTGAATCACCTGAAAATAAAAATTTGGAGTATGCTTGTCGCCGTCCTGGAGATGATTACTCCGCAAGGTAGGTTTGGATCCACCAATGAAAGCTGCCATGATCTCATTAATTAAGGATAACCCGTAGCCCTTATGGGCACCAAATGGTTTCAGGGCAGCGACTTGATCGGGGTCGGTAGTTTCATGACCGGCTTGATCGACAGCCGCACCAGGCGGTAAGCTTTTGCCTTCACGC
>DBVA01000049.1:0-2809 GCA_002308735.1 Opitutia bacterium UBA1276 | reverse complement strand
CGGTAAGCTTTTGCCTTCACGCTTGAGCTGCTGAACCCGGCCCATGGCAATGACCGAAGTCGCCCAATCAATCACCACCGGGAATCCAACCGCATCCATGGTGGGGAAGCCCCAAGAATGAGGATTTGTACCAAGGGTTGGCTCTGTTCCCATAAAGGGAACGACCTCTGTGATCGAAGCCGTGCAATTCGTGTAAGCAATATACCCCCGCCTCGCCGCATCCATGACATACCCACCACCCCAGAGATAGTGAAAGGCATGATCGACCGAGACCTGTCCAATTCCATATTCATCCGCGAGTTCAATGCAGCGGTCCATCGCTTCATAAGCGGTGGCTTGTCCCAGTTTAAATTGACAGTCCCAAACTTCAGAGGAAGGGAACCTACCCTCTTTTTTTATAATTTTCGCCGCGGGCTTACACCCTCCGGCCTTGGATCCAAATAAGTCATCTAAGTGCAACGCTTTGAGGGCATTATGCGTACGAATCCCATGCGTGGTAGCATAGCTTGAAAATTTGGCGGCGGCGGTACATTCGGAATCATCGAATCCACGATCACGATAGGCTTGTTCCACCAGTTTGTCGTGAACCGAAACCGGAACGACATAAAATTGATCTGCTTCGGGATTCATTGGCTTTAATCGGGTCAGATGTGGGCCGTTAAGGGTACCTCATTTGCTTGAGCGAGGGGTTGTTCCCCTCTCAGGGCAAGGATCAAGTTTTGAACCGCCATGGTAGCTTGGCGTTCCACCGATTCGTAGGTCCGGGAACCAATGTGTGGAGTAATAAGAGTATTGGGTGCCCCAAGCATGGGATGATCTGCAGGAGGGGGTTCGATATCGAGCACATCGGTTCCATACCCCCCCACTTGTCCCGATTCCAACCCTTCGATCATATCCGAGGTATTGACAATTTCTCCTCTTGCACAATTTAGAATCACCACGCCTTTTTTCATTCTGGAAATGCGTTCCCGGTTGATCAGGTCTCGGGTTTCCCCCGATAGATTAACATGCAGGCTGACCACATCGGCTTGGATGAGGGCCTGCTCCGCAGATTCGCATCTTTGTACCCCATACTTTTCGGCAAACTCGGAATCCCAGTATAAATCAAAACCCAGGACCTTCATGCCAAAAGCATTGGCTCGAAGGGCCACTTCCTTACCAATTCTACCCAGACCAATAATCGCAATCGTCTTACCCATGATCTCATTTCCCGTAACTCGAATCCATTCCCCCCTGGACACATGGTTGGCCTCTTCAACCAGTTTTCTAAAAAGAGCAAGCATCAGGGCAAAAGTATGCTCTGCCACCGTAGTGTGATTAACCCCCGGGCAAAAGGTGAGCGGTATTTTTTTTTCGGTAACGAATTCGATATCGATTTTATCCAGCCCAATACCATATTTGGAAATCACTTTTAATCGAGGCAGGGCTTTTTCAACCACAGCGGCAGTGATCTCATCATCACCACACACAAACGCGTCAACATCTCCTACCAATTCAAGCATCCTTGATTCTGAAAGAGGGCCCCTCTCGCAAAGCAGATCGAACCCCTGATCCCGAAGTAATTCATGGTGTGGCCCGGGGGTATCCTGAAAGGAGGTGGTTGTGAGTAATACTTTCATAAAATTTGAACGAAAGATCCAATATGCTTTACACCAGTTAAGCCAAACGTCAATTTACTTATTTTAGAATTAATTTCCATCTAAACTCATGAATGATACCAAGAAAACTGTCCTGCGAACTCTTTTATCCTGCTTCTTCTTTCTTTTCTTCAATCACCAGGCTGTTGCCTCGAAAAACAAACCATGGAAGACTCTTTTTAATGGCAAGAATCTGGAGGGATGGCATAACCCCTACCCGCATGGGGAAGCCAGCGTTAAAGACAGTGTGATTGAATTAGTTGCCAACAAGAAATTCTTCCTGGCCTATGACCAAACCTTTTCAAACTTCGAGATCAAGGCAGCGATTAAATTACCAAAGGGCAAAGCGAATTCAGGCATTCTCTTCCGTTCCCAGAAAAAAGAGAACGGGGTCATGTTTGGATACCAAGCCGAAGTGGATGGTTCTGACCGGTGTTGGTCTGGTGGCTTGTATGATGAAGGGCGAAGAGGTTGGATTCATCCCAAAAAACCGATCGAAAACCCATACAATGCAAGCAACTGGAAAGAGGATCGGAGAAATGCACTCAAACGGAATGATTGGAATCAATACCGCATCCGCTGCCAAGGAGATCACATTCAGATTTGGGTAAATGGAATCAAAACCACGGATTTAAAGGACTCCGTGGATACCGAGGGATTCATCGCGATCCAACATCATGGAGAACAGGGACAAATTTATCGATTTCGGGATCTTAAACTTTTAGAATTGTAGATATTTGCTTTAGGCAAAAAAGAAATATGTCAGAAAAAAATTTTAAAGTTGGAATCATTGGGGCTGGCGTAATCGCAGATTTTCACGCCCAAGCCCTGCAAGCTATGGAGGGTGCTGAATTGGTCGCCGTCTATGCCAGAAAAGAAGATAAAGCGCAATCATTCGCCCAGAAATATGCTTGTTCTGGATACTCCGATCTGGATGATTTCCTTCGCCATGATCCCATGGAAGTTGTGAGCGTGGCATCCGTGAGTGGGGTTCACTTGGAGCATGTCCGGGCAGCTGCCCTTGTTGGCAAACATATTATTTGTGAAAAACCCCTCGAAATTACCCCGCAGAGAATCGATGAAATGATTTCAATCTGCGAAGAAAATAAAGTTTCATTATCCGGAATTTTCCCGCGGAGGTTTAATGAATCCACCCATATTTTCAAACAAGT
>DBVA01000166.1:9153-14289 GCA_002308735.1 Opitutia bacterium UBA1276 | reverse complement strand
CCGGAGTTTGGATCAAGAAAGGAAAATATGGTAGTTTGATCAAATTGAGCGGAGGAGAGATCGGATCCACTAAAGGAAACCCCAGCAAGATTTACGCCGCGGAAGTCGACCGGTCCTGAAATTCCGCCTAGAATCGCATTGGTCCCACTCAGGTTTACACCTTCTTGCTGAAAAGTGTTGGGGTTCTGGAAGGAGAATACGGTGTTGGCGTCAAACATCGCGGCGGAAAGATCGGAATTCATGAAGGAGACACCTGCCAGATTGACGCCCCGGAAGTCCACCGCACCGGAAATGCCGTCGAGCATGGCATTGGTGCCGCTCAGGTTGGCCCCTTGTTGCTGCCCGGAGTATGGGTCAAGGAAGGAAAATACCGTAGTTTGATCAAACTGAGCGGAGGAGAGCTCGGAATTCGTGAAAGAAACCCCTGCGAGGTTGACGCCGCGGAAGTCGGTGGGACCACTGATCCAATCGAGGACCGCATTGGTGCCGCTTAGGTTGACCCCTTGTTGTTGACCGGTGAATGGGTCAAGGAAGGAAAATATGGTAGTTTGATCAAATTGAGCGATTGAGAGATCGGAGGCACTGAAGGATACCCCAGCGAGGTTGACGCCGCGGAAGTCAATCATACCGGTCAGACCGGTAAGCGTGGCATTGGTGCCGCTGAGGTTGACGCCTTGTTGTTGCCCCGTGTTTGGATTAAGGAAGGAAAATATGGTAGTCTGATCAAACTGGGCGGCGGAGAGGTCGGAATAGATAAAGGAGACGCCGGCAAGATTGACCGCTCTAAAGTCGAGCGGACCTGCCATTCCGCTTAGAACCACATTGGTGCCCGAAAGGTTGACGCCTTGATATTGCCCGGTGTTTGGATTAAGGGAGGAAAAAACCGTGGTTTGATCGAATTGGGCGGCGGAGAGGTCCATTCCTGACAAATTCATCGCTGATATGTCCTGCCCGCGGTAATCCTGCCCGATTAAGATTTGAGAAAATATACAAAGAGAAAGGGTTATGAAAAGTTTAGGTGAGCAAGGTAGATATTTCATAGCGGAATTGGTTCGGAGGAAGTTATCATATATTAGCAAATGAATCCAATTTGATACAACCCTTTTAAATAAGAAATAATTTTAATTTAGGGAGATACATTTCAACCGAATTTATTTACTGTTCTAAAACCCGAAATAAATATTTTTTTCGCTTATTTTGACGGCACTAAAAGTTTTAAATATAGTTTTTTCACGAGGTATATTCTTGCGAAATTCGCTATTGGTTCAATACTTGCAGTTCAGTATGCGAAAAGTAACACTCCTACTTACGATTTTTATATTTTGTTTCTCTGCTAGCAGTAAGGAAATTGAGATGTGGATCAGCTCCTTTCAGGACCAGGTTTACTATGAAAAGATGGCAAAGCTTTTCAATGATGAAGCTAAAACCAAACTCAAATTTAAGATAAAAGCTTATGGTTTTCGAGAGATGCCGGATAAACTTGGAGTTGCCTTGAGAAGTGGTCAAGGAATCCCTGATATTGTTCAATTAGATGAGACTTTTTTTGGAGTCTTTTTGAATGGCCCAAGCCCATTCATGGATTTGAAAAAGTTGGCAAAAAAATCCGGACTCCTAAAAAAATTACATTCAAGAAGGTTAGAAGTTTTTACATATGAAGATAAACTTCTTGGTTTACCCCAATCTTTGAGTGCGATGATGCTGTATTACAGAAAGGACTTGTTTGAGGAGTTTGGAATCGAACCCAAAGATTTAAAGACTTGGGAAGATTTTCGACTGGTAGGAGAAAAACTTATGGATGAACATGCCCAAAGATTCTTAGCTCTAGATGGCACACTCTTTGATGTATTCTTAAGGCAGAAGGGAAGTGATTTGTTTTCCAAGGACGGTACCTTTTTACCGGATGAAGATGTTGCGGTTGAAATTTTAACTGAATTTGCGGAAATGTCCCAAGCCCAGATCACGGTGATGCCTGACCGGGGTTCTATTTTTGATCCTGTCTTTTTTAGCGGAGATCTGGAGACCGGTGAAGTTTTGTGCGTTGCCGGTGCTGACTGGTATGGATTGGATCTTTTTCAACAGTTTGCACCTGGTATGGAAGGGCTCTGGGGTATGATGCCTTTACCTGCTTGGATTGATGATACCGGGAAACTGGGTCCAAGAACGGCTACATTTGCCGGACAAGGACTGATGATTTGCGAGTCGAGTAAAAACAAAAAGGAAGCGTGGAATTTTGTCGAATTTGTGATGAAGAATAAAGAATCGAACGCGGAGCGATTTTTGCAGGGAAATAGCTTCCCAGCTTTCTTACCCTCATGGAAAGATAAACGCTTGCTCAAGGATCATGAATATTTCGAGCAGTCAATGGGTCAGTTACTCGTTGAACTGGCTGATGAAATTCCACCAGTAGTGGTGGACCCGAGAAGACCACAGGCAATCTTTTTGATGCAGGAAAATTATTTTGGCTCGGTCATGTTTGGAGCTTTGACACCAAGGGAAGCCATTGACCAGTATAAGGAAGCGATGAAGCAATCGTGGGGACGGAATTGATACCAATAAATGTTTGATTCAAAATCGAAGAAGAATTTCGTATCATTCTTTTTTTTGCTCGGTCCGTTTCTGTCTTTATGGGTTTTATTCTGGATGGTACCAACTGGATTAGGACTAGATTTATCCTTCCGTTCCCCAGACTTAGAGCTTAGTCAGAAATCCACTACTTTATTTGATTCCCCTGAAAAACGAGAAAGCTTTGTAGGCTTAGAGAATTATCGAAGGGCTTTCGATGACCCAAGGTTTTGGAAATCTCTTTCGAACTCCTTTCATTATGTACTAGGTTCGCTTCTCCTTATTCTTTCCCTTTCCTTTATGCTCGCGGTAAACTTGCAGAGTCTTCCCCGGTTCTGGCAAACCCCATTGCTTTTTTGCTTGATCATCCCCGGTCTTGCCATGCCAAGTGTGCTTTCCACCTTGTTTTATCTATTTTTTCATGGAAAGGAAGGTGCTCTAAACCAATATTTGATCATGCCTTTAGGATTCGAACCGATTAATTGGATGATGGATCCGGACTTTATTATGCCTTCCATGATCATGCAGTCGGTTTGGCGTTGGACTGGATTGGTGACTATGTTTTTCCTATGTGGCTTGGCGGGTGTGCCCCATTGGCAATTGGAGGTGGCGAGAATGGAAGGCCTTGGGGCGTGGTCCAAAATTCGTTACCTCTGGTTTCCAGCAATACGAAATTTAATCCTATTTGCTGGGGTCTTTTTAGCAGTTGAAGGGATCGCTTCTTTTTCGGGTGCCTATGTGCTGCTTGGAGGCTCCGGGGGAATTCTGGACTCAGGATTATTATTTATTACCTATGTTTATCAAGTTGCTTTTCCAGGAGGCAGTGGTCGATTTGATTTTCCTACGGCTGCCGCCATGTGTTTTTCGGTGGCTCCCATCGTGGCATTGGGACTCTATTTAATTCTTGGCGTTCGCGTGGGTCCTCTATCTCGATGAAAAAGTTTGCTTCCCTCATTATTCTTTTGTTTTCGGTTGTGATAGCGACTTATCCGTTTGCGTGGATGTTTTTATCTTCTTTCAAAACTAACAATGAAATTTACAAGCCAACTTTATTTCTACCATCCGATTACAAATGGGACGCATTTATTTCCTTATTTAACGCAAGTTATTTACCGTTTTTGCGGATTTTTTCCAATTCGCTTGTCCTTTCCTTTGGCCAAGCTTTTCTTGCCACATTAATATCTGCGGGTGCAGGTTTTTGTCTGGCAAAATATAAATTTCGTGGGAGGGGGCTGGTTCTTTTTTTGGCGATTTTTCTGGTCCTTATTCCCAAGCAAACTCTTGCCGTGCCTACCTTTGACTGGATTTCATGGTTGGGATGGCGGGGTAGTTTATTCTCTCTATTACTTCCGGGTGCGGTTTCAGGAATCGGGGTATTATTTTTTTTACAAGTCTTTCGCCGTTTTCCTCAAGAATGGATTGACTTGGCAAGGATAGAAGGAATCAGTCCTTTCAGAACTTATATCAGCTTGCTCCCCTTGGTTCTCCCCGGATTGATGACCTTTTTCTTTTTGCATTTCGTGCTCTCCTTTCAAGAACATCTTCTCCCCTTGCTCCTCTTGGATGATGAAAATATGACCCTGCCTCTTGCCCTTGCTACATTAAAAGACAGCAGTCATCGAATACCAGAATCTGTTGGGATGGCCGCTGCTACCTTATCGCTTGTACCCATCCTTATTATTTTTTCTCTGGTTTTTGGAAAAATGAAAACGGCCCTAAGAGAGGTTACCCTTTCTTGAGCCTATGGCCTCCCTCTGCATCAAACCAATGAATTTTTCCCCAGTTTGGAACAAATTTAATTTTATTCTTTGGAATTTTAAATTCTGCTGAGGATTTCATCGAAATCTCAAGATTGTCCTGCCTTAGATGAATCACTTTTGAGTCTCCTAGATCATCCACACTCAAGATTTCTGCTTCCGGTAGAGAGCTCGAAGAACTTTCAGTTTCAGAAGGGAGCATGATATCCTCTGCTCGAATTCCAAGCACTACTTCTCCTGCTTTGGTAGGGACAAGATGAGCGGGGATTTTAAAGGCGAAACCATCTCCAGTAAAATCCACTTCATTATTTTCAGCGGAACTCAAGTTACCCTTGATTAGATTGATTGGAGGGGAGCCAAAAAATTGGGCCACGAATTGATTGAACGGGGACTGGTAAATTTCTTTCGGAGTTCCAATTTGTTCAATCCTACCTTTTTTCATTACACAAATTCTATGGCCCAAGGTCATGGCTTCTACTTGGTCATGGGTAACAAATAAAGTGGTGCTTTTATGCTCCTTGTGGAGTTTTTTTAATTCTCCTCGCATTGAATTTCGAAGGTGGGCATCGAGGTTGCTCAAAGGCTCGTCTAGCAAGTGGATTTTAGGATTTTTTGAAAGAAGACGGCCAAGAGCCACTCTTTGTTTTTGTCCACCGGATAATTGGTGGGGTTTCCGGTCCAATAATTCAATGAGCTCAAGCCTTTGGGCAGACCGAAGTACTCGCTGCTTGATTTCATCCTTCGAAATCTTCTGCGATTTAAGGCCAAAAGCCATATTATCAAAAGTCGATAAGTGAGGAAATAAAGCATAGTTTTG
>DBVA01000166.1:0-8849 GCA_002308735.1 Opitutia bacterium UBA1276 | reverse complement strand
AGCATAGTTTTGAAAAACCATCCCGATATTTCTTTCTTTAGGCTCTTGGTCATTTATGCTGATACCATCAACGGAAATGGAACCCGCAGTGGGAGTTTCCAAGCCGGCCAAAATTCTGAGCAAGGTAGTTTTGCCGCAACCAGAAGGCCCGACAAGTGCTAGAAACTCTTCCTTTTGCACAGAGAAATTGATCTCTTTTAAAGCACAGAATCCATTCGAAAAAGTTTTGCTCAGGTTTGTGAATTCAATGGAAGGCATAATGGATGTTAAGATGAACTATTTAAACAATTGGGTAAAGCCAAGAGCTTGTCCTAAATCGCTTGAGGCATTTCCTTTGTTTAATTAATATCCGATTTTCATGCTTCCAACTCAAACAGCCTTTTCCTTCTTGATTGCCATCTTCTTTACCCTAGTTGGCTGCCAACAATCGAATCAGGAAAAATTCAAAGAGGTGAAAGTGCAATCTTCAGAAAAACGTGAAGCATTAGTAGCAAGTTGCATCGTTTGTCATGGGGTACAGGAAGCTCAGCGAGGTCCCATTTTAAATGGTATGGAGAATTGGTACCTGAGAGATCAGATCAATAAATTTAAAAGTGGAATCAGAGGGAACAATCCCGAAAACCGATCGGAGCATCTTATGGGGATAGGGGCTAGAAGTATTACGGAAGATTTGGATGTTCCTTATTTAGCCTATTGGTTTTCAAGTAAAGAACCGGTGCCTGCCATTCGCACCATTCGAGGAGACTTTGAGCTTGGAAAAGATTTATACCAACGAAGGTGCGTTTCCTGTCATGGGGAAAATGGGGAAGGTAATCAAAAATTAATTTCCCCTTCCTTGACTCATTTGGAAGGCTGGTACTTCTACCAACAAATGAGAAAATTCAGGGAAGGTAAAAGAGGCTATCATCCCAGAGATGAAGGTGGTAGAGTGATGTCAGCGGCATCCAAAGAATTATCGGACTATGATATTAAAAACTTGGTCGCGTATTGCGTGGAAGCTTTTGGGTTGCCTGAAGTAGAATTGACCAAGTCCGATCCATCTCCCAAGCCTTTTTGACTACTCTCCAAATTGACTTCTGATTAATTCAAGTCGTTCGGGGGTGCCTACATCATCCCAGGCACCATCATGAAAGATTCCACTTACCCGGTTCTGCTCCATTGCTATTTTGAGGCGTGGTACAATGGAAAACTTTTCAACGCTTGCCCCATGCAAAATCGAGGGATGATACAATGCAATTCCTGAGTAAAGGAGGGAGGGATCTTTGGTCACCCGCACCCTGCCATGTTCCAGATCGAAGTCTCCTCCTTCTCTCCAGCTTGGCTTATTGACCAGGACGAGTTTTGCCAGGTCTTGGGCTTCCAGCTTCATTTCCTGCCGAGAAAAATCAAAGTCCGACCAAACATCTCCGTTGACCAGCAGAAAAGGGTCCGTTCCCAGTAAGGGGAGTGCCTTGGTCATACCCCCCCCGGTTTCGAGAGGATCCGAGCCTTCATCGGAGTAGGCTATACTGAGTTTCCAGTTTGATCCGTCCCCTAATACTTCAGGGATTTTGTAGCCAAGGTGACCAAGATTGATCACCACTTCATTGATTCCAGCTTCTGCAATTTTTTCAAGGTGGTGTACGATGAGTGGTTTCCCGTCTATGGTGATAAGGGGCTTAGGAGTATGGTCGGTAAGAGGGCGCAATCTCTTGCCATATCCAGCGGCTAAAATCATAGCTTTCATAAATTCTTATATTTGAATATTTGCTTTTTGGAACAATGTTTTTGCACTCTTTAGTTCGGGATAACGGTGGAGAACAGTTTCAACATATGCCCGAACCCTGGGCACATCATTCATATAATCCGGTTTATGATCCCGAATCTTAAGACGGTTGAAAATACCGATGCATTTCAGGTGTCTTTGAAGCCCGGCTAAATCAAACCAACGCATGAATTCCTTAGTCTCTACCCTTGCAAATGCTAGGCCAGCAGAAATGAGCTTTTGCTGGAATGAGGAAACCTCATGAGAAACCCAAGCTTCTTCGTTTTCGACATAGCAATCCCGAAGCAAGGATACCAAATCATAAGTTACGGGGCCAAACATTGCTCCTTGAAAGTCGATTACTCCCAAATCATCATTTGAGCACAATAAAAGATTCCTACAATGAAAGTCCCGGTGCATAAAAGCCTTGGGGATCTGGTCGATTGATTCAACCAAAGCGTTGAAAGTTTCCTGAAATTCCTCATTCGATACATCGGGCAAGCACCATTCGCGGAAGATATCGAGTTCTTTCCATTGCCATGTTTTACTAAAGGTTGGCAGTTTTTCCTCGGCTGAACTAAGGGATTTCTGGAAGTTGACTAATTCATTCGTCGCAAGATGGTATAGTGAATTCCATGATTCATCTTCCAAAGCATCCTGAAAATGATGATCTCCAAAATCCGAAAGAACGAGGAATCCCAAGTCGAGGTCATATGCAAAAATTTCAGGAACCAGAATACCTGCTTTTTTCATCCAAGTACCAATTTCTACAAAAGCGAGTGAAGGTTCGAGATCGGGTGGGGCATCCATCACGATGTAGGATTTTCCACCCTGTAAGAGCCGGAAATAACGACGAAAACTAGCATCTGCAGAAGCAATACTTAGAACACCCCCGCGAAAGGAAGTCTTTTTTTCCAACCAATCAGCTAGCAAGGCTCTTCTTTCGTCCACCACGGAAATCACAGTTAAGTTGTGATTGAGCGAATCAAATGGGTCAAAACCAAAATACTTTTAATTATAAGTATTTTGGTTTTGATCGTCGGTATCAGGCAAGTAAGTCAGCGATGACCTTGGGGTGTTCGACACCGGTGAGTCTTTGATCAAGCCCAAGGTACTTGTAGGTGAAGCGTTCATGGTCGATACCCAGTGCCTTCAGGACCGTGGCGTTAAGGTCATTCACATGGACCGGATTTTCAACGATATTATAGGCATAGTCATCGGTTTTACCATATTCGAACCCGGCCTTGAAACCGCCTCCGGCCATCCACATGGAAAAGCTTCGTCCATGGTGATCGCGACCGTAATTGTCCTTGGTCAGTTTGCCCTGTGAGTAAATAGTTCTTCCAAACTCCCCCCCGCACACCACGATGGTATCCTTGAGCAAACCGCGTTGTTTCAGATCCTTGACCAAAGCGGCAGCGGGTTGATCCACATCCTCGCATTGCCCTCGGATTTGCTTGGGTAAATTATTGTGCTGGTCCCATCCTCGGTGAAAGAGCTGTACAAAAGGAACGCCACGCTCGGAAAGACGGCGAGCAATCAGGCAGTTGTGTGCGAAAGTGCCCTTTTTCATCGCATCCTCTCCGTACATATCGAGCACATGCTTCGGTTCGTCCTTCAAGTCCACAAGTTCGGGGACACTGGTCTGCATGCGGTAAGCCATTTCGTACTGGGCAATACGGGCATCAATTTCCAAGTCCCCGGTTTCTTGTTTTTTAGCCCGGTTGATTTTGGCGATACCATCGAGCATATTTCGCCGCATGTCCCTAGAGATTCCATTGGGGTTGGAAAGGTAGAGCACGGGATCTCCAGCTGATCTAAATTTAACACCTTGATGCTTGGAGGGTAAAAAACCGCTACCCCATAAGCGGTCGTAAAGTGCCTGGGCATTGCCTTTCCCTTTTGAGATCATCACCACATATCCGGGAAGGTTATGATTGGTGCTACCCAGCCCCCAATCGAGCCAGGCTCCCATTGATGGTTTCCCCGGTTGCTGAGAACCCGTGTTGATGGCAGTAATTGCCGGGTCATGGTTAATCGCCTCGGTGTGGACCGATTTAACCAAGGTAATATCATCAGCAATACTGGCAATGTTAGGAATGACCTCGCTGAACCAAGAACCATTCTGGCCATGTTTGGAAAATTCAAACATGGGAGCAACGCAGGGAAAGGAGTCCTGTTTTGATGTCATACCTGTGATCCTCTGACCGTTCCGTATACTGTCGGGCAATTCAGTACCGTGAAATTTTCGCATTTCAGGGTGGTAGTCATACAGATCGATATGGGATGGTCCGCCTGAAAGAAAAAGATAAATCACCCGCTTTGCTGTCGGCTTGAAATGCGGACCATCCAAGGTACCGGGAAACCCGTCTTTGGCTTGGTTGGTGGCGGCATTGAGGAGCGAAGGGTTGAGTAAACTGGCAGCACCCAAGGCTCCAAGTCCACGGGCTCCAAGTCCGATCATTTGTCTGCGGGTGTAAGCTTGGTGTAATTCGAAGGGATTCATGAGGAGGTTAGGTACAAGTTTATTCGCGGTTCATGGCTTCGTCCAGATTCAGTATCATGGAGCAAAGGATGGTCCAGGTAGCGTGCTGGTTTTTATCTAAGGATTCGTCCCGTGGGGATTCACCAATTTTGAGGAGGTCTACCGCCCGGCTTGGTTCCTGCTCGAAAACCTTTAGCTGCGAATGGTAGGAATCCTTGATCACTTTCTGCCTGAAGGCGTCGGCGGGGTGACCGGTGGCCAATTCGAATGCCCATTTTAAACGCTCTTGGAAAGATTTGGCAGGACTTTTTAAGATTCGTTCAGCAAAAACCCTGGATGCTTCTACAAATTGTTCATCATTGAGAGTGACCAAAGCCTGCATTGGGGTGTTGGTTCGTTGCCTTTGCAGGGTGCAAGTTTCACGGGTCGGAGTGTCAAAGGCCATCAGTCCGGGATGGGGTGCGGAGCGTTTCCAATAAGTGTACATACTTCTGCGGTAAAGTTTTTCACCCTGATCACGGACAAACCTGCGGCCTCCATTTAGGGAAACCTCATTCCAAAGCCCCGGCGGTTGATAGGGCCTGACCCCGGGTCCGCCAAATGTACGGTTGAGAAGACCACTGATCGCCAGGGCATTGTCGCGGACAAATTCTCCCATCAGACGAAATCTTGGTGCTCTGGCATGGTAAAGGTTCAACGGGTCTTTCTCCCTATGTTCTGGTCGGGTCACGGACGCCTGCCGGTAAGTCGAGCTCATTACCATTTGCTTGATCGTTCTTTTTACATTCCATCCATTGCTAATAAAGTCATCCGCAAGCCAGCTAAGCAGGTCTGGATGGGATGGCCAACTACCCTGAGATCCAAAATCACCCGGAGTGGTGACCAAGGGCCGGCCAAAAATAGTCTGCCAGTATCGGTTCACGGTTACCCGTGCAGTCAACGGATGGTTCTTATCCATGAGCCACTTGGCGAGTCCAAGACGATTTTTAGGTAAATCCTTGTTCATGGGAGGGAGGAAAGAAGGTGTGTCCGGATGAATTTCTTTGGATTTGTCTGGGGCTGAGTATTGGCCTCTCATCAGAACATAAGTTTTCCGCATTTTGTTTGCAGGATTGTCACCCATGACCATTGATGTGAGCTTTTGATTCTTTAAATCATTGAGAGCCTTTCTTTTCCCCGCGAGCACAGCTTGAACTTTCTTGTAGCTGGGATCATGTCTATTTAGATAATAGTCAACCAGCAGATTGCGTTGAGCGGGATTTAGCTTTTTGGACTCTTCCTGAAGGAGGGGTTGGATTGGCTCGATGTAACCGAGTCGCTCAATCTCATCGCTATTGAGCACCCGAGAATACATTCTTAATTCATCGATTTCTAAACCATTGGTTGCTGCACCGTTAAAACGGCGGCCTATGCGAAATGTTTTGGTTGTAGAAATCGTTTTTGAAAGAGAGTCATGAGTTACCAACATGGGTTGGTTTTTTCCGTTGAGGTAAACCTTGAGACCACTTCCTTTCCTTTTTCCGTTGTAGGTAATGGTCAAGTGATGCCATTGATTGAGAGGAATTGGTTTGGTAGTAACCGCCTTTAGAGCATTATTAGGGAATTCGTTTACTAGGTGCATACCAATTTTTCCACCTTCGAGCCAAATATCGTAACCTCGGTGTTTTTGGGATTCATCCATTTTACTAAGAATCGCTCCGGTCAGTTTCTTAGGCATCTTGATCCAGACCGACCAGGAGAAAGCTTGGTTATGTTCAAGCTTACCAACATCCTTTGATTCAAGAAACCCGTTTTTTTCGATTTTGAAACCGCCGCCTAATTTTCCAATTTGGGTTTGTTTTGCCTGTCCATGAAGAGCGAAAACTCTATCCGGATTGGCCATGCCCTGGGTTTTGTTTTCTTTGAACGAATCGAAATTTAATCCGAAATTTATTCCCTTGGGCTCAGGGGCATTTTTATGGGGTAAGAACATGATAGTCTGAACCTCATCTTTGGAGAGAGAGCGATTGTAAACTCTTACTTCATCAATTTCCGTTCCGTTTACCTGCCCCGAGTTAAAACGGCGACCGATTCGAAAAGGGTTATCCGTTTTGATCGTGTCTGCTTTAAGGCTGTTTTGGGCAATTATTTTTTCCTGTTTTACTCCGTCTATATAAATCGCGACGGCATCAGGATTCCTGTTGCCATTATAGGATATGCAAAGATGGACCCATTTATTCACCGGGATGGTTTTTTTTGAGACTATTTTCAGGGCGTTATTTGGCCAGGCATGAACAATGTGAGTACCCACTCTTCCAGCATCCATCCAAAGATCATATCCCCGGTGTTTATTTGCTTCGTTCATTTTGCTTAAGATGGCACCTCCGAGGTTTTTTACCGAGGTCTTGATCCATGCACTCAATGTGAACGCCTGATCGTGTTCGAAGTCTCCAAACTCAGGCAACTCGGCAAAGGCATTATTTTCAATTTTAATCCCCCCCGAAAATTTTGCTTTTTGAACGGGTTTTGGAGACTGATGCAGCGTACAAGCATTCCCCCGCATATTAGCCAGAGTGGTGGTATTATTTTCAAAATTCAGCCGGTCAAATGGAAGGTAGGCAATCAAGCCTGCTGGATCGAGAAAGTCGGGGTTTTGCTTTAATTCGTTCTGCGTTTTTTTCATCCATTGGTCAAATGACTTGAGAGATTCCTCCCTTCGGTTCTGACTAGAAGTATTGGCAATTTTCACCGCTTTAGTTGCCTCTTTAAGTTGCTTTTTTCGTTCCGGAGTTATGACTTCAATCATGGGAGCGGTATTACCCTTTCTCGTTTGCATGCCAGGATCCGCATTGTTGTTGTAGAAGGCATAAAACTTGAAGTATTCTTCCTGTGAAATAGGGTCATATTTATGATCATGGCACTGGGCACATTCCATAGTCAGCCCCATCCAGACATTCCCGGTGGTTTTTACCCGATCCACCACATATTCAACCCGGAATTCCTCGGCAATAACCCCCCCCTCATCGGTGGTGGCATGGTTACGATTAAAACCGGAGGCGATTTTTTGATCATCCGTGGCATCAGGGAGAAGATCTCCGGCCAATTGCTCGATCGAAAACTGGTCGAAGGGCATATTGTCCTTGTATGCATTCAGGATCCAGTCTCGCCAGGGCCACATATCTCTGGGGCCATCATCATGAAAGACGGAAGTGTCTCCGTAACGGGCCGCATCCATCCATACAAGGGTCATGCGTTCAGCATAAGCATCGGAGGCAAGTAAACGATCGACCACTTTTTCGTAAGCATCCGGTGAATGATTGAGTAGAAAGTCCTGAATTTCAGAAGGAGTGGGGGGTAATCCCGTGAGATCCAAATAAATTCTTCGGAGTAAGGTCCTACGATCGGCTTCCGGGGAAGGATAAAGGTCATTATTCTTGAGAGTTTTTAAAACAAAAGAATCAATCGGGTTGCGAACCCAATGGGGGAGGTCAGTCTTGGGTTCCTTCTGCTTGGAGAGGGGCATAAATGCCCAATGTCCTTCCCATTCCGCTCCCTGCTCAATCCATGCTTTTATTGTTTTGATTTCAGACTCGGTCAGTTCCTTTTTAAACTCAGGTGGAGGCATAACCTCATCAGGATCATCGGAAGTGACCCGGTGCCATGCTTCGCTGTCGTCCAAGCTATTTCGGACAAATGCAGCCATTCCTTCTTTCTCTTTGAATGCTTCCTCCTCCAAGTCAAGTCGCAGATTTGCCTTGCGTGATTTTTCCGAGGGTCCATGACAAAAAAAACATTTGCTCGAAAGGATTGGGCGAATGTCGCGATTAAATTGAATCGTTTCGGCCTGACTGAATGCACCAAGCGTCAGGGTGAAAAAAAGAGAGATTGCTAGTAAAGAAGAGGTAATGGGAAGAAGATTTCTATACTTTTAGGCGGAAGGTTTTCAAAAGTGAGAGATTATGTGTAGTAATAGTAAATTAGGATCAAATTAGGACAATATCTAAATCAAAATTTTATGCGGTATTAGATTCAATCCTATGTTCATTTACTCGAATAATCTTTCCCAATTGTTATATTCCCATTGTCTCAAGTCTAAAATCTGCTTCAATAAAACTTTAGGATATTTATGACTGATGAAAAAAAACTGGAAGATTCGTCCACTGAGAATGAAGAACTCGCTTTCGATGCCGTTGACCTGATGTTAGACGGGAACTTGCAAGGCCAAATCAATTATTCGCTGGTCAAGGCGATTGCGAATGCACTCAATGAAAAAGCTCAGATTTTAATTGAAGCCGAAAAAGGTTATCAGCCCGTGGAAGATGAAACTTTTGCAGAAGCGGCCATGCCTGAAATCGAAGCCATGGCCAATGCGGTCCTCGACGGTTGTGTTGATTACTCCAAAGTTCGATTTTGGGAAGCCTGTGAGACTGCCGAAGTGGCTTGGGAAGAGACCAAAGACGAAGAAGGGAATGTGATGCAGAGAGTTCCTTACGGGGACTCATTGGAGAAGCCCCGACCCGGCAATCGTTTGCTGGCTAACCTGGAACAAATTCTTACTTGGCTGGAAAATGTCCATGTTGCACACGAAAAGAATGGTATGGGTTGGGTTTCCCCTTATGGATGTCCGGAAGATGGGCAGCA
>DBVA01000048.1:0-25349 GCA_002308735.1 Opitutia bacterium UBA1276 | reverse complement strand
GGCGACGCGGCAAATCCCCATTCGGGTGCTTTGCTCATGCCGGAAAGGGAGAGCATATCTTGTTGCCAGACTTTTTTCCCGTCTTTGGCATGGTAGGCATGAAGGAGGCCATGTTTACTGATTGCATAGACCAGATTTCCATCGACCGTGGGAGTTGAACAGGGGCCACCCTCATGCAGGTAATCGATCAGGGGGGCGGGGTAGGAATCGGACCAGATCCGTTGGCCGGTTTCGGCATCGAGGCAGGATACTGTTTCCATCCCGTCCCGCTTTTTTCCATCATGTCCAATGGTAAATAGCCTACCGTCTGCCACCACCACGGAGGAAAAACCGGTGCCTATTTTCTTCTTCCATTGGAGGTTTTCAAGGTTGTTCTTCCAGTTTTTCTCGACGGAGACCCCGTCTCGGGTGGAGCCCAGCCAATGGGGCCAGTCAGCGGAAAAAAGGGAAAGGGGAAACAGGATGAAAAGCCAAAAAAATTGTGTATTCATTTGCAAGGGGATTGACCCAGGGGATTACTTGGTGACTGGGGGTGCCTGAATGATTTGAAGCTTCCTTTGAGCCTGCAGGTTGGTGGCCTCAGCAATAAGTTCATCCACTTGAACCCGGCCCCGATGAATGCCGAAGTCAAGAGTGAAGGATCGGGTCTCGGAAGGAGCCAATTTGGGAACGCGGCCATATTTTCTCTCAACCAGACGGTTGAAGGGGTACCCGGTGGCAGGCTCAATTCCGGTAACATATCCATCTTTAAGGGATGCGGTATTTTTCCAGATGGTGAGGTAGGGAAGCTCGTTGACACTCCAACGAACCGAGGTGGCAAGATCCCCCATGCGGTTGGTGAGGAGGGCCATGGATTGAGCGTTCTCATCGGCGATGGGTTCGAGCAAATAGACTTCCTCGATAAAGCCTTCGGTGGGACCCCGGTAAGTTTGCCATTGATCCAGAGACTTGGCGGCATGGTCATTGAATGGAGAAATTTTATGGGCCGGGGCAAAGACTAAGGAACCTTCTTCCAGAATCGAAGAACCATAATTGCCGTGGTAAATAATTTGAAATTCCTGATGGGAGGGTCCCTCGTTGGTGATCTGGTCCGAGATTTGGAATTGATCGGAGCCGGGAATGGTGGAGATTTCAGTGACGAGCTTAAGTTTGGGTCCGTAAAAAAAGCTTTCATAAACGGTGCCAATGATTCGGATCCGATGGGGTGGTTCGGGATCGACCCGTACCTCGTAATCCGAAGCGGGAATATTCTGAATCTTTCCATGGAGGGTGAGGTCCTGTTCCACTTTGCCCCCGCTGTTGTTGATGAATTGATCCTTCCCGGGATGCCCGGCGAATTCCAAGCCACAGCGAACCATCCATTCATTGAAACCTTCAAGCCAACCAAGTCCGCCCCGGCTCTCCAGATCGATGTAGGACGGGTGTACCACTTCCTTTACCGGGGAATTCCAACCCAATCGGATTTCTCCTGAAAGGACTTCGAGAATGCCCATGCCCCGGGTGGGAATGACCACAATCTTAAGCTTTCCATTGTCGAGGGTGAGCAATTCGACACCTTCTTGTTTGCCTCCTTTGAGCCGGGTCCGGGTCACGGACCAGGGGGAAGAAAAGGATTTATCCGGATGAGAGGCGGAATCAGTTAGGATATCGAATTCTTGCGGTGGAGTCGGGGGAGGAGAGTCACCACCGGGCTCAGGCAGGTCGGAACAGGAAGCAAGGAAGCAAAGGGATAAGGTTAGGCAGAGGAGGAAGAATTTCATTAGTGAGCAGAGGATAAAACAGGGAAATGGATCAACCGAAAACTTCTTCGAGTGCCAACCGCATCACTTTGGGATCCGGGTCAATTCCGGTCCAGTGCTTGATTCCAATCACTCCCTGATTGACCAGCATGCTGAGTCCGTCAATTACGGGACAGCCTTTACTACGGGCATCGCGTACCAGATGGGTGGTTGGTGGGTTGGGGATGACGTCGGCCACCACCATATTGGACAGTAGAGAGTCGGGATCGAAATCGAGCCGGGCATCCAGATCAGGAAATAATCCGATGGAGGTGGCATTGATTACCACATCGGTCTCGGATGGAATGGAATAGGTCGAATCCCAGGGCGCGAAATCAGCGTAGCAGGGAAGTTTATCCTGAAGCAGGGTGGTTAATTCTTCTCCACGATCCACGGAGCGATTGACGATGGTAATATGATGGGCACCCGCAAGGGCGACTTCCACACTGATGGCACGGGCGGCCCCACCAGCTCCGAAAATTACCACCTTTTTCCCTTTTGGATCCGTCAGTTCTCGAAGGGAGGAGACAAAACCTTTGCCGTCTGTATTTTCCCCGATCCATTTTCCATCTTTGCGGACCACGCAATTCACCGCCCCCATGAGGGAGGCAGATTCCCCAAGGCCATCGAGGTAATCAAGGACCTTAACCTTGTGGGGGATGGTACAGTTGAATCCTTGAAAGCCCATCACTTTTGCTCCCTGCACCGCGGCTTCGAGATCGTTGGGTCCGACTTCAATAGTCAAGTATCTCCAGTCAAGATTATGATGGCGATAGGCTGCCTCGACCATGACTTGGGTGGGGTTTTCAGAAATGGGCTGACCAAAAGCGGCCGTGAGTTCTTGCTTGAAGTTTAGTTCTTTCATTGTTTTCCAATTATGGGTACATTTCCAAATTTAGAAATCAATCTTAATCCATAAAAACATGATAAAACGAAGCCTAACAGCCCTTTTCTCTTTAAATTTATTCGCTTTTTCCTCTTTCTTTTATGGGTGCGGAGGAGGGGCTGAGGATCCTGGAGCGGTTGAAAATGAGGCGTCGGTAAAGGGTACCATTGGGGTTTCGGTTTTGACCTTGGGCAATCCTTTTTTCTCGGTGATTGCAGAAAATGTAAGAATTGAAGCCGCCAAACATGGATATGATGTAATTGTGGTCGATGGGGACAGGGATGTGCAAAAACAAGCGAATCAAATCGATGATTTTTTGACTAAGGGAGTATCCGCGATCATCCTGAATCCCTGTGACCGAATTTCAATTGGGACCGCGGTAAAGAAGGCGAATGAGGCAGGAGTGCCGGTTTTTACCTGTGATTTAAAATGTGTTGCCGAAGGTGCAAAGGTGGTAAGTCATGTGGGTTCAGACAACCTGCAAGGGGGAAAGCTGGCCGGGGAAGCAATGATTGAAGCCTTGGGAGAACAAGGGGGAAAGGTACTGATTGTTCATTTTCCCCAGGCTAATTCCTGCCAACTTCGGGTGCAGGGCTTTGAGGAAGTAATTGGAGCTTACAACCAAGGCTTGGCGGCGGGTAAGATTGAGGTGGTGGCCCAGTTGGATGGGGGTGGAGTTCGAGATGAGGGATATAAGGTGACCGAGGATACCCTGCAAGCCCATCCGGATTTGGCTGGTATTTTTGCGATTAATGACCCCTCCGCCCTGGGAGCCCGGGCGGCCTTGGAAAAAGCAGGAAAGCAGGATCAGGTAAAAATTGTCGCCTTTGACGGTCAACCCGAAGGAAAGCAGGCGATCAAGGAGGGGAAATTTTTTGCTGATCCGGTTCAATTTCCCGATAAAATCGGTAGGAAGACGGTGGCTTTGATTATGGCCTATTTCAACGGAGAAGAAATCCCGGCTGAAGTTTTAATTCCAACCTCCCTCTACCGGCAGGAGGATGGCTTAAAGGATCCCAGCTTGCAGTAGAGTTTTTGCAAACATTTTTAATGAAAACAGAAATCTTAGTGAGTGAAGAGGTTTCGGCTCGTGGAACCGACCGGACCCTGGCCATTCTGGAATTCCTCGGAGGCTTTCGAAAGGGGAAGTCGGCAAGCGAGATTGCCCGGGCCTTGGATTTACCAGTCAATTCAGTAGGCAGGATAACCGAGACCATGACGCATAGGGGCTGGTTGTATCGACGGGAAGATGACCGTCGCTTTGTACTTACCAACCGGGTGGCAGACCTGACCCGGCCCCAGGTAAATGATAAAAGCCTAACCATTAGTTCCTGGTCGGAATTGAAGAATCTTCGAGACCGATCGGGGGAGTCGACCCAACTGGCGGTGATGACGGATCATAAATGCACCATTCTGGAGCAGTGCATATCGAAGCAGGCGATCAAAGTAAGCGGTGAAGTCGGAATGCGAGTGCCTGCTTATTCCTGTGCTCCGGGGAAATCGATTTTGGCGAGTTTACCGGAAGCGGAATTAAAAAAGTATTTGGATGCGGTAAGATTGAAGAAATTTACCGTTAGGACATATGCCACCGTCCGATCGCTTCGCAAGGAATTAGAACGAACCAGAAGTTGTGGATATGCAGTCGATTTAGCCGAAGGATTGGAAGGAATCCATTGTGTTTCCTCGGTGATTTTAGATGATTACGAATTTCCCGTGGGTGCGATTACCACGATTGCCCCGGCATTTCGTTTGCTGCCTGAGCGATTTGAAGAAATTGGACAGGCTTGCATGGAATCTGCGGAAATGATCCGCAAGGGTTTGTTCCAGTAAAAACGATATCACATGGTTGATTCCCGCCAACCACTCCTTCGTTTAGCTTCCATTCATAAGCGTTTCCCCGGGGTGCATGCCTTAAAAGGGATCGATTTTGAATTGAAGGCTGGAGAGTGTGTGGCCTTGTTAGGCGAAAATGGAGCAGGGAAAAGTACCCTGATTAAAGTTTTGGGTGGTGCCCATCAACCAGACGAGGGCACGCTGGAAATCGAGGGAGAATTTCAAAAATTTTTAAAACCCACCGATTCCCTGGATGTAGGAATTGCGATTATTTATCAGGAATTTAATTTGGTCCCCGGACTATCCGCTGCCGAAAATATATTTTTGGGGATGGAGCCCAATGATTTTGGATGGGTTCGGAAAGGGGAACAGGCAGAGCGTGCCCGGGAAGTATTCTTACGAATTGGAGCGAAGATCCAGCCCGATGAATTATGTGAGAATTTGACCATTGCCGAAAAACAATTGGTTGAAATTGCCAAGGCTTTGATGCGGGATGCCCGAATTTTGATTATGGATGAGCCCAGTGCGGCTTTGACCCAAAAAGAAGTGGAACAACTTTATTTGTTGGTGGATGACCTAAAGGGGAAGGGAATTGCAGTGGTGTATGTAAGCCACCGACTGGAGGAGGTTGAACGCCTGGCGGATCGAGCGGTGGTGATGCGGGATGGAGAACATGTGGGGGAATTAAGCAGGAATGAATTAGACCGAAGGAAAATTATTGAGTTGATGGTGGGCCGCTCCATGGATCAAGAATTTCCAATAGAGGAAAGAAAACCGGGTAAAGTGCGCTTACAGGCAACCGGCTTGACCCGGGGAAAAAAGGTACGGGATGTATCTTTGGAAATAAAGGCCGGAGAGATTCTTGGATTAACCGGTCTGGTGGGTGCAGGACGGACCGAGACAGCCAGGCTTTTATTTGGTGCGGATAAGAAAGAGCATGGCCAGATTAAATTGGATGGGGAAATCCTGAACTTAAAAAGTCCAGGGGATGCGATCGAGAAAGGAATTTGTTTATTAACCGAAGACCGAAAAGATCAGGGGTTGGTTCTAGATCTTTCAATCCAAGATAATTTTGGACTCCCAAACCTCGCTCGCTTTTCTGATTTTGGCTGGATTGATCAGGGCCGGGAAAGGAATTCTTTTTTAGGTTATGTGTCCAAGATCATGATCAAAATATCGGGCGTGGAACAGCTGGCAGGTCAATTATCTGGAGGGAATCAACAAAAGGTGGTTTTGGCAAAATGGTTGGAGAGAAATGCAGAAATCCTGATCTTTGATGAACCCACCCGCGGAATCGATGTGGGGGCAAAGTATGAGATTTATCAATGGATGAACCAGTTGGTTGGCCAAGGAAAAGGGATTTTGATGATTAGTTCGGAATTACCCGAGGTGCTCGGTATGAGTGACCGGATCCTGGTAATGAAAGAGGGAGAAGTGATGGGTGAGGTTCAAAACCATGCGGGTCTGACCCAAGAGAGTTTGATGGCTCTGGCCATGGGTGAGAAAATCAAAAATAAATGAATTTATGAAAGTATTAAAAATTCTTTTTTCCTCCGATTATGGAATGCTTGGAGCCTTGCTCGGTTTATGTGCTCTTTTCAGTATCATCACTTATGAAGAGCAGCAACCGGTGGGAGCGGAGGGTGCGAATCGTTTGTTGCCCGAGTTGGAAAACCTTAGGGTTTTGGACAAGTCCGTGGTGATTGCAGGCAAGGGGGGCGATGAAGGTAAGATCTTCGCGGACAGCTTGCAGGCTTTGTTAGAGGAGCGGGGATGGCAGGTGAAAAAAGTAGTCAAGGGAGGACCCCCTGAATTAGGCCGTGGGTTGAGGGATGCCTTTGCAGGAAATGCCCGCGTTTCGGTCTTAGCATGCGAGCAAAGTTTTGCGAATCTGCCCGTTTTAGAAAACCTTAAAAAGTCGATTCCAGGAATGAGGGATATGCAGGTCGTCTATCCCAAGTCTTATAAATGGCCTAATTTTTTAAAGGCTTCGAACCTTTTGAATGTGGCCAATCAAATTGCAGTCATTGCCATCATTGCCATTGGGATGACCTTGGTGATTATAACCGCGGGAATTGATCTTTCTGTGGGTAGCTTGATTGCATTTTCTGCGGTTTTAGCAACCTGGATAATTCGGGAATGGATGGGGGCCGGGGATGCAACCGCAATGGGAATGGTCGCGGGCTGTATTTTGGCCATGCTTGCCTGTGCAGGATTGGGACTCTTTTCCGGGACTATGGTCGCGGTTTTTGGAGTTCCGCCTTTTGTGACCAGCTTGGGAATGATGATGGTAGCAAGTGGATTGGCATACCTTCTATCCGGAGGGCTATCAATCTATCAGTTGCCCCCTTCTTTTGACTGGCTGGGCCGGGGAGATCATTTGCTCGGTATTCCAAACGCGGTAGTTTTGATGGTCATTCTTTACCTTTTGGCCCATATGTTGATGAGTCGTACGGTGGTGGGAAGGCAGGTGTATGCAGTAGGTGGAAATCCGGAGGCCGCCCGTTTATCCGGGGTGCCAGTGAAGAAAATCCTACTCTGGGTCTATGCAGGTTCCGGTGCCCTTGCTGGGCTGGGTGGAATTGTTATGGCCTCCCAATTTATAAGTGGAGACCCCAAGTATGGATTGATGTATGAACTCTATGTGATTGCCGCAGTGGTGGTGGGGGGTACTTCTTTATCGGGGGGACGGGGCAAAGTATTTGGGACCTTGATTGGAGCTTTTATCATTGCAGTCATTCAAAATGGAATGAATTTGACCGGGGTACAAAGCTATACCCAAAAAGTGGTTTTGGGCCTGGTCTTGTTGGGGGCTGTTTTGCTTGATGTACTAAAGAAGCGAGGATGGAAGCTACGCACTAACTGACATGATCAAGCCTTGCTTTCATAATCAAATAGAGTTCACGACTGATCCAGGCATCGGTCGCGGCATAATTTTTCTGGGAGGAGGAAAGGGGGCGCTTTTGCCAGTTTGAAAGCTGGGCAGATTTAGATAACCTCTGCTTAAAGAAAATAGCAGTGAGGTTTCGAAGTCCGGTTTGTTCAATTTTAAGGGACTGGGCCAATTTTGCCAAATCTTCGAACCCAGCACCCGAAAACTCCTCAATTTTTTGGAGGTTATGGAGGTCGTCCTTTAATGCCACACCAGTCTTAATAATCTTTGGATTTTCCAAGATGTCGATCAAAGGACCGAGTTTGAAAATAGGGTAGAGCCTGAAAAGAAATGCTTGGTCGGCTGTTGCTAACTGAATGAGAGCGGGTGGGTTGTTGGGACCTTTCTTAAAATTGGGCTTACATTCAATATCAAAGCCTAGAATCGGAAATTTGCTCAAACGCGCGGCTAGCCGGTTGAAGGTCTTGGAGTCTTCCGCAACCTGAACGGCCCCGTGAAAACGGATGAGGGGAAGTTCATTGATGGTTTCCTTATCCAACCTCTTCGGAACTTCATCTTCGGGCGAGGGGATGTGGTTCATTAATGGTTATTAAAGAGAAATCGTTAAGCCATCGTAAGAGTGTAAAATTTCAGTAGGAAATTTTCGGGTGGATGGAGCACCTGGAATACCGGGTCGGGTTTCTTTAATCGCGGTGCGGGAAGCATCGAGGTATTTTTTCGTATTGACCTGAAAAACTTCCAGTTCCTGATCAGTTGAAGCAGGGTCATGATGAAAAATTGCCAAGGTATTAACTTCTCCCCGAGCGGCAAGCTCAACCCCCATGAGGTTACTTGAATGCCCCCAGTCTTCTCGAATACCGATGGATTGAGAATGGGTGTAGGGAGCGTCAAAAATTAGGAGGTCAGCACCTCGAATGAAATCAATAAAGGGATACTTTTTGGAATGAGCCGCATTTTTGTGTTCGGCATCGGTGGAATAAACCACTGATTTTCCCTGACTATCAATGCGGTATCCATAAGAGACTCCAGGATGTTCTTGTTGATATAATGAAATTTTAGATTCACAAAGCTCGAGCTTGTCGCCTGGTTTATGAATTTCAAAAGAAACTTCCGCATTAAAGGTATCCATATCGATGGGAAAAAACGGAGTTTTCATTTGAGCCCTAAGGCTTTCTTCCAGGTGCTTATGACCCCCATGGAAAATAATTTTGTTGGACGGGTCGTAGGCAGGAATAAAGAAAGGCAGCCCTTGGATATGATCGTAATGAAGATGAGAAATGAAGATGTGAAAAGTGGTGTTTTTTATTCCATCCTTGGCAAATTCTTGTCCGAGAGGACGAATTCCAGAGCCTCCATCTAGAATTAATTTTTCTTCAGAAGGGGTCTCGACATATACACAGGGGGTGTTACCACCCCACCCGGAACTGGTATGAAAAGGTAACTTATTTTTTACGAAATCTATAATTTGGCCCTCGGAGCGAAGGTCTTTTCCGCGGGCAGCAAGAAGGGCATCAACAATTTTTTTGTTAATTTCGTCCGCTGAATAAGAAGTGGGAATGGAACCCCGGGTACCTTTGAAGTGAACTTGCATAGGAGAATAAAGGGATACTTTTTCTTTATTTAGCCCTAATATGGCAATCCAATTTTTATTAATTTAAACTTCAAGAGATTATTGAAGTTTGTGATCTTGGCTTGAAGAAAATCCAAGATAAGGTCATTTTCAAATTATGTCAGAAAGTTATGATATCGATCATCCGATTTATCAAGTCGGTCAGTCCACCTTGAGTTTCACTCAATTACTGAACTATTTCATTGATCCCGCATACAAGCGAGGGAACCTTTCTCGCATCTCGGACTTACATGTTAAAAATGGTAGACCGATAAGTTTTCGAATTGATGATGACCTCACCCCCTTGCCTGAAGGGAGCGGGGTCACCGCTGCCACGATTGAGTACATGCTGGGAATTTTATTAAGTGAGCGACATTTAGAAATCGTTTTAGATAAAGAAAATCCGAAGGATTTAGACACCGCATTCGAATGGGAGGCTCAAGGCATAAATTTTAGGCTTAATATTTTTAAGGACCGGGACGGACTCGCCTTTGTGATGCGGGTGTTGGCTTCAGATATTCCTTCGATTCAAGAGGTTGGGCTACCTTCGGAAAAAATTTGGCAGGATATCACCACCTTAAAAAGGGGCTTGGTATTAGTGACTGGAGTTACTGGGAGTGGAAAGTCCACAACCATATCCTCCCTTATTAATCACATCAATTTATACCGAAAGACCCGAATAATCACCTTGGAAGACCCGGTCGAATTTTTATTTAAAAGTGAAAGCTCGATGGTTTCTCAAAGGCAAATAGGGCAGGATGTTCCAACTTTTGCCGAGGGTCTAAGGAGTGCTTTGCGGGAGAACCCAGATATCATATTTGTTGGAGAAATACGGGATACTGAAACCGCATCGCTTGCATTAAGTGCAGCGGAGACTGGTCACTTGGTTTTTTCAACCCTTCACACCCGGGATGCCAAAGGTGCCTTAAGTCGGATTGTGGACATGTTTCCTTCTGAGCAAACGAAGAGTTTATGCTTACAGCTTTCTTTTAGTTTATCCTTTGTCTTGAGTCAAAAACTGGTTCCGAGAGCAGATGGTAATGGGAGAATCCTAGCCATGGAGGTCTTGAAAAATCTTCCTGCCCTCGGCAACCTGGTTCGTTCCGGAAATTGGCAGCAAGTTTATTCAACCATGGAGACCCAGGGGAAAGAAGGAATGATGACAATGGAGCAACACCTACTTCACCTCTACCAGCATGGGATTATTTCTAAAGAATCTGCAATTACCTATACCAATGAGGCTAGTTTACTGGAAAGATTAGGATAACTTTGGATTTGAATAGGTCTTGCCTCGAAATAAAACGAATGAAAAGATTATTGATATGAAGGCTTGGATGCTCAAAATTTTCGTGGTCTTATCGTTGGTGATGTTGGCAACAATCTTCACCATTAGCTTTTTCACGGATCAAGCAAATGCAGAAATTAAGCAATCTCAGAAGAAACTGAAAACAAAAATGAATAGTGTAAAAAAGGTGGAAAAAACAGAAGAAGAGTGGAAGCAGGAACTGACTGAAAAACAATTTCATATCCTTCGGAAGGCAGGCACGGAAAGACCATTCGGGAAAGAGTACGATGCATTCAAGAAACAAGGCGGGGGGAAATATTTATGTGCGGGTTGCGGGGCTGAATTATTTACTTCTGAAACCAAGTTTGACTCGAAATGCGGATGGCCTTCTTTTTTCGACCCTGCCAATGCGCAAAATGTGAATACTTTTGAAGATTTTCATTTGGGTTACCTGCGAACCGAAGTTCGGTGTGCAGGTTGTGATGGTCATTTAGGGCATGTCTTTAAGGGAGAAGGATTTGATACTCCCACCGATAAAAGATATTGCATCAATGGTGCCATTCTAAAATTTGTTCCCTTTGAGACGGAGGCAAAGACTGCTCCAAAAGAGGAAAGCAAAGCCGAACAATAATCTATCTTGCATGGTAATTTTGAATGATCCACTTAGGGAGTCCCTCCACTCACCTTTCCGATTGAATCAAATTCTGCTGCTTAAGAATCTTCTTTTAAGTATTTTTATTTTTTATTTCTCCTGCCTGTCTTCCGATGCCTTAGAATTTGACCGCAAGGATCAGAAAACCGAGGAAGGCATCCGTCACCTTAAAGTGCCCGGATTTGGTGAAGATGGAAGAATTGCCTGGGAACTTCATGCCAATGAAGTCAATTTTGAAGAAGAAGGGATTTATGAGGCTTTTGATCTGGTTTTGAAAACCTTGACTGGATTTAATCAATCCAATGCCAAAAGTAAAAAAGGTCTCTTTGAGCCTGGGTCTGGAAAAGCATGGGGGGAATCCATGCTCGAAGTAGAGGGGAAGGGGTTTACTGCAGAGGGTAAAAGATGGTTATGGAGAAACAAGATTGAAAAGGGTGACCAATTAATTGCATTTCAAGAAAAAGGAAAAGTGATGTTTAAAGAAACTCTGTTGTTGGATGAACGAGAAGGCAAAAAAAAAGAAGGGGTCCGAAAAGATGACCTCAGCTTTAAAACTTTAACCGAGGCGGAATATATTGAAGTCCTTGAGCTTTCTCCAACCCGAAACCGGTTTCTTCTTGAAAGAAATGTCGTGGTGAGCTCAGAAGATTTAAAGATTTCATGTGACTGGATGGAGATCCTTTTTGATAAAGATTCAAATCAGACCAGCCCATTGAAAAGCTTGGGCAAAATTTCAAAGATCCATGCGAGAGGAAAGGTCAGCATGATCCAGAAGGGTCGGTCCTCCTTCGCAGATGAATTAAGTATAAATACCACAAAAGGAGAAGCTGTTCTCCAAGGAAATGCCCGGGTTGAGGATCAAGATTATGGGATCGCCAAAGGAGATGAAATTATTCTCGAAAAAGGGACAAGAAGGGCGAAAGTAGTCGGGGTTGAAGGTAATCGGCCCAGTTTGCAATTACCAGAAATTCCTAATTTCGGATTTCCAAATTAGTCACCCTAAAAAACCTTGAAGCCAGAATCCAAAAATATACTCCAAGTTCGTGAAGTCACTAAGCGATACGGAGCCAGATTCGTGGTCAAGGGAGTCGATTTGAACCTATCGGGTGGAGAAGTGGTTGGCTTACTGGGTCCCAATGGGGCAGGGAAGACTACGACCTTTTCCATGGTTACCGGATTTACCAGACCCAGTAATGGAAGAGTAGAGTTGAATGGTAGGGATATCACCTCTCTACCTGCTTATCGACGAGCCCGGGAAGGAGTGGTTTATTTACCTCAAGAGTCTTCCGTATTTCGGAAACTTACGGTGGAGGAAAATATTCGGGCTATTGCTCAGTCTCTAAAACTGGGAAAAAAAGAAGAGGATCAAGTAGTCGAACACCGAATGGATGAATTAAACCTTTCTCATCTCGCCAAACAAAAGGCTTTCACCTTGAGCGGAGGGGAGCGTAGGAGATTGGAGATTACCCGAGCACTTGTACTTAATCCAAGCTTTCTTCTGCTGGACGAACCTTTTGGCGGCGTGGACCCCATAAGTGTAAGTGAAGTAATGAAGATGATTGTTTCTTTGAAAGAGAAGGGAATTGGAGTTTTTATTACCGATCATAATGTGAGGGAAACCCTCAGAATCGTAGACCGTGCCTATTTACTCTATGATGGAAAGGTTTTGGCTCACGGAGATTCTGAGTTTTTACTTAATGATGAGCAAACCCGTACCAAATATCTTGGGCAAGATTTCGTCGCCTGAATTTAAATTTAACCTACTATGAAAAGTGTCCAATCCAATATTCCTTACTCGGTCGAGAGCATTGCAGTTCGAGAATTTTTTGAAGACTATGGTGAGCAGCTTCAACTTCGATTAGTAACCACGGAAAAATCTCTATCCCGAAGTACGATCCGGGAGAGGAGTGTAAATCGTCCGGCTCTGGCAGTAACAGGCTATTTCAAGTATTTTGCCCACAAAAGAATACAGCTTTTTGGGGCAGGGGAGATGGGTTTCTTTCGAGAACAATCCAAAGTGCGAAGGAAAAATGTGATCTCTACCATGGCCGGAAAAAAGATACCCTGTGTTGTGGTCACCCGTAATTTAGCCCCCACCCAAGAAATGATTGAAGTTTTAGAGGAGTACGGGGTACCGCTCTTTCGAACTTCACTCAGTTCCAAGGCGTTTACCACCGAGGTCACCGTGTTACTGGAAGAGCGTTTTGCCCCTCGCTCATCTCTTCACGGTACTTTGCTCGAGATTCGGGGTATTGGTACCTTAATCCGCGGAGGGAGTGGGGCGGGTAAGAGTGAGGCCGCTTTAGCTTTAATTGAAAGAGGCCATAGTCTGGTCGCGGATGATGTTGTGAAAATTAAGCTACTGAGTGACCACACCCCCGTTGGTTTTTGTGATGAATTAAATCGAGGTTTTATGGAATGCCGAGGAATAGGCATCATAAATGTCGAGAAGTTATTTGGTATTCGTTTTGTGAGGCTAGAAAATAAAATAGATCTGGTGGTTACCTTGCTTGAAGAGTCCATCGAAAATGAGTTGGAAAGAACCGGCTTGGAACGAAAATACTTCGATATTTTAGGCGCTCCAGTTCCTCACATGGAAATTCCAGTTCGAGTGGGACGGGATATGGCCCGATTGGTTGAGGTTGCGGCTATGGTCCAAGCAGCTCGACAATTTAGTTATGATTCTGCGATCGACTTTAACGAAAAACTTTTAAAAAAAATGAATAAGTGATCATTCAAATCATTTTTTTGCTCCGAAAACTTTTTTCTAAGTACCGAATTATCAAATAGCTGTGCAGGTGTTGGAAATTATCGATATGTGCAAGCAAAAAAGTGCTAAAAACTTATGGACTCAAGCTTGTGAATAACTTGTGAGAAAGTTTCCGCTTTTATCGAAATTTTTTTCTTGGTTTCATTGGATTTCTTCTTCAAAACTATTGTTTCCTTTTTGTAACAGTTTTTTACCAACACCCTACGAATCCATTTTCATTTTAAATGCAATATACTGTATATAAATTACTTATGCAATTATTGCCTCCTTCCTGCGATTGTATTCATCCATTTCAAAACCACCCACCTTCACACTCGGAAATGCCTTTCTCTAAGAGACTTACAAAGCACTTCGACTTGCTGTGAATAAATTCTGATTTCTTATGTCATCCCCCGTTTCTACCCCTGACACTTTCTGGAGTTCTTTAAGAGAACAATTACTCGAAGTTATTCCTGCTGATACCTTCCGGGTTTGGTTCGATAATATGAGAGTCGGACATTTGGATGAAGATGGTTGTGAACTGATCACACCCAATGAATTTTCTGCAATTTGGATCCGTGATAATTATTTAGATGTGATTAGACAAGAAGCGGATCGGCTGGTAGGCCATCCATTCACGGTTGAATTATTAGGAGACATCGGAGAGGGGAACCATGAACTTGATATCAACAACCGCAATAAAAGTAAGGCTACCAAAACCTCCTCATCCCGTTTGACTGGGCCGGCTCTCAAGGGAAGATCCTTGGGGATTAATCCGAAAAATACATTTTCAAATTTTATTGTGGGCGGAGGGAGTGAACTGGCACATGCAGCCTGCGTGGCCGTTTCGAATGCCCCTGCTCATGCCTACAATCCCTTATTTCTTTACGGGGAAACTGGATTAGGGAAAACCCACTTGATGCATGCCGTTGCCCATCAGGCACTGAATCGGAACCCAGCTTGCCGAATTACTTATGTTTCCTGCGAAAAGTTCACCAATGAATTTATCCGGGCTATCCAGGAAAATACCCTGACCAAATTCCGCTCACGCTACCGAAGTGTTGATTATCTTTTGATTGATGACATTCAATTCTTAGCGGGCAAAGAAAGAATTCAAGAGGAATTTTTTCATACTTTTAACGAAATTTACGAAGCTCAACGTCAAATCTTATTAACCAGTGACCGGCCTGCTGGAGAAATTGATAAAATTGAAAGTCGATTACTTTCCCGTTTTCAATGGGGCTTGGTCGCGGATATTCAGGCTCCTGACCTGGAAACTAGGGTTGCGATTCTTTCCAAAAAAGCGGATGCCATGGGAATTTCAGTGGAACCTGAAATTATTGAGTTTTTGGCGAAGAATATCTCCAGAAATGTTCGACGGATGGAAGGTGCCCTGACCCGAGTCGCGGGCTATGTTGGACTGACCCGTAAAAAAGCAGATCTTGAAACCGTACAAAGATTACTCCGTGATATTTTACGGGAGGAAAATTTAAGCCGGATTACGATTGAAACCATTCAAAAGAAAGTAGTGGATTACTACCATCTCAGAATGGCTGACATGTTATCGCGCCGACGACCTGCTAACATTGCATTTCCCCGGCAAGTTGCGATGTATTTATCCCGCATACTGACTGAACACTCCTTGCAGGAAATCGGTGGTGCTTTCGGAGGAAGGGACCATGGAACTGTAATTCATGCCTGCAAAACCGTTGAGAATATGATGGATCAAGATACCTCCATTAAACATTCTGTAGAATTCTTAAACGAACAGCTTTCGCAATCCATGGAATAAGGGTTGTTTTCTACTGATTGCTTTTACCCCCTTGTCAAAGTCGTTATTTTGCTTAAATATTAGCAAATATGAACATAAGTGATTTTTCAGATTCAGTAGACGCATCCAGCAGTTCAGAAGAAGAAGTAGTCTCCGACACTCCTTTGCAGACCGAACCTAATCCAGAGCAGAAGAGAGAGATAGCTCGATGGGTCGCTGAGGGAATGGGCTTGTCGGATGTGCAAAAAAAGATAAACACCGACTTTGGTCTTGTCATGACCTACATTGATGTCCGTTTTCTGGTTGATGACCTGGATCTAACCCTTGCCGATAAAGAGGAGGAAAAACCAAAGGAAGTACCGGGAAATAATGCGGAGACTCCTGGTGCAACGGATGAACTCAACCCAACAGAGGGAGGCGTTTCGGTCGAAGTAGACCCGGTTACTCCACCGGGAGCTATGGCAAGTGGTTCAGTTACCTTTTCTGATGGACATCATAAACAATGGACCTTGGACCAATTTGGTAGGCTTGGTTTGTCCGGGGGTGACGAAGGATATAAGCCTTCGGACGAAGATGTGGTGGAATTTCAAAAGCAATTAGATGCAGCCCTGAGAGGGAAAGGCTTCTAGAAAGCTTTTATAATTTTCTCACTGCAGTGGGAATGTCATCTTTTCGAGATTAACGAGCCTATTAAATTCACGCTTTTGGGCAAGCGAGCCCTTTTTTTGTAAATGATTCCAGAGATATACATATTCAATGGATCTCTTTAGTCGGATTCCTTTTGCTTCCTCTTTTTCCAGGGCAAATCTCTTCTTTTCGATTTGATTGAAATTTTCTTTTTCGACTACGAGTTGCTGCCATTGATTTTGAAAATTAAGTTTTTTAAGAAATAATTCTTTTTTCATTCCATTAAATACCTCTAATGATTTCGGGTGATAGGGGTTTACCAATTCCGGATAAAATTTTCTGATCCTAGATTTTATTTGATCTCTTAATTTCCGAGTGGCAGCCAAAGATTTGTTCTTTTTCTGATCCCATTCTTTTCTGTTTTGTTTTAATGACCCTATTTTTTCATCTGCATCATCGATAGTCGGCCATTGCGAAAATCCAAACTCCAAAGCCAAAGAGCGGATCACCGCGATTTCCTCAGGCTCTGCTTTGGATAAGATATTCTCATGAATTTTTCTTTGTTTCTGGTCCTGATCCTTTTGAAATAATTTAATTTGAGCCGAAAAAAGGGTTCGAAGCCAAATTTCTGATGTTTTGACGGGAACATCAATGGTATCTGAGTTAATCACCACATAGGCATGGGCTTCGGCAAGTGAAGTGTTTCCATTCTTGTCAAAGTCTGCTTTTGGAATTTGCATACCCATGCGAGTTTCTCCACATATTGCTTCCCAGAAAGTCGTACTGTATTCTCGATAGTCGCTTTCGGTAATATCAGGGGTACAACCCGCAGCTACCCGGTCATGGGTGGTTGCAAAAAACCCAACTCTTGGAGAGGTAGATAGACCCTTGGTATGGTTGCCCTCTTTAAACATAAAATGGGCAAATCCCCCGCTGTAACACTGAACCATAATACAAACTGTTTTTTGTTCACTGGGTAAGCCGTCTAATTTTTTAGAAAAATTCTGCATGCTTAAATTTTGATTATTCCAAAGGTAAGCGGTGGTATTATGAGGTTCTTTTTTGGAGCCTTTTCCTCCATGCCCAGTAAAATAGACCAAATTAAATCTGGTGGCTTTGGCCTTTTTTTGACGACTAATCCATTGGTCCAAGCTGGCAATCGAGGCAGGCCCGTTGGTTTGAAGCTGATGGCTACGGTACTGGTGATTGAGTCCTTTATTTTTAGCGAATATTTCTGCCAACGCACGGTTCACAAGCGGTATTTCCTGCTTGGGGTCAAAATACTGAAGATCTCTGGCCGGATCATTTCCATCTGCGAAAAAAAGCTGGGAGGAACTTTTGGAAAAGCCGAGTTTTTCTTTTATTCGGAGAAAATACTTAACATTGCTCTCAAGCGAGAACTGATTTCCCGAGGGAGAATAGCCTCCACCCATGATCAAGACTTCATAGTCATTGGCTTGTTGAAAAACTCCTGCAGGAGGATCCAAGTACGGGGTTTTAACCGCAAAGGGAGATTTTTCGCTGAAGTCTGACGGTGCCGGCAAGTTTGAGTCAGGAGGACAGCAAAGGATGGAATTAGGGAGTGCCCCAAACAAAAAAACGACCGAAAGAGATGTCGTTTTTTGAAAGAAAAATATCATGAGCTAGAGAATTTCTATTCTCAATGTATCTTGAAAAGAGGAATCAAATAAAGAGCAAAATGAATCGATATTAGTTTGCTCGGATCCCACCCCGAATTTTCCCTGCTTCCACGGAACCAAAATTTTCTTTGAATGCGGGATCTAAAGGACGATTATTCGGCATCGAAAGCCAAATTCTTAAAAAATGCCTTTGGCGATCTTTTTCGGGGAAATCGGTAAAGGCAGTGCGTCGGTGTAAAGTTGTCCAATTATTCAAAAACAAAAGATTCCCTGGTTCTAGCCTGAAACGGGTTTGAATTTCTTCTCTCTCGCAGACGCAATCCATAAAGTCCAAGGATTCTTTTTGAACCTTGGACAAGCCCGGGCAATCAGGATCTTGGTCTGCCCGATCAATTAAAACCCGGAGATAGGAGCAAGCAAAGAATCCTTCTTGAGAAGAGAAAATGGGTTGCATGCAGAAGGGCTTTGGGTTTTCAGAATCCATAACATGTCGTTTATAGGGGAAAGGGGAACATAGAACCTCATAAAGATCCTTTCTTTCCTCTTGAATTATTTGAGCAACTTCTTTGCTATTTACAATCTGGTTTTCTCCACCCGAAGCGGCAGTTTGCAGGCATAAAAATCCAATCACATCACAGCGGTCGGTATGGAAACCAAGCTTTCGGTTGGAATGGGGCCCGCGAGCCCGTTGGTCTTCTTTGGAGAAGCCATGATCGATTACATCCAGAACTAATTCGTTATGGATACTTTGGGAAAGAGGGTGACCGATCTTTTGGGCAAGTTCTAAAAAGCAAGCTTTTGGGTCCTGCAATAAAACGGATTCTCGGAAGGCATGGGCCTCAAAATAAATTCCACTTTTATTTTCTAATTCATCCCTTAAGGATGCTACCGAAAGCCAGGGGAAATCGTACCTCATTCCATCTTAGAGAGAAAGATCTTTTGGGAATGTTCCCACCCCATGGAATAGGAAATCAAAAAAGGGGATCACAAATTCTTGGGTGAATTTAACTGGCATCCCATGACCCGCTTGTTGGACCGAGATCAGAGCCGAAGAAACTTTTTCTTTCTGAAGCGCATGGTGAAGGAGTAAGGACTGCTGATAGGGAACGAATGAATCCTGCATCCCATGAAAGTGAAAATGGGGTGCATCCCGAGCCGACACATGATGGAGGGGAGATGCATTTTGGGCCGATTTTTTTGCTTCTTGAATGGGGTGTCCGATCAATTGACTTTCGGGAGACCCGGGTGCATTGTGTCGGATTTTACCAGGTTGGTCATCCATCCGTAAAAAAGCACTTGGACCATAATAGTTAACCACCGCCTGAACCTCACTTGAAAAGGATCGGAAATTCCCAATTTCTCCCTCGAGGCTTTCATAATCCGTTGTGGTTCCCAGCATCGAGGCAAGATGTCCACCTGCGGAAGACCCCCAAACTCCAATTCGGTCGGGATCAAGGCCAAGAGCTTTAGCATTTCCACGAAGCCAGCGAATCGCGGCTTTACAATCATGAATTTGAGCGGGCCAATTAACGTCTTGGCTTAGACGGTATCCGATCGACACCCCTGCATATCTTTGGGTCGCGACAATTTCTGGAATCCGGTGTGGATGATTACCCGATTTTTTACTTCCACTTTTCCAGGCTCCTCCATGGATCCAAACCACAACGGGCAACTTGCCCGAGGAGAGGTCCAGTGACCTCGGGGTGTAGAGATCCAGGGTCTGATGTGGGTTATCCGAGCCGGCATAGGCAATGTCCCGCAGGATGGAAAATTCTTGTTTGCTTCCGTAAAGAACGGAGCTGGCTAGTAGAGTGACCCAAGCAAATTTAAACCTGCTGATCATGATCCAATATTTTATTTTTGAGCTAGGTCACCGATCACCGAGACCATTTTCATGAACATGCGAAAGTCAAATTCCTCCCCTTGCTCAATTTCTCCTTTAGGCCATTGAGGAAGCTGCTTTAAAATCGATGCATCCCCCAAGCGGATGGTGCTAAGGGTAACCGCCCCGAATTTGGCAGATTCAAGATTACCTTGGAGGTCAAAGGTAACACTCGCACGGTTGGGTTTACTGGTCCCCCGGGACAGAGAAGATATTGGATAGGTTGTGCCCCCCTTTGCGGCCCTGGCTGGCTCCAGCCAAATGAATTTGTTGGCGAGGGTATAATTCCATAAAACTTCCCTCCCTTTTGCGGTTCCAATGTAAGGATTTTCGAGAAGGGAAGATCCACTTTTCAAGAATTCGGAAAAAGAGGAGCCAAAATTAAGGTTGAAATTGTAAGTGAATGCTCCGGTTAGATTATCCCGATTGATGGAAACCCTGGGAACTGGGAATGTACCCGAAGTTTGAAAGCGGAAAATCTTATCGGAATCCGGACCATAGAGCGAAGAAGTATCGGCACTACTTTGGTAGCCCATAACGAGCTTTTTTCCTTTCCGTAATTGAATTTCGATCTTCTTGCTGGATTTATCCACGCCCAGAAAAAGGGAATTCTTTACGCTCTTGGAATTACTGGCATTAGATTCCCAATCCGCTTGGATAAAAAGACAGCCTGAATCGGAGCCCATTTTTTCAATGGCTTTTCCAATGGCGGTGACCAAAAGCTTCTTGCGGTTCTCCAAAAAAGTAAGTCCGTCCGCATAGGAAACTAACATATTATTCCATTGCGAATCTTTTTCAGTAGCCCCTGAAGATGCTTGAAGGACTTCAATGGCTTTGGGCGTGTCTTGTTCCAGGTGGTAAGAAAATGCGAGCAACGCATCCCAGGGAGGACTTTTCTGTAATGTTTCAGGAAGAGAAGCCAAAAGTTCCCGGGCGAGCTTGGTATCCGGGCTTTTACCAAAGAGAATTTGATTGATTTTAAAACGGATCATTTTATCGGATTTGGACTCCTCAGGGCTGAGTTGGGCAAGATAGAAAGAGAGGCAAAATTTGGCGTCCGTGCCGGAAAGCTTGGACAGGTCTTCGATTTTTGAAAAACGATCTTGTTCGCTCATGAGGATTTTTAAACATTTCCCCAATGGGTTATTTTTTTCAGACAGTTCTTTAAAGGAAGAAAAGGTAAGGTCTTCGATTTCTTTTACCCCTGCCTGAGTAGCCAATAAATACGCACGAATCCGAAGGGAGACATCTTTGAGAAATTCGGGGCCATGAATTCGGGTAATCAATAAAAGGGATCGGCAAAAAGAAATGGCAAATTCTTTTTGCTCTAAATTCCCCTGATCCGCTTTTATTTTGAGCAGGTTGACCAATCGGGGGGAGCCTTGATCAAAAGAACTTACAAACTGTAAACTTGGTAAACTTTTTGGGTATCGAAAAAGAAGTAGATCCGTAGCCCTACTTACGGCTTTTGCTTGGTTTGCCGCTTTTCCTACCATCATCAAGTCCATGGCAACTCGGGGTGCTTCTAAAGCATCGGGTGATTGCTCAAGAAATGCTTCCGCATTTTCAAGGAAGCCGAGGGCATCCGCCTTTTGAAGATAGTCTTCATAAAAAGGGATGCGTTCTTCCGCAAAGGATAAAACCTGGGAAGTAAACAGGCTCAGAAAAAGAATTTGTGTCTTAAGAAAAGGCATACCAAGTAGCTTATTTCACCGGATGCAATCCAGTGTCAATGCCAAGAAGTTTCAAAAAGAAGAAAAGGCTTGTTCCATCTTCTCCAAAGTTTCGGTGACTGTAGGTTCCTGGTGCTCCGCAGAAATAAAACAGGTTTCGTAGGAAGAGGGAGGTAAGTAGAGCCCACTCTCAAGAAGTTTATGAAATAGCTTATTGAAATGGTCATGTTTACAGCTCATCGCCTGATCCAGATTGGTGACGGGTTTTTCAGAGAAGAATAAGCAAAACATCGAACCCACTTGTGGCACTTGTAAGGCGACCCCATGTTGTTCAGCAAGTTTGCTCACACCACCCGAAATCATCGCCCCCATCTTTTCCAAATGATCGTAGGGAGGGTTTTCTTTGAGCATCCGTAAGGATTCAATGCCTGCGGCCATGGCAAGCGGGTTTCCGCTTAGAGTGCCGGCCTGATAAACCGGGCCAAGAGGAGCCAGATGATCCATGATCTCTGCTTTTCCACCCAGAGCTCCGACTGGTAGTCCACCTCCAATGATTTTACCCATGGCAGTGAGATCTGGTGTAATTCTGGTTCTTTCCTGAACTCCACCAATTCCAAGGCGGAACCCGGTCATAACTTCATCAAAAATCAACAAAACATTATGCTTACTGCATAATGCTCTAACAGATTCTAAATAGCCCTCCTTGGGCAGAATCAGACCACAGTTTGCAGGAAACGGTTCGATGATAACCGCGGCAACCGCGTCTTGGTTCTGGTTGAGTGCATCCGCTAAAGCAGTTTCGTCGTTGTAAGGAAGAACGATCGTCTCTTGAGCGAAACTTTCGGGTACTCCGGCACTATCAGGATTCCCCAAGGTAAGAGCACCAGAACCGGCTTTGACCAGTAGGCTATCAACATGGCCGTGATAGCATCCGGCAAATTTTATAATCTTGGATCTCCCCGTGAATCCACGAGCCAGACGAATACAGGACATGGTCGCCTCCGTTCCGCTGTTGCACATTCTCACTTTTTCTACGGAAGGGACTACCTCAACAATTAATTCAGCCATTTCAACTTCCGCGGGTCCAGGGGTGCCAAAGCTGGTACCCGCTTCCAAAGCTTTGGCGATGGCATTCTTGATCCGGGGATGGTTGTGTCCGTGAATGGCCGGTCCCCAGGTGCAGACATAGTCAATTAATTCCTGTCCATCCGCGGTGGTTAAATGGCAACCCTTGGCACTGCGGGTAAAAAATGGAGTGCCTCCTACGGAACGAAAAGCACGAACCGGAGAGTTGACTCCACCTGGAATCAAACGCTTGGCTTTTTCAAAAAGATTTTCTGATTCTGAACTCATAAATGTAAGGGCGATCTAATTTTGATATTTTTGTACGATCGGGATACGGCGTCCAATACCGAATGCGAGAGGTGTTGTCTTCAGTCCGGGTGCCGCTTGGTTTCGTTTGTATTCATTTAAATCAACCAAGCGAATAATTTTGCGGGTGATTTCCGGTTCATATCCGGATTGGATAATACTATCAATCGATTTTCGCTCTTCAACATAGGCATGAAGAATCCCGTCTAGAACATCATAATCAGGGAGGGAATCACTATCTTTTTGATCGGGGCGTAATTCGGCGGAAGGTGGTTTTTCAATGGTATTGACAGGAATGATGGTCTTGGTCCGATTCATATGCCTAGCGAGGTCAAAAACCTTGGTCTTGGGGACATCAGAAATAACCGCAAGCCCTCCGCACATATCCCCATACAAGGTACAATATCCCACCGCCAATTCACTTTTATTACCCGTGGTGAGAAGAAGAGCTCCAAATTTGTTTGAAATTGCCATTAATAAAAGACCCCGGCTTCGTGCTTGCAGGTTTTCTTCCGTGACATCATGAGGTAGGTTTTTGAAAAGGAAATCGAGTTCATTACTTGCAGCGGCAACCAGGGACTCGATGGGGATGGTATGAAACCCAATGCCCAAATTCTCAGCTAATTCTAACGCATCATCTTTGCTGTGATCACTGGATATGGCAGAGGGCAGGCTAACCCCCATGACTTTATCTTTGCCGAGAGCATCAACGGCTAAGGCTGCGGTAACCGCAGAATCAATGCCCCCACTTAAGCCAATAACCACTTTAGAAAATCCGCTTTTAAGAACATAGTCCCGAAGCCCAAGGGACAAAGCATTCTGCAACTGGTCCATTTCCAAGGCCTCAGGAGTTTTAAAATGATTATTTTCAGAAAGATCATGAACTTGAAGCTGTTCTTCAAAAGGTTTGGATTGGAAGGTGATCTTGCCATTTTTATCCAGGGTAGTGGAGGAACCGTCAAAAATAAGTTCATCATTGCCGCCCACTGCATTCACATAGGTAACGGGGCAATTTAATTTATGAACTACCTTCTGAAGAAGTTGCAAACGGTTCTTTTCTTTTCCCACAAACCATGGGCTTGCCGATAAATTAATCAACAAATCCGGGCAATCCGCTTCCATTTTGTCCAAGGGGTCGTTTGAATATCGTGGGTCGGCCAAGTTCCAAATGTCTTCACAAATGGTAATTCCCAACCGTTTCCCTTTATATTCCCTGATCATCTCTGCATTCCCCATTTCAAAGTATCTGCTTTCATCAAAAACATCATAGGTGGGAAGAAGTCTTTTTCGAAAAACTTGATCTATCTTGGAATGCTGACACCATGCTGCCGAGTTGAATATTTTACTTGGGTGCTCGGGTGCGGATTCAGGGAATCCGATCAGGGCAGGGGTGGGTCCGGTTTGGCGAGCGAATTCTTGAAGCACTTCCAAAGAATCTTGGAGAAATTTTTCTTTTATGAGTAGATCCCGGGGCGGGTAGCCGGAAATAAATAGCTCGGGAAATACCACCAAGTCCGAACCTTGCCCGACAAGCTGTTCGTAAGCATCCAAGGCGAGGGCAAGGTTGCCCGGAAGATCTCCCACCGTGGAGTTCAGTTGTGCGACCCCAATCCTCATGTGATTGCTTTCAAATAAAAAAACTTCATAAAGAGATATTCAGTATGCAAAATCCCAGAAAAAAAGCGAACTCGAAGGGAGAAGAAAATTTAATTTTAGCATCTGGCTCGCCCCGTCGAACCCAGATACTAACCGAAGTTGGAATCAAACATGAGGTGGTGCTTCCCCAAGTGGAAGAAATACAGGTTCACCCCTCGGGGCCCCTTGATTTAGTGTTGGAAAATGCAAAAATGAAAGCCTTAGAAGTTTCTTGTCGTTATCCAGATCGATGGGTGCTGGGGGCGGATACCATCGTTTCTTTAAACGAAAAAGTTTTTGGAAAACCGAACGATTTAAACGAGGCCAAAGAGATGTTGATGAGCTTGTCAGGTAAAACGCATCGGGTCAGTACCGGGGTTTGTTTGACCCAAAAAGCGGAAGGTTTTCTGGAGACAAAAGTAGAAAGTAGTGAAGTCCAGTTTAAGGATCTCGATGAAAAAATAATCGATGGTTACTTTTTGGAGGTCGATCCACTGGATAAAGCGGGTGCCTATGGATTACAAACCCGGGCGGATTTGATTATTGAGAAATTTTCCGGTTCCAAAACCAATGTAATTGGATTGCCGATTGAATTGATCGAGGGCTGGCTTTTGCAAATCCTAACGAATTCCTCCACTTTAAGTAAAAAGGTACTCTGATTTTTATTCGGGTCCGGAAAAGGGACTTGGATTGAAAACGATCGAGAAATAAAGACTTTCCGACTTCACTAAATATTTTTTTCCGATAGGTTGATTTTCTTTTGGATTCATTCAACTGTCCATGAGTCCATGCAATCAAACTCTTATCCATGAAAATCTCCCGGTTTAATTTTGGCAAAACCATGCCTCCCTCCAACGCCCTTTTATTTCTGTTTTCAGGAATATTTCTTCCATACTTGCTTCCAAGCTTATTCTCACAGGAATCAAGTGTTTCCAATTATAGTTGGACCACGGATCACATGCATGTGGGGGTTCGGTGGCAACCCTTCGGCTTTCCAAAATGCGAGGAATATGACGCCAACCGTCCGGTCCTGAAAGAGCACAGTAGTTATGCTCAATTTTGGGT
>DBVA01000057.1:0-3530 GCA_002308735.1 Opitutia bacterium UBA1276 | reverse complement strand
GTACGTTTCGGGATCATATCCATTTGTAAATCCGTTGCTTTCATCGGCCTTAGGATTTCGGGATCACTGTCTTTGTATTGAATTCCTTCCTTCCTGCCCATGCCTTCGGCACATCCTCCATTGTCTGCAATGAAGATGATTAGGGTGTCTTCCAACATCTTTCTCTTTTCGAGGGCACCGATCACTTTACCCAGTCCCTGATCCAAGCGATCGACCATTGCAGCATACACTTCCATGTGGCGAATTTCCCATTCTTTATCTTTTGCCTCCTTCCAAGGTTCAGCATCTCTTGGGGAAAGTTTTAATTTTGGGTCAATCAAACCGAGTTCCAACTGCTTCTGGTAACGGGCTTCGCGGATTACTTCCCAACCCGCATCGTATCGCCCCTTATATTTTTCAATATCTTCCGGGAGGGCATGCATCGGCCAATGAGGAGCGGTATGAGCGACATAAAGAAAGAATGGATTTTTCTCATCATGCTCATTAATGAACCGGGTGGCATGATCGTTGATGGCATCGGTGTAGTAAAATACCTCCGGTTGATATTCTTGATCCGCAAAGGGAGAAATTAAGGTATTTCCACGGGTTAGGGAATTTGGGTCAAAGAAACTACCCGCTCCGTGAATGGTTCCATAGAACCGGTCAAACCCTCGTTGCCTCGGCCAGTTGTGCTGGGAGGAACCGGGTTGAATCTTTGGGGTCACATGCCATTTCCCAGATAGGTAGGTGGAGTATTTCGCAGGTTTCAAAACCTCCGCAATGGTTCGCACATCATTTCCAAGATCTCCCTGGTAGCCGGGTAGCCCGGTATCATTCATCATATGTCCAATACCGGCTTGATGAGGATAAGTTCCAGTGAGAAGACTTGCCCGGGTCGGACAGCACCGGCCGGTGTTGTAGAATTGGGTAAAGCGCAAACCGTCCTTCGCAAGCCGGTCAAGGTTGGGGGTTTCGATCTCACTTCCATAGCATCCAATATCGGACCAACCCATATCATCCGCCATCACGATGATGACATTGGGCCGGCTTTGCCCATCGACAAAACTAGACATGAAAAGAAAAAGGCTAAAGGGAATTGAAAATCTCATAAGCGGAAAGGTACAACTGGCTTTTTGCTTGCTCGAAGGGGGCGAAGTCAATACTTAACAATGGTTTTGGAGCACGGCGCGGTAGCCAAGTGGTAAGGCCGGGGACTGCAAATCCTCTATTCGCCGGTTCGATTCCGGCCCGCGCCTCCATTCCTTTCTCGCAGTTTGTGATATTGTGGTTTACTGTTCTTTTACCAAAATTAATGGGATAATGTTGGACAGTTACTTTACACGCCGTCTTTTTTCTTATGATAGGAAAATTCCATCTTGGACGGAGGCGTATAAAAGTGCTGGGTAATTCTCAGGATCGCGATTCCCAAGAGTCCGCTCACCATAAACAAAACCAAGGCAGAAACCCCAGGAGCACCGATGGCAACCCGTAAAATTACCGTCGCCAATACAAAACCAGTATTACGGGCCAATGCATTGAAGTCGTCCGAGTATCGATAGAACATTAGTAAAATTAGAATGTCGGCAAGAATCAAAACGGTAAAGAAATCTAAAAAGAAAATTTTCCGATCGGCATCTCCCATGCCATTGTATACCCCAATGGTCCAACCACTAAACGCGAGCACCGCAATGATTACATAGGTAAAGAGTAAAAGTTGGGCAATGATTCGCTTACTTTTGACATAAGTCTTGAGGTCTTCCACTTCCATATTCCCAACCATCAAAGAAATGCTGAACTTTCGGTAATTCATCGAGGTGTAAAACAAAATCACGAAGGTCAGGCACTCGAGTAGAAGCAGATTCAGTTTACCGTCCAATGTCCATTCATCATTGAATTCAAGCAGGGATAAACTTTTAAAAATATCTCTAACCACAAGCAGGGTAACGATTTCAAATTGTTTACCCACGGCATTAGAGAAAGAGGATGGAATCTCGCGAATGAGTTGATAAGCCTCATAGGCAAGCAGGATTGAGAAAGGAGTGTAGAGAGCAGAAAAGGGAGAATTTAGCAAGTTTGCGGTTTCCCCCTCGACTTTTACGATTCCTCCCGAATGTAATCCCCAAAGAATGAGGTGGCTGATAAATCCTACCATGGAACCATAAATGGCGAGTGCTCTTACACGGCGGTCTGCTTTTTCTCCGAGTAGAAAACCCCGGTTTGTGAAATCCTCGGTATTTACTTTTTGAGGAGGTGGTGGAAGAGCAACAAAATAGCCAGGTATGTCTTGAATCGGTATCCACTCTTTACCGTTGTAGCAGGCAAGATTAGTACTCTTAAAATTTCCTGATTCAATGTGCTTGCGAACAACGGTCAGTGAGAACGGACCATACTTTTTGTTTCCTGCAAGAACGAAAATTTTCACAATTGAGAGTTACTGAAAGACAGCAAAAGTGACTTTCATAGCTTACAGTAATTCTGAAAAACCTAATCCGTAAACTCTGGTAAGTGATCTATTTCTTCTTCGTCGATAATTTTTTGTGTATCCATGAATTATATAACGACCGAAATACCAAAATGGTTCATTTAGATCATAAATATACCTAATGAAAAGAATACCATTTGGAGTATGGAATGGTGTAAAATCGACTTTCAGGGTATCAAGAAACGACAGTAATCCTCCCTGTCGAATTCTTCCAATTCGCGGGTAGGTTCATCGAACATTCCGAACTCGCTGTATCCGGAGGAGCGAGAGACCTTATGGCATTAAGCCTGTAAGAAGTTTACCAGCAAGGGTTTGAGCCGAAGATATCTGCTTCGATGGAATCTTGGAGCTTAAATATTCCATAAAGGTTTCATTTTTAACCCCATTGGTTTTGGCGACGATGAGCCAAGCATAAGCTTTTACATAGTCTTGTGGAACCCCTTTCCCAAAGGCGAACATGATGGCCAAATTGTTCTGGGCATCGGCTAAACCTTGCTGGGCTGCGTAGTTGTACCATTTGATCGCTTTTAAATAATCAACCGGTACCCCTTTTCCCGCATGGTAGAGCATACCTAAGTTGTTTTGTGCCATAGCATGCCCCTTATCGGCGGCAAGCGTATACCAACGCACGGCTTGTTCAAAGTCTTGGGTCAGGCCCTCACCGTTATGATAAGCCCTGCCAAGGTTAAATTGAGCAACGGTAATTCCTTGTTGGGATGCTTTAGCATACCACTTTGCCGCTAGGGAAAAGTTTTGCACGCCCCCGGCACCTGAGGAGTACATCCAACCCAGGTTATACTGGGATTCTGGATGACCAAGCTTGGCTGCTTGGGTGAACCATTTAAATGCTTGCTGGTAGTCTCGTTCGACCCCATCTCCATTTAAATAAACCATGGCCAACTTATAGTGACCGGCAACCATAGTACTCTCGTTAGATTCGATGTCTTTTTGCCCAAAAAGCTCAAAAAAAATAGGAAGCAAAAAGAGGGGAATTAAATTTTTGAGCTGGTTGGTTCTCACAAAACAAACCAAGCACTAAATTTCAGCTTGGTCAAATGAGATTACCTCG
>DBVA01000025.1:7588-7968 GCA_002308735.1 Opitutia bacterium UBA1276 | reverse complement strand
GAGGTTTTGATTTTCTCCTCCAAAATACGATCTTTGAAAACTTCTGTCTCATGAGATTCGCCATTCACTACAAGCTTTCTCCATCGAAGGAGCATGCCCTGGCATTTTCCTTCTCGATTAATCCAGGTTTCCGCACTCAGTTCAGGACCTTCCAGGTAAGGTTGAAAAATGGGTTCTTGTAAGGAAGTCCCCCATTCTTTTGCATCGGCAAATGAAAGTTTGAGGCCAATTTTTTTGGATCCTGAACCTCTTCTTTCTTTTACCACCAATTCTTGATCACCAATTCCTTCAGGCTCGGTAAAAGTTGGAACCGGTTGAAGCGGGCATTTTTGGGGCCATGATTTGAAGAATTCATATTTATCCTGACACCTGATAAGGGC
>DBVA01000025.1:585-7223 GCA_002308735.1 Opitutia bacterium UBA1276 | reverse complement strand
CTGGCCCAGAATACTAATTCTCCGTCACGGGTGGGAATGATATGTGAAATCTTGTACTTTTTACAAAAGGTCAACAGATCATCGGTATTCCAACCCTTTGTCTTCGGTATCTGGCAGAAATGATCGACCTTAACTCTTCCCTCACAAGAAGGATTACTGTCTGCACCAATTACCCTTGCCTTCGGGGAGAAAAGCTTGGCTTGTTCTTGGACGGACTGGAATAATGCAACCTTACTGCTTAAGCTGGTGAATAACAGAACTGGGTCGTTCATTTATAATCTTCCAAAGAGTCTAAATATTCCGAGCGTAAACAGGAACCAAGAATAGCATCTGCCCACTTTCCATCTATCAAAGTATGATCCCGGAGTATACCATCTCGATTAAAACCACATTCTTCAATTGCCTCTACATGGTGCGGGCGGTGGGAATAAGATTCGGTCGTGATTTTGTTAAGTTCAAACTCGATAAAGGCAACGGACTTGATCAAACCCAGGAATATTTTCAATTCCATAAGGTACTGTCCGATATTTTTTGCACGAGTGGTTTCAAGCAGGAATGACACTTCTGCTCTTTTATCATGCCAGTTAATATGTACCAACCCGCCATATCCAATCAGTTTTTTTTGGAAAGTAAATCGCAAGAGTATGAAATCAGGCTGAGTTTTAGGGAATTCCCTTTTGACTACATTTTCAAAATATTCACTCTGGCTTTGCTCCGTGAGCGGATGTTTTTGACGTAATGCATCCAGTTGTTCGTTTCTCCAATGCATCACCGGCAAGGCGTCGGACATCTCGATCGTGCTAATGCTGTATCCACCGTGTGAGAAAGATTTATCTGAAAGAATCGAAAACCCTCTTACCTCCATCGGTCTTAATTTCCCTTCTCTATAAAATTTCTCAACTCTGTAATGATTCGCTCTTGTTCTTCTTCCCAGAGATCTGGAAAAATAGGAATACTTAAGCATCCTCCAAAGTATTGCTCTGCCCCAGAAAGTTGGATTTTTCCATTCTCCTTTTCGTAATAGGGGTGCTTATATAATGGGACATAATGAACCTGAGTTAGAATTCCTCTATTTTTAAGAAACTTGTGTGCTTCATCCCGTACCCCTTTTTTATGGAATCGGATGATATAAAGATGCCAGGAATGTCCAACTTCATAGATCGGTCGCGCGAATGATTCCTGAAACTCAGTTTCCTGAAAAACATCATCGTATCTCTGGGCAATTTTCCTTCGCATTGAAATCATTTGATCCACTCTTTTGAGCTGACTGATTCCCAAGGCTGCCTGGATATCGGTCATTCGATAATTCCAACCAAGTTCAACTTGTTCATAGTACCAGGGGGTGGCGTGGTCATCGCCATGAGGCCTGTGAATTCCATGGGATCTCATTCTCTTGGCTATGCTATTTAATTCGGAAGAATTCGTCAGGATAGCACCCCCTTCTCCGCAGCAAATATGTTTAACGGGATGAAAGCTTAAGCAGGATGCATCCACCCGTTCGCAATCACCCGATCGATCTGTTTTTTCATTGGTCGCTCCGAAGGAATGGGATGCATCTTCAATCAAATGAAACCCATATTTATTTGAGATTTCTCTACACCTTTGAAGAGGAGCAACCATACCTGCAAATGAGACCGGAGTAATAAACCCTTTTTGATTCTGCTTAGATTGGTTAAGTTTGGAAAGAATTTCCTCCAGGTGTTCTATGGAAAGAAGCCCGGTTTCTGGGTCTATATCACAAAATATAACCTTCGAACCAAGATATTTAAAAGCATTTGCGGTGGCCGAGAAAGTGACCGCCGGTACAATTGCAATACTGGAAGGTTCAGCCCCCAATCCAGCATAAGCTAGGTGAAGTGCTGAACTTCCGCTCGAGCAGCAAATTGCATAGTTTGAGCCAAAATAGTCTGCCAATGCAAATTCAAATTCTTCAATCTTAGGACCTTGAGTTAAGAAATTAGAACGAAGAACTTGATTGACCGCATCAATGTCATCTTGGGAGACGGACTGCTTTGAATATGGAATCATCAATTGTGCTTAAATTAAATCCCTCAATCATTTCAAGATCAGTCCACGGGTGCAATCGAATATCTTGCTCTTCCCTTTTGAATTCTCTAGCTTGCAAGCTTTGAAAATTGTAGCTTCAGTCATTGCCCGCTTGGGAAGCAAGCGATTGGCATATAAGAATTTGCTTCCTTACCAGGGGGTGCCGCTGGTACTTCGGGCTGTTAGAAAGCTTAAGCAGTCTGAAATGTTTGATGAAATTGTACTTTCTACGGAAAGTGAATTGATTGCCCGTACTTGCATCCATGAAGAGATCAGGATTTTAAAAAGGCCAAGGGAACTTTCTGGAGACGAAGTTGGATCCATTCCGGTGTTTCAGCATATCGTTGAGCATTTTCCTTGTGATATCCATCTTAATTATAATTGTAATTTCCCCGAATGCGATGAGAGCGTCTTTGAGCAAGCCCTTACGATATGCCAAGAGCAAGGGGAATCGCTTTCCGTACCCTATGCCGTATGGGCTCAAACTAGGAAATGCCTAGATTCCTATGGGGATCCAAAGCGAATTACCGCAACCCAATTTAAAACAGATCAAGTATTCGATTTAGATATTCATACTGTAGAGGATCTTATTTCCACCCATCAATCCCATCAGGGAAAACTTGAATTTTAAAATAAAATAAATTTTTAGCTAAAGTTTTCACCCTTTTCATCGATTATATGGTTGTACATCCATAATCATGATCATTTTTCAGTATTTCAACCGCTTACGATTTTATACATGCCTTACCGCATGTCCTTTGCTTAGCCCTTTGGTTTCGGGTCTCGATCTCAAAAAGTTTGATTCCCCCCCGCAGGAGCGTGAAAAGTACCTCGCTTTCAAACCTCCGGTTGCCCTGAGATACGCACCCGTTCCACTCGAGCCAGATAGGCTGAATTTAATTCGTGTTGACCTCTCGATCACCCCAACCTCTACTCCACCCAATGAGGATTCGAATCAAACGGATGAGCCAGATTTCCCGGTGGTTACTTACTCCACGGATAAAGATATTTTGAAAAACTCGATGCCCTCGATGCTGCCTCAATCCCCGCCCCCTAACTCTTTACCTCTTGCAGATCCCTTTGAAGGGGTATCTGGAATGGATGTGGGTTCAACCGACGAATTGTTAAATGTCTTTGATGAATTGAGAGTAGATTCAAGAACAGTACGAATGAATAATATTCCATTTATTCCGCCATACACCGTTGCCCCTGACAACCTCAAGGTTGGCACCAAAGCAACATACAGGAGGGTTTCACGATGACCTTTCGACTGATTCTTTGCCTTTCCTTTGCCTTCAGTCTTTTTGCATCGGCTCAGGATGAAGAGGCCCCTCAACTCAAGTCCATTGATGAAGTGCTCCAAGGAATTGATTCCTTACTCAACGATATGGATGAGAAAGACGGGAGAAACCAGGCTTTCCCAGCGGAGTCTTTTGAGCCTGGCGGATCAAATCTGCTTGCTCCAAACAATGAGATCGATCGCTCTTTTAGGGTCGGGAATGAATTAATGCCTGAAAACCTGCTCAATAATGATAGCCAAGCAACCCCCCCATCACTGGATCCTGTTAATGAGGATGACCTTGGTGATATTCCGCAATCAGATTCTAATTTTCTTTCTCCCTTGATTCCTGATGCACTCCCTGATCCTACAGCCTCCCCGATGAATTCCGTGGAAAGTTTACCGAAACTTGATTATACACAGGCAACCTTGGAAGATTTACTCCGTGAGGTTGATTTATTGGAAATGCCTGAATTTCAAATGCCACTTCGTGATCCCATTGAACCTCCAGTTTCACCTCTCCAAGCCATCTCGTCTGAAAGGCCCAGAGAAGTTATGGATCAAGGCGATTTTGTGAATACGCCGATTTTGTCAACGCCTGCTCCTACGGTTGAAATCCCAGACAGGGAAATCGACCCCTATGTTGTTTTGGGTGATCAAATCGATGAAGAATTAAAGGAAAAGATTCGGGAAGCAATCATGCAGACACGCATGGCATCGGGTGGGTCCGATAATCCTTATGTGACCCGTTCCGTGCATCGGGCAACGACCTATTGCAATCGAGTTTTAGGGCGCCTCAATGCTCCTCATCACAAGAGGTACCGCAGGGACATATTACTATCTTTGCTATCCATGCATGAAAAGAATCAGCAATGGGTGGATGCAGCAAAATCTTATGAGCGCTTTCTGGAGGAATTTGCTTCGGATGATTCTTATCCTTTTGAGGAGCATGAAGATGCACCTGGGATTCCAGACTTGTATGCCCATGTGGGTGGTTCCATGGAGAAATGGATTGAAAGCAAGAAAAGGGGGGCCCCCTCAATTCCTGAAACCCATATAAGACTGGGTAAGGTTTACCGAAACCTGGGAGCCTATCGGATGGCTTTAAACAAGTTTTACGATTCTATCAATGCCACCCTAACCTTGCCCAAAAGCGACGCCTTTGAGTTGGCCGAACGAAGAAAGGGGAGAAGTTTAGAAAGAAGAAGAGATGCTGAGTCCAATCGTGCCATGTATGAAATTGCCGAGACTTTCATGGATTCTGAGGATTATGACAATGCCATTAAGTTTTTTGACCGCCTTCGCAGGCTCGAAGACTTGGAGGATACTGATCGTGCGGTGGTCCGTTTCAAACAGGGCCTTGCTCATTATCGTAGAGCCAGTGAAAACCTACGAAAGCAGGAAAGTCTAAATCGTTTGTCACCCGAGGAGAAAATGGAAAAGGAGCTTGATTATGACCGTACACCCCGAGCTGATTTTGCAAAAGTGAAAGAAACCTTAAAGGGATACGGCACCTTATTCCCCCAGAGCCCATATGTTCCCGAATCTCATTATTTACTTGCCCTGACCTATGAGCAATTGAACCAAGATGAAGAATCCATTGCCGAATTATTATTGCTTTTAAAGGAGGCTGATTTTAATCCCGACTTAATTGCCGACCTTGAGACCGGTAATGCCATGAGAGATCGCGATTTACTTACCATTAGCAAAATGAAGGCGATTTGGGCCTTTTGGAAGAAAAAGACGGGGAATTATCTAGCCAATAAATTCTTTGAGGAATCCGAGTTTTTCAATGCATACCGAATTTACTCGGCACTCCGTGACATTGATCAGTCTCCTTCTTGGCAAATTCCAGTCCTGTATCAGATTGCACTTTGCCAGGAAAAGCTTGGGAATTATGTCCAAGCCATGGAATCCTATTCTGCCATTGAAGAGTTTGTAAATTCAGAAGGTGCCCGGGAAGGTCTAGCGGACAGCAAGTACCTGGAATTTGTATTTGGCATGGCAAAATGGCGTCGCGAGCAACTGGAAGACACCCGTGCAATCAGGCAGGCTGTGAACCGTTACGGCATTTATACCCTCCCTTCGACTCAAGCTAATTAGAATTTTTGGACTGCAAAGATTCGTTCCTTCAGATAGAAAGAATCCATGGAACCAAGAGAAGTTGTCGTTAGCCACTTGGAACTTTGCGGTCGTGTACACGATCTCCTATTGGAGGAAAATACATGGTTGAAGACGGAGAAATCCCCCCCGTCTGCAGAGTTTCTTACCCGAAAGCAAGAAGTCCTTCCGCAACTGGAAGAATCTCTGGCAAATTTGAGGAAGTTAAAGCCTGAGTATTTTTCCCCCTTCGATGATTCAAAGAAGTTGGTGGGGCAATCTCACTCCAAGCTACTGCAAATTTTTTACCTGGATCGAGAAAATGAAGAGCTTCTGGTCAAGTTAACCCAACCGGATGATCGCCAATCCTTTAATCGATTCACCACTTCTCCTGAAGAAATTACTGAAATCCACGAATCCCTACCTGGAGATGATGGGGAGGATACCCCGGATCAGGAAGTACCCAAGGGAGAACCTGAATAGTAAAGATTAGGAGCGTGGCGGAAGGAGAGGGATTCGAACCCCCGGAACCGTTTCCGGTTCAGCGGTTTTCAAGACCGCCGCATTAGACCACTCTGCCATCCTTCCCCATTTAAAGAGTAGTAGAATATTTGCTTGGGTAAGACAAGTTTGAAGATTTTTCACTCCCCTGAAATTTGGAATTTTATTCTTCGTTTTTAAATTTTTTTTTGCTACTTTTTAGAGCATCAATTTTGCCCGCCTATTTGTTACTGCATTGCTTGCAGTTTTGAGTTTTTCTGCATTTTCGTTTCTCCATTCCGGGGAAATCACCTCTCAGTTTGGAATCATTGACCCTCTTAATCGCGGGGTCATTCGGATTGATGATGATTCGATCATTGAAAACGATTTCTTCCGCTATGATTTTTCTGGCTACTCGTTGAGGGATGATCGAATTATTGATTTTGGAATCGAGCCAGAGATGGAAAGCCTGACCTTCACCACTTATCAGGGAACGGATTGGATGGATGCCTCAAAAAGTCATTATTTTGAAATCATTTANNGATTGAAGTTGGATGAGGATAGAACCGGTATTACTTTCTCCGGAAATCAATCAGGAATTTACTCACTTTATCCAAATCCACCTTGGAGTCGAAAGTGAATGAAATCAATTTCGCATCATCTTTTTGGAGGGCAAGCGTTTGCTTAGATCTTCCAATTTCCTGCCCACTCGAATTCATCGCCTTGGCCAGCA
>DBVA01000025.1:0-214 GCA_002308735.1 Opitutia bacterium UBA1276 | reverse complement strand
CCATCGACCAGCGAAGAGGTCATCGTGATTTTCTTCTCCATGACCGAAGATCCAAGGGAAACGCCTTTCTCCTTTTCCAGGCAACCGCAAATGAAAAACAAAAAAAGGCCGATGGTCAGGTTCCGTGCTGATAGTTTCATGATTTTAAAGAGATCTATGTGGAAAAGCTTTATCCTGAATCAAGCGATGAAGTTTTTCAAGCATCTTGATTCAA
>DBVA01000020.1:3570-8734 GCA_002308735.1 Opitutia bacterium UBA1276 | reverse complement strand
TTCCAGAGTTGAGATGTGATTTTCCCTGTGTACTTTATCTTTTTCCAATGTAGAGACATGATTTTTCAAAGATGTAATTTGATAGTCATGGTCAAATTTCTCTTTGTGTAAATCGATGATGTTTTTGTCTAAGCGATCTATTGTAGCCAACGAACCGTACAATGTAGGCGAATGCACTTTTTCTTTCTTTAGTGCAATCAAGCTGTTTGATAGATTGACCTTAAGAAAATCAGATTTTGTCGATTCGGGTTTGGTATTCTGGTCTAGGATTGCTTGTCTTAACCAAAAATAAGAGATTATGCTGTCGCTGAATGAGGATCTTAGGTTCTCAAGAAAATTCAAAGATCGTAGCTCTTCTGAGGAGTATTGCCAAAATCTTACCATATCTTCCTCAAAGAAATGTGTTTGGTGAGCAAATTCAAAATCAATAAGCCACACATTACCGTCTGAGTTTCCCAAAATATTACGAGGAGCAAGATCTCCGTTTGACCATCTTTTCAATGGATCTTGTTTAGAAATATAATTTTCAATGGCTGGGAACATTTCGTTTTCAAGAATCTTTTTATCTAAGTCTTCAAGCACAGAAATCTTAAAAATCTCTGATTTAAGGAGATGCAACTCCTCTAACCACTCGCCAAAAGTCGATTTTGCAATCTGATCATCTAATTTTTCTTTAATTGTTAAAAATAAATCTTGAGATTTCTTTGGGGACTTGAGGCTTAATTGATCAATTGGAATTCCATCGACGAATTCTTGCCCCATTAGAAAAATTTCTGGGTTTGACCCTTGGTTTATGAAAAGAGGTTTGGGTACAAATTGGGGAAGCAAATCTTTAAAAAGTGTCTGCTTATCAAAGTTTTTGGCTAAATCTTCTCCAAAAGTTAAATGAATGTCTTTTTTAGAATTGTGCGTTGAAAGTCTGTAAAACTTTTTTCCTTTAAAATTTGAATCTAAATTCGGGTTTAAACATGAAAGCTTCCCATTATGCTCAATTTCTTGAGGAATAAGAGATATAATATCATCAAATGATGGGTAGTCAGTTTGCTTCATTTAGCTTGCTTCAATGATAAAGCTAGGGGCAAAAAAATGAGCAATATTCATTTTCGCCAATGACTTATAAAGATGTTTTAATTTTTCTTGGTTAGCCAACGGGGTACCATCGATGCCATCATGTTCATTGATCCAGTTATCTTTTAACAAAAAATCATTGAACGGACTGCCCATGTCTGAGATTGGGAAGATCTTTTCAATTAATTTGTAGTCGGGTACTGACACAAAAAATTTGGTTTTTTGAAAACCTGCTTTCTTAAGCAACTCTTTGTAATCAGCAAGCGAGTGTACAAGGCATTTTCTGGCGTCGATATAATCTTCACCGAAAAAATTCTTTGCAAAGTCTTTTCCGTAAATCATGACATCCTCGAAACCATGGTGGTCATCTCTAGCTCCCATTAAGTATTTTAAACCTAGACGATTTTCGATTCCAATAATTAGTTTTCCATTCTGTGAAAGTTCAGACTTTGTTTTCTTCAGAAATTCAATTTGTGCATGCTCCGGTGCAGGTGAATCGTTAAAAGACCCAACCCATTCTAAGACGCCAATACACAAAATAAGATCGAATTCATCTTGGAATTCAACTTCAAGATAATCGGCACCCAAAAAAAACATATTCTGTTTAACATTCTCCTGTTCTGAAATCGCATCAATAAATTCCAACCTTTCTGGAGTAGGTTCTATTGCACAAACATGATTGCTCTTTGCAAGTGGTATTGAGAATTGTCCCCATCCTGCCCCAACGTCGAGGATAGAAAGTTTTTTTGGTTTTATAAATTCATCTATGAATTTCGTTCGTTTTGAACTCGTTATGATGTCAAACAACCAAGGCTGGGAATGAGCAAATTTTCGTTGAACAACAGTACGCCAATCAGTACCTTTTCTAATTTCTTTAATTACGGAATATAAATTACCCTCACTTGTATCGCGGTAATAATTTGGGGATCTGCGAATTTGATAGCTTTGTCCTGAAGGAAGTCGGATGTCGTTTCCAAAAGCTGAGAAATTTATGGACAGTTCGTGCGGTGCAGTCGATAAAGGCAAAGAAATATTCGAGTCGTTTACTGTCATACTATGTTTTTAATCCTGGTAGAATTAAAACAGTTTTTCATTTGTGTTAATGAATAGTAACTTAGAGGAAAACCCATAAAAAGATGAGCAAAGCCTGGGATTAAAAAATCAATCGTATCACCAATCCACATCGGAGCAACATCCTATTCTATGTCGATTTTTGAAAAGCAATTTGCACAACCAAATGATCCGTCAGTACAAATGATTTTTACTTCTAAAACATCATATCTTCTATGGACAATTTCTAGAATTTTGTCCTCGAATCGAGTTACACCTAAGGAAATGAAGTAATCACCTTCATTCAAATTACAATACTGAACAAATTTGACTAAAACTTTATCATCCTTTTTTAAATCTTTTGTAGCTATTTTAGCAAAATGAGTATTTTGACCATAAACCTGCTGTCCTTTAGCATCTTTTATGGTTAATGCATAAATAGGATGTGCAAATGTATCTTTTGCGGAAACCTGAAATGAAACCGTAAATTTTTCTCCCGATTGCAAGACTTTTGTTTCAAGATTTTCACTATTGAAAAGTTTAATTTTGTTAATTTCAGCTTTATCCCCTCCATATGCAAATTCTTTAGATGGCGGTTCTTCTTCATCAATAATTTGCTTTCTTTTGATTCCGCTCTTGCCCTTAAAATCATTGGGAGATGAACTTTCATCTAAGGATAAAATTTTGGAATATTCATTAATTACATCGATGGGCTTACCTTTTGCCATCAAAGACCCATTATGTAAAAGCACCGATTGTGAGCATAATCTAGCAACTGAATTCAAATCATGGGAGACCAGAATCAAAGACCCTCCCTTGCTTAAAAATTCCTCCAGAAAAGCGAAACATTTTAATTGAAACCTTGCGTCCCCAACGGCTAAAGCTTCGTCGACAATCAGGACTTCAGGATTCACTTGTACGAGTACTGCAAAAGCTAACCTCAAGACCATACCACTGGAGTAAGTGCTAACTGGTTGATGGAAAAAATCACCAATTTCAGCAAATCCTTCGATGCTTTCTAATTTTGATTTAATCTCTTCTTTTCCCATTCCAAGAATTTTTCCGTTAATAAAAACATTTTCCTTGCCTGTGAAATCAGGATTAAATCCGGAACCTAACTCAAGCAAAGCAGCGACCTGTCCATTTACTGAAATATTTCCGGAAGTTGGTTGGAGAGTTCCAGCTATGATCTGGACGAGAGTGCTTTTGCCAGATCCGTTGAGACCAATAATCCCAAGGGATTCTGATTTCTTAATTTCTAAGGAAACATCTTTAAGTGCAAAAAAATTCTCTCTAGTATCTTTTTTATTCTTATTTCCGAAAAGTGTTTTTTTAAATATTTCCCATCTTTCACTTCTAGAGTTGGGATTTCCAGTTGGGTTTATGTGATATGTCTTGTTAATTTCACTGAGCTCTAAAACATTATCTTTATTTGTACATGGAGGCATAATGTCAGTTTGTCTTAATTTTAATGAATTGTAAACGCCAGTCAACGGACACAAAAAAGCCTGATCCTAAGATCAGGCTTTATTTGTGTTACTTAAATATTAATTTACTCGAAGTCGAACGCGGCAACAATCGCTTTGGCGGTTTCAGTACCTGACTTGCTTCCAACGAGAGCCGTGTAACTTCCTTCAGGCAAGTTCATAATGATAGCGGCTTCGTTCGCACCTGCCATTGCGTAAGCTGAATTCTGAAGTTCAGTCAGGTAGGACGGACTGTAAAGCGTAGCATCATATCCTGCATCTGGTCCGCTTTGCCAATTATCCACAGTTGCTACAACCGCACCGAGTGCATTTACGATGTAGAGGACTGGATCCTGTAGGTATCCGTCCGTTGCTGCGTAAGTTCCAGTGGCCTGTACTTGAAATACCACTTTCTTCGTGCCGCCTGTTATGGTGACACCCGCAACCATCAAGGCTGATGGGGTTACCGTAGCATTCGTTGAGATACCCTTAAGTTTGGATAATGACTCTCCTGTCTCGAAGTCAAATGCAGCAACAATCGCTTTGGCGGTTTCAGTGCCTGATTTACTTCCAACAAGAGCGGTGTAACTTCCTTCAGGTAAGTTCAGAATGATAGCGGCTTCGTTCGCACCTGCCATTGCGTAAGCTGAGCTCTGAAGTTCAGTTGAGTAGGAGGTGCTGTAAAGAGTAGCATCATATCCTGCATCTGGTCCGTTTTGCCAGTTATCCACCGTTGCTATAACGACACCGAGTGAATTTACGATGTAGAGGACTGGGTCCTGTAAGTATCCGTCCGTTGCTCCGTAAGTACCAGTAGCTTGAACTTGAAATACCACTTTCTTCGTGCCACCTGTTATGGTGACACCTGCAACCATCAAGGCGGACGGGGTTACCGTCGCATTGGTAGAAATTCCCTTAAGCTTTGCCGTGGATGGGGTGGGTCCACCAGTGTACATACTTTCAGGATACTGCGTTCCGGCAGGGTAATCAGGATTAGTTCCTGTTGTATCCACATGATCTTTTGCACCATCACCGTCGGTGTCATCTTTTGCTGGATCGGTGCGTTTGTTGGAAGCGATTTCAGTAGCAAGTATGAGGGTGTCGTTATCGTTGTCCGAAGATAATCCTTGGAGGTAGCCCATGCCAGCTACATTTGTCCAGGTGCTCCAGTCATTCACACCATCAAATGCACCACGATAATCAGTTTGAGTGAGGAAGGCGGTGTTAGCAAGAAGCTCTGCTCCGGATATAGCAGTACCTGAGCCGACAGGATGTAGCGACCAAGCACTCACCCCGGTTGCACCTGCTGTCCCGTGCTGTGCGAGCATGGGGTGTTTGTCAAAGGTGTTTGTACCGTTGTCGATTTGGGTAGCGGTGATGCTGTCACCCTCGGCAGTCCCGGAGGAGGTGTTACCATCGGCATGTCCACCATTATAGAAGATATTTCCTTTGAACACGAGAACACCGTTTTGCATGAGGGCCTGGGAACCGTAGACAGATGGATCGATTGTGCTTTGAGTACCCTTAGCACTATCTGTTTTCTCTACATCCATAATGGATTTGGCGAACTCAGTGAAGAT
>DBVA01000020.1:3063-3212 GCA_002308735.1 Opitutia bacterium UBA1276 | reverse complement strand
TTATCTTCATGGTTGGAAGTTCCATCCTTACCGATACCAATGGCAGTCACATTGGAGATAATAGGATTGGAGTAACTGGGTAGGGTGGAGGTGTCTGCCGCTCTGTCGTCCGACTCCGTGGAACCATCCCATTCGAAGGCCCGGTTGGA
>DBVA01000020.1:0-2744 GCA_002308735.1 Opitutia bacterium UBA1276 | reverse complement strand
TTTTCATCGGATAAGGAAACTAGAAACTGAAGATGTCCATTATATCCCTCGTCGAAGTCGAAGGAATCATCCCCCACATAGGCGACAAGAAGATGCTTGGCATTGACCGAACCACCGAAGAATTCGATTCCGTCATCTTTATTTGCAAAGACTTCGATGTTGTTAATGGTGGTACTGTTTCCGACACCTCCAAGGGTGAGTCCATTGATCTCATTGCCTGAACCAATTTCAGCACCACCATACCTGATGGAAACATATTGGAGAACACCAGAGTTGTCTGATGCATCCGTACCACCATAAATGGCGTAAGATGCTGGAATGGACTTGCCGGAAATTCCCGAAGTTGTGGGTACCCCTTCAATGGTATTGGTGAGCGGAGAATTATCAGTATTACTTCCGCCATTTGAGTTGATAGGAGCCTTACCAAGAATAATCAATCCACCCCATTTGCCTTTGCTGTCCTTGGTCAGGGAACCATCATCCTTTTCAGAAGTGAATACGATAGGATTCGCTGCAGTACCTGTAGCATTTATCTTTGCCCCTTGGGTTATAATCAAAGCCGGTGCCGAACTACCAGAACCTTCAATGAATTTGACTGTGGTTCCAGCTTGAATGGTAAGGGTCGCACCTGGTTCAACAAATATATAGTCTGCAACAAGGTAGGTTTTGTCTGATGTCCATGTTGTGTCTACAGAAATATTTTCAGTGATGTCCTCTGTAGGAGTTGGAGGAATGACTATATTATCAGCATCCAGCTTCGACCAACCGTCCAACCAATTAATTGATTTCGAAAACGCACCACGGAATGTAGTCTGCGTAAGAAATGATGTGTCAGCAAGGGTTTCAGCACCCGAAAGAGCTGGACTACTGGAAGTTGGGAAAGGAGACAGAGAACCATTCGCATCGTCTGTATCTTTCAGCAGAGGGTTGGTAGCAAAGGTGTTATTTTTATCAGCTTGTTCTAACTTTTGTTTTACCCAATCATCGCCTTCAGCTGTCCCGAGTGGAGTGTTTCCATCGGAATGACCACCATTGTAAAACATATTGCCTTGGAAGGATAGTATGTCGTCAATCATGAGTGCCTGAGAACCATATATATCTAGAGTGGGATTACTAGAAGGTGGCCCGTAACCCTTGGAACTTGAAGTGGCTTCCACATCCATAATGGACTTGGCAAATTCAGTGAAGATTGAGTTCCAAACCTGTCCACCTGCATTATCCCGTATTTCAAGACCAATGTTGTTATCTTCATGGTAGGAAGTTCCGTCTTTGCCGATACCAATGGCGGTCACATTGGAGATCAGAGGATTGGAATAACCGGGTAGGGTGGAAGTGTCTGCCGCTCTGTCATCCAACTCGGTGGAACCGTCCCACTCAAAGGCACGGTTGGAGTATTCATCCTGAATTGAAAGAAGGAATTGAAGATGTCCGTTGTAGCCCTCGTCGAAGTCAAAGGAGTCATCTCCCACATAGGCGACCGCCAGGTACTTTGCATTAACGGAACCACCGAAGAACTCGATACCGTCATCTTTGTTGGCAAAAACTTCGATGTTGTTGATGGTGGTACCATTTCCGACACCACCGAGGGTGAGACCATTGATCTCGTTACCTGATCCAATTTCAGCACCCCCGTGGCGAATGGATACATATTGAAGTACTCCTGAGTTATCCGATGCGTCGGTCCCACCGTAAATAGCGTAGGATGCGGGAATGGAACTACCAGAAATTCCTGAAGTTGTGGGTACACCTTCAATGGTGTTGGTCAATGGAGAGTTGTCCGCATTGCTGCCGCCATTGGAGTTGATTGGTGCTTTACCAAGAATGATTAAACCTCCCCACAATCCTTTGTTATCTTTGGTGAGTGCTCCATCGTCCAAGATTGATGTGAACACGATAGGATTCGCTGCAGTACCGGCAGCATTAATTTTAGCACCCTGCGTCACAATCAGTGCTGGTGCCGCATCTCCAGATCCTTGATCCGCCTTGATGGTTGTACCTGCCTCAATGGTAAGAGTTGCTCCAGGCTCAACAAAAATGTAATCTTTCAATACATAAGTATTTGCAGATGTCCATGTGGTATCTGCGGTAATGTTGGCTGTAACAGGTATATCTATCCCCTTTGGGTGGAGTACAATGTTTGCCGTGTCTGCCAGGGACCAATCTTCAAGCCAATTGTTTGAACCATCAAATGCTCCTCTGTATGTGGTTTGGGTTAAGAAAGAGCTTGCTCCCAGTGTTTGAGCCCCACTTGTTGCCGGACTGGTAGTTGACGGCACCGGATTAACGGATCCATTTGCGTCATCTACATCCGTGAGCAACGGGTCAGTAGCAAACGAGTTGTTGTATCCAGTGGTAGAAAGTGCCGTGGCAGTTACGGAATCACCTTCAGCAGTTCCGGAGGCAGTGTTTCCATCCGAGTGACCACCATTGTAGAAGAGGTTACCTTTGAAAACGAGCACACCGTTTTGCATCAGAGCTTGTGAACCATAGACCGATGTATCGATAGTACTTTGGGTACCTTTGGAACTCGAAGTAGCTTCGACATCCATGATGGACTTGGCGAACTCAGTGAAGATGGAGTTCCAAACCTGTCCACCTGCATTGTCGCGGATTTCCAGCCCGATATTGTTGTCCTCGTGAGTAGATGTTCCATCTTTACCGATACCAATTGCCGTCACATTTGAAATGACTGGGGCGGAGTAGTCGGGTAAGGTGGAAGTGTCTGCTGCTTTGTCGTCCGATTC
>DBVA01000053.1:0-15062 GCA_002308735.1 Opitutia bacterium UBA1276 | reverse complement strand
GTAATTTCAGAGTAAGAAACTCCTAGCCGGCACCCACGGTGACCAAGCATCGGATTGAACTCGTGCAGATCTTCGACACGTTTTTTGATTGCAGCCAAAGAGACCCCAAGTTTTTTTGCCAAATCCTTCTGAGCAGTCAGATCGTGGGGCAAGAATTCGTGCAAGGGAGGATCCAAAAGACGAATGGTTGCAGGACGGCCTTCCAGTGCCTTGAAGATTCCTTGAAAATCTCTTCTTTGATAAGGTAGTAGCAATTTGAGTGCTTTCCGGCGATCCACTTCATTGTCCGCAAGGATCATTTGTCGCATCGCATCAATACGATTTCCTTCGAAGAACATATGCTCGGTACGGCACAATCCAATTCCAGATGCACCAAACGCGATCGCGTTCTCAACTTGAGTGGGAGAATCGGCATTGGTACGGACCGACATCTTAGTCGCCTTTTCACACCAGCTCATCAGCTGAGAAAAGTTCTTGAAATCACGACTCTTTTTAGGATCTAATTTCTTATCAATTAGAACTTGAATGATCTCCGAAGGCGCTGTTTTTAATTCGCCCGCAAATATTTCACCCGTAGTCCCATTTATGGAAAGATAATCCCCTTCCTTGTAAGTGGAACCATCCACTTTAAGGGTACGTGTTTTGTAATCGATATCTAATTCTGCCGCTCCGCAAACACATACTTTCCCCATTTGACGAGCAACCAAAGCAGCGTGCGAAGAAACTCCCCCGCGGGCTGTCAATATCCCCTCTGCAGCAATCATTCCCCGTAAATCTTCAGGAGAAGTCTCTTGCCGAACTAAGAGAACCGGGCCTTTTTTTGCAGCTTCTACGGCGCGTTCCGCGTTCATACAAATTTTGCCAGACGCAGCACCTGGGCCAGCAGGAAGTCCCTTACAAAGTTTTTTCGCTTTTTTCTGTGCAACAGTATCAAAAACCGGAGAAAGTACTTGATCAAGTTGTTCAGCAGGGACTCTCTTAATGGCGGTTTTCCAGTCAATCAACTTTTCCTTTACCATCTCCGTTGCAATACGAACCGCAGCAAGACCGGTACGTTTGCCGTTTCGGGTTTGTAGCATGTAGAGCTTTTCTTCCTCAATGGTAAACTCAAAGTCCTGCATATCCTTGAAATGCTTTTCCAATTTTTTCTGCACCTGCACTAATTCCTTGAATGGCTTCGGCAAGACTCGCTTGAGCTTGGCCACAGGCTGCGGAGTACGCACACCAGCGACCACATCTTCACCTTGGGCATCGGTAAGAAACTCACCGTAAAGAACTTTTTCTCCACTTGCAGGATCCCGGGTAAAGCCCACTCCTGAACCGGATTTTTTACCCGTATTTCCAAAGACCATGGCCTGTACATTCACGGCCGTTCCCCATTCTGCAGGAATACCATATTTTCGGCGATATACAGTTGCTCGGTCATTCATCCAAGAGCTAAAAACCGCCCCGACTGAGCCTTCTAATTGCTCCCAAGGGCAAGTGGGGAAATCCTTTCCAGAGCGTTTCTTAACCAAACTTTTAAATCGACCAACTAACTCCTGCATCTGTGCGGCGGAAATACGAGAATCATCAACTTCCCCTTTCTCCTGAGGAAAGATTTCTTTCTTAAACTCCTCGATAATGTGCTCGAACGGATCATGATCTTCGCTGGGTAGTTTTTGGACACCCATTACAACATCACCATACATTTGAATAAAACGACGGTAACAATCCCAAGCGAAACGGGCGTTGCCGGATGCTTCCGCTAAGGCACCAACCGTATCATCATTCAGACCGAGATTGAGAATGGTATCCATCATACCAGGCATTGAATCCCGGGCCCCTGAGCGTACAGAAAGTAGAAGAGGCTTTTTCATATCACCTAATTTTTTCCCTAGCTGCTTCTCCATCGTAGTCACCGAAGCTTTGATTTGATCGTCCAAACATTTTGGGTAGGTTCTTTTGTGGTCGTAAAAATAAGTGCAGACCTCGGTCGTTATGGTAAATCCTGGGGGCACGGGCAATCCGATCTTAGCCATTTCAGCCAAGTTTGCACCTTTGCCTCCAAGCAATTCTCTTTGCTTGGCATCACCGTCGGTCTTTTTTCCAAAATCATAGACATATTTGGGGTCGTTGGACTTTACGGAAGAACGCTTCGTAGCGGTTTTTCCGGTTGAATTACTTTTGGCTGGTTTTGCCTTCTTTTTCTGTGCCATTTTATGCTTTTAAGGTTAGCTTCTAATTTTTAATTCAAAGGACCATAATACGATGTGAGTATGGATTTTGAAAAAGGAAGGTAATTTAATCTTATTTTTTGGGTGTTTTGTCAATGGACGACTTAAACTTCATCAGCTAACCCCCCAAAGTCTTCGTTTAAAAGTGGACGAAATCGGTCGAAGCATTCATAATAAATTGTTTGGTTTTAATCAGAAAACACAAAAATACGCAAATCAACCATCGATGAGTTCAAAAGATCAATCAGGACCCAAAAAATTTGGCGAAAGATTTCGTGATGACGGCTTAATTGGTGCACTGCGAAAAAAAGTGAGCTCTTCGAAAAGTGGTCCCAACGAAATGCATTTCCTAGAGCATCTTGAAGAATTACGATGGGTAGTCCTTAAATGTTTTTGTGCCTTCATAATCGGATGTTTGGTCATTGCCGTTTTCATGCAAGACTCGGTAAAAGTTCTGCAAGTTCCTTTGATCAAGGCAGTGGAAGATTTTGGCGAGATTGGAATTGATCTACAAAGCGTTGGACTCGAGGAATATGTTCAAACCCTTGAAAAACAAGAGGTTGACCTAGGAATGTTAAGGAACGCTGAGGAGGAGGATTTAGGAAGCTGGGGAATCACAAACCCGCACCATCAAACCCGTATTCTTACCCATTTTGCAAGTGGGCAAAATCGTAACCTCTTGCAAGTAATTCGATCTTATTCTCCCATCTTTATAGCCATGAAAATCTGTTTTCTTGGAGGACTGGGGCTATCACTACCTGCCATATTGTATTTTATCGGTGGGTTTGTCGTTCCCGGCTTAACTCCAAAAGAAAAACGAGTTTTCTTTCCAGGATGCGTAGCGGCAACTCTACTTTTTATTGCGGGTGCTTCGATGACGTACCTTTTTATTCTTCCAGTATCACTCGCATTTACCATTGAATTTACTTTTAATGTCTTGGGTCTCGATGTATATCGTCCTGAAGCTGGAAATTACTACAGCACTGTAATTTGGATGACATTCGCCGTCGGCATTGCATTCCAATTCCCGCTTGTCCTTGTACTACTCATTAGGATCGGCATTTTATCAGTAGAAAAATTGCGTGACAGCAGGAGGCTTGTTCTCGTCATATTAATGATTTCTGCAGCTTTGATCACCCCCGGTGGGGATCCAGTCAGCCTCTGTATTTTGACCATCCCACTTTATGTTTTGTATGAACTGGCAATCATCATTGGCTCTGCAATTGAACGAAGAAAAGCCATTACGGAATGGAAAGAATGGGATGAAAATATTCAAGGTCCAAAACCAGAATACCCCACGGGAAAGGGAACCCCATTGTGGGTATATGCCATTTTTCTAGTTTTTCTTGCTGCCCTCACTTACATTTTCCTAAAATACCAGGATACAATCCAGGAGAGCCTTTCTTGGGGTACTGTAGAGAATATCGATAAGAAAAAGGTAGTGGATTCCAACGAAACAACCTGGGCAACGGAAAACCTGCTCCAGATTCCCATAAAAGAAAACCAACCTTTCTTTCTTCAACTCATTCCGGTCCAGGAAAATAATGATCGTAGAATTCCTGATTCCAACCAATCTGAACCGATCCTCTTCAAGGCTCTAATAATAAAAAATCAGTCCGAAAATAAGTAATTCTTGCAAAATGCAAAACCTACCATCAAGTATGGTTGCATGAGAAAAGAAAATGCATTTGGTAAGAAAATCAAGGGCCTCCGGGCAAAAGCCGGGCTGACACAACCCCAACTGGCTAGCTCAAGTGGTGTGGCAACTTCCATTGTAAACGACATTGAAAATGGGATTCGATCAGCAGGGTGCAAAACTATAAATAAGATTGCTTTGGGACTCGGATTGGATGAACAGGAAAGGTTTCTTCTCGTTCTAAAAGGGTTGGAATTTTCTAAACGCGATTTTTTGATTCCTGACTTTGAGCAATACCCGCCCGAGTTATTAAATTTTTTGCCTTATGTATTAAGTAGAGCAGGGATTACTGCCAAAAGTATTAAAAACATCGAACTACCAGCCGGAGGGAAAAAAAATTTGGAAATCACTCTAGAATCTAAGAGAAAAATCCAGTTGGATATCCGAGTCATTACCAATACCTAGCATTTCAAATTCTATGGATGGCATTCGTATAGATCGATGGCTCTGGGCAACCCGTTTTTATAAAACCCGATCCCTTGCTACTGACGCATGTAAGAGAAAACTTATTCGTATTAATAATACGCCTCTTAAACCATCGAGAGAAATAAAAGTTGGAGAAGTCATTGAAATTAAACGGGGGCCACTAAAAATGACCATAAAAATGACCGCCCTTCTGGTGAAGAGAGTCTCGGCCACCAAAGCCCAAGAATGCTATGAAGATCTCACCCCGGCAGAAGAATATGAAAGTGCAAAAAGGGAAGCAAAGAGACTTAGACCTCTACCTATTGTTTCTTCCTCCAAAGGGAGGCCCTCCAAAAAACAAAGACGGGACTTAGAAGAATTTTTATTTAATGAAGGTTTAAATTCCTAATTCAATCCTACAGAAAATTCTTGTCCCATGCCTTCTATTCTTTCCAAATCAAGGCTCTCCAAAAACGATGCAGATTTGACTTATCATGTTCCGTGTCAAACCGACTTCTCAATCCGTTCTTAAAAGCAAAGAAAAACCACTTGCCACAAACTTTGGGTAGGTTCATTACTAATAGGTGATGAAAAAGATACTATTGCCTACCCTTGCTCTCGCAATTGCCTCTAGTTTTTCTGCTTGTGTTAGTATTCCTTCGGCTCGCTCAGGTGATGCAGGGAAAACAGTAATGCTTCACTGGCTCAGCTCAGACGATGCCGGTCTTGTTCGGAACACTGGAAGCGATGGAAACCTAAGTTCCAGCACAAATCTCTTTTCCGGGAAAGCGATTGAGACTTTTGAACAAAGTCCTACCAAATCGGTTTCTTCTTGGCAGGATGGAAAGAGACATGGAGAAACCGTTGAATTTTTTTACAACGGTAGAAAGAGGCGGGTGATCAACTATCAAAATGGAATCAAGGATGGAAAGGCAACAGAATATAGAATTACGGGAGAGCTCCTGCGCGAAGAAAATTATGAGTCTGGTAAGTTAAGTGGTAACAAAAGCGAATGGCACCCGAATGGACAAAAGATTTTGGAAGTTTCAATGCGTGATGGCACACCGCACGGAGAGGCACAGGAATGGTATCTGGACGGAACCCAAAAATCTTCCACTCTCTATCGACATGGACTCCGCGAGGGACCCGCCACAGAATGGTACCAGTCCGGACAAAGAAAGCTTGGGCTGTTTTATCAGAAAGACAAGCAACATGGCTTACGCACTATTTGGTACGAAAATGGTCAGCAAAGGTTGATCGCTCAATTTGAAGATGACAAAATGGAAGGGAACTCCAAAGGTTGGTTTCCCAGCGGACAACAACAATTTGACTACAACTTCAGAAATAATCAAGAGCACGGTGTCTGCACAGAATGGGACCCCACTGGGAAAAAGGTTTCTGAACTCCGTTTTGTAGATGGTGCCCCTGTTCAGAATTTGCTAACGGGTCAAAGAATTGATTCTTCAGAATTAGAAAAGGTTGCTACGGAATCGGAAACCACTCCACAAATAGAAGGTTCTGAACGTCCGTTGGAAGCTCCAGAGCAAGACAAAGCTGAAGTGAAAGACGAAGCATTACCCCAAGTTGTAATTCCAACGGCAAAAGAACCCCTTGTCCCCTCTCCTGCACCCACTCCATTACCCCTTGAGAAGGTAGATTTAATCCCCCCCCCGCCTCCTGCATCCTTGCCTGTCCCACCGGTAGATAAGGCTCCGAGTTCCACAGTTCCCGCACTTCCCAAAGAAGCGACGGTCCCTCCATTGAGCACTGCTCCTAAGGATGCAACGAATGATTTTAACCCTTTTGATGCATCTCCTCCTCCTTTGCCTCCTGCACCTCCTCCTGCTCCTCCTGAAAAAGCGGTTATTCCTCCTTTGCCCACAAACCCAGAACCGGATACTCCAGAATTTAACCCTTTCGAAGCCGCACCCCTTCCACCACCGCCTGCTCCACCAGCGGAATCGGATGTTCCTCCTTTACCCCCTGCCCCAACACCAGATACTCAAGAATTTAATCCTTTTGACGCTGTTCCTGCTCCAAATGGAAAGGAGGTAGAAGAAAATAATCCTTTTGATTTCACTCCACTTCCATCGGATAAAAGTGACGAGAATACCGACCCAAATCAAACCAGTGTTCCACTTGAAAATGTTTTTAATTCTCCTCCGCCCCCCCAGGAGCCAGAATTTAATCCTTTTGATTTGCCACCACCCTCAGATCAATAACTTGATCTTGTTTATTAAGAGAGTGGCAGCCCGGCAGGGATTCGAACCCCAACTAGAGGTACCAAAAACCTCTGTGCTACCATTACACCACCAGGCTACAAAGGTAACATTATGAAAGGAGCATATTTAAAGTCAAGTGATATGGACTTGAGATTTTGATTTCATGGAAAAAAAGAAGTATAAAAGAATTATTTTAAAAATTAGTGGTGAAATTTTAGGGAGCCGAGAGAAAGGCGAACCAATATACGCACGCTCGCTCGAAAAAATATGTGCTGAAATTAAAGCCGTTGCTGACATGGGGGTTGAAATTGGTTTGGTAGTGGGTGGTGGAAATATTTTTCGCGGTCTTCAAGGTAGTGAGAAAGGAATCGACCGCACCACCGGGGACTCAATGGGCATGCTAGCAACTGTAATTAATGGGCTTGCGATCATGGACCGCTTAGAAAAAATGGGGGCGGTGGTTCGGGTTCAAAGTGCAATACCTATGGACAAGCTTGCGGAGCCGTACATTCAACGAAGAGCAACCCGGCATCTGGAACGAGGGCGCATTGTAATTTTCGTCGCTGGCACGGGAAATCCTTATTTTTCGACCGATACCACAGCAGCCTTGAGGGCTAGTGAAATCTCAGCAGAAATCATCCTGAAGGCAACCAAAGTGGATGGAATTTATGATAAGGACCCTCACAAGTTTGAGGATGCTACAAAATACGAATCGCTTACTTACATGGAATGTTTGGAAAAAAGACTTTCGGTGATGGATTCAACCGCCTTTTCTCTTTGCATGGACAATAAAATGCCTATTCTTGTCTTTGATTTAGAAAAACAAAATTCCATCCGCACGGCAGTGTCTGGTGAGACCATTGGAACGATTGTGAGTTAGAAATCATGAAAGCAGAAAAACGATAAAAATTAGGAAAATTAATTATGGAAACGGAAGAAATCTTTGAAAAAATGAATCGTCTAATGTCTAAGTCAGTTGACCATGTACTCCATGAGTTTTCTACTCTTCACACGGGAAAGGCAAGCCCCTCAATGGTGGAAAATGTTTTGGTCGACGTTTATGGCTCCAGTATGAAAATCCGCGATGTTGCCGCCATTACCACTCCTGATGCACGCACTGTCCAAATACAGCCATGGGATAAAACAACTGCGTCTCCTATCGAAAAAGCTTTGATCGATGCCAAGCTCGGTATCACTCCAATCGTCACCGGTGAACTTATTCGTATGCCGATTCCAGAGCTCAGCGGTGAACGCAGAGAAGAACTATGCAAAATGGCACAAGGCTATGCTGAACAGGGTCGTATTGGGATAAGAGCATCAAGAAAAGACGCGATGGATGCACTCAAGGAAGCTCAGAAAGACGGCCTTCCTGAAGATGATTACAAAAGATCCGAGAAAGAAGTTCAAAAATGTACTGACGACTCTGTATCCAAAATCAATGAAGCTCTTTCCGGGAAGGAATCAGACCTTCGTGCCGTTTGATTAGAATGGCTCTTCTGGATCGATTTCATAAAATAGAATTCCGCTAATACTTCCTGCGATTCGCTTCGTTTTATAAGATGAAACAAATCGTTCTTAAGCTCGGCACTGGTATTTTGTCTGCAGGTGCAGGTGAGATTCACCACCGCCGACTCCATTACCTTGCCGAAGGGATTGTCAGCCTTCGGGAAGAAAATGTGGAAGTAATTGTGGTAAGCTCCGGAGCGGTGGGTTTAGGAATGGGGAAACTGGGCCTTTCTTCCAGACCCAATGACCTCTCAATCCTACGAGCATGTGCATCGATCGGGCAATGCTTACTAATGAATGCTTGGACGGAGGCTCTTGAGAAAGTCGGTCTTATGCCAGCTCAGGTTTTACTTACCAGGGATGATTTTAACCAAAGAAGCCGATCTAAGAAAGTGAAGGAAACCCTTGATGCTTTGCTCGGTCACAAGGTGGTACCGATCGTAAATGAAAATGATTCGGTCAGTGATGAGGAAATTAAGTTTGGTGACAATGATGTGTTATCCGCCTTACTCGCATCCCTTGGTGGGGCAGAAATGCTGGTTATTCTTTCTACGGCAATGGGACTTATGACTCACCATCAAGCAGGAAGCCTTATTCCATTTATTGCGGAAATCACACCGGCTATTGAACAAATGGCAGAAGGCACTAAGAGCCAGACTGCAGTCGGGGGAATGGTTACCAAAATTGATGCCGCCAAAATTGCCACTAAATCAGGTTGTGCTGTATTTATAGGCAGCGGGGAACAGCCCGCAGACTTAACTCAAATCTTTAAGGGTAAAGCAGTTGGAACCTTTTTTGCACCGGCAGGTCTTGCATTAAAAGACCGAAAGAAATGGCTCGCTTTCTTTCCCAAGGCAAAAGGACATCTCATTGTGGATGCTGGTGCCAGTGAAGCTATCCTAAACCAAGGAAGTAGTCTGCTCGCAAGTGGTCTGCACTCCGTTGAAGGAACTTTCGAGAAGTCAGATGTAATTTCAATTGCCACTCAAGATGGCAAAGTCTTTGCTCAGGGCATTACTAGGTTCAACTCCGCTGAACTCGATCAAATCAAAGGTTTAGGACAAGATGAAATCCTAAAAATCTTTCCTGGAAGGAATCGCCCGGAAGTGGTTCATCGGGACCATTTGGCTCCCATCTTTGCCAAAAGTATTTGAATAACCTTGCTCGAATCCGCAAATTAAGTTGATACCTATTCTTCGTGTACGATTACGAAGATGAGGAAGAAGATATTTTTGGCACCCCACCCGCGGTTTCCAGTTCGGTGCCTAGCATTGATTTTGAGAAAGAATTAAATCAAGATCAATTTAGTGCGGTCACTGCACCGGATTGCCCTGCTTTGGTTTTAGCAGGTGCAGGATCGGGAAAGACTCGAACCTTAACATATCGCGTCGCCTACTTACTCTCCAAAGGAGTAAGTCCGGAAGCAATCTTGCTTTTGACTTTCACAAACAAAGCATCCAAACAAATGCTTAGCCGGGTGGAAGAATTGACTGGAATGGCAAGCCACCGTTTTCTTGGCGGCACTTTCCATCATGTTGGAGGACAAGTTCTACGCCTTTTCGGGGATTCTATAAGTTTGCCAAGAAACTTTACTATCTTAGACGATGGAGATTCTGATTCCTTACTGAATGAAATCATCAGGGATTTGGATCCCGATTTTTTTAAAACCAAGGAAAACCCCAAAGCCAAGCCAATTAAGGGAATCATTAGTTTCGCACGAAATATAATGACGGATGTAAATCAAGTGGCAAAAGGACGGTACCCGGGTAACGCAGAACTTCTTTCTAAGATCGAAAATTTCGCTAGTCTTTACCAAAAAATCAAACTACAGAGGGGGCTGGCAGATTATGATGATTTATTAGTATACTGGCTCGAAATCCTTGAGAATAATGACGAGGCTGCCACCTATTATCAAAATCGATTTTCTCATGTATTGGTCGACGAATATCAGGATGTAAATTGTTTACAGGCAAAGATTGTAGATAAGATTGCCTCTAAACATCAAATCATGGCAGTTGGGGACGATGCGCAATGTATTTACACTTGGCGGGGTGCAGACTTAGATCAAATCCTAAGCTTTCCAGACAGGCATCCGGGAACCAAAATTTTCAAAATTGAAACGAATTATCGGAGCTCTCCTGAAATTTTAAAACTTGCCAACGATATCCTCAAAAGCCGAGCCACGGAAGGTAGTTTTTCCAAAGAGCTAAAGCCATCCCGGCCCCATCAGGACCTGCCTCTGGTTGTTCCTACCATGGATGCCTACCAACAAGCTGATTTTGTGCTGTCAAAAGTACAATCGCTCTATGACTCCGGAGTTCATTACGACGATATTGCTATTCTCTACCGGGCTCATTTTCATGCTATGGAACTACAAGTGGAGCTCTCGAGAAGAGGCATTCCATTTGTGATCACCAGTGGAATGAGGTTTTTTGAACAGGCTCATGTAAAAGATCTCGTGGCTCAACTTCGATTTGTTGCCAACCCCAAAGATCTTACCGCTTTTTTTCGATTTGCTTGCTTGTTACCCAAGGTAGGGGAAAAGACGGCAGCCAAGGTTATTGGGATTGCCGAAAAGTATACCCTTTCTAGTCAGTGCTCACTGATCGACGCACTTGAATCGAAAGAGGTCCATGCAAAGGTACCCAAAGATGCGAAAGAAGATTGGAAAGAGCTAGTAGAAACTTTGAAAAATATTGCCATCCTTACCGCTACCGCAACCCCGGCTCAAGTAGTAGAAGGTGCAATTGGAGGCTGGTATCAAGATTACCTCAGATCTACCTATGAGAATTGGCCAAGAAGAGAAGAGGATCTGGAAAGTTTGATTGATTTTGCGACCAAATACGAGAACCTAGCCGAAATGCTCTCCCAACTTGTGCTCTTAAGTTCGGAATCCGGTGATCGAGTGGTTCGACAGGGGGAACACTGCCTTAGGCTTTCAACCATTCATCAATCCAAGGGTCTTGAATATCAACATGTATTTGTGATCGGATTATCTGATGGTCTTTTCCCGAGTAAGCGAGCCATTGATGGAGAAAGTGACATGGAAGAGGAAAAGAGACTTTTTTATGTTGCCACAACCCGGGCAGAAAAGTCCCTACACCTAGTATTTCCCATGCTTTCCAATCAAAAAGGAACCCCGGTCAGGCTTATGCAAAGTAGATTCCTAAAGGATATTGATGATTCCCGGTATGATTTATTAAATGTCCATTCATCCTTTGGCCCGGGGAGAGCATCAAACCGAGGCTGGAATCAATACGGTTCCAAAAATTCTTATGGCGGGGGTTATCGAGGCCGTTCGTATTGAGGCCTTTTACTCCTCCAACGCTATTAATAAAGTCCTCCAAGGGAGTAATGCACAGTCAAACCTTTCGGGGAAGCGACGGATCGATTCATATACACAAAGATCACCTGGTAAGGAATCATCGGTTGAATCCATCAAGTAAAGAACAATGTGTTGGGCCAATCTATTGGCGTCTGCCGTGTTCATCCCTTGAATTTCGATAGCCAATAATGAAGCCGCCGCAGTAGCTAAAGCCGAGCCCTGTAAATGATAACCCACTTGGGTAATCACCCCACTAACTACAAGCAACTGAAGATCACATTGGTTGCCTGTTTTTTCACTTTGAAAGAAGCCTTGGCGAGAAAAGTCCTCAAGCTTTTGTTTGCAATGAGGGTTTTGGGCATGCAATTCAATGATTTCTCGGTGTAATGAATTCTCCGTCACTCAAAATTGATTTTTCCACATCATCGACTCCATTGGCTTCGGTGTACGTTGGTTATATTTAGCAGAAGATTTTGACTGATAATCAACTTCCACCTCACCTTCCACTTTAAAATAGATTAACTGGCCGATCGGCATACCTGCATATACCCGAACCGGTTGAGAAACCGAAATCTCCAAAGTCCAATGGTTACAAAATCCAACATCTCCCTTCCCTGCAGTCGCATGTATATCAATACCCAGTCGACCTACGCTGGATTTCCCCTCAAGAAAGGGAACAAAACTTCGGGTTTCAGTATACTCCAGTGTTGAACCAAGGTATGTCTTACCTGGTAGCAACACGATTCCATCATCTGCAATTTCAAAATGTTCTACTTGGTTATGCTTTTTAGCGTCGATCACATCATCGATGTAGCAGGCAAGGTATTTGGATAAATGGACATCATAACTGTTCGTTCCCAAACAATTTCGGTCATAGGGCTCAACCAAAATATCGCCCTCTTCTATTGCCTTTAATATGGCCAAGTCAGCTAGTATCATTCGTAGAAAATTTTAAAGAACTTAGGAATTCAAAGCTTGAGTTTACAAGAATTTATTGACGCGAATGTACCATATTCAACTATCCTAAATAATTCTCTCGTACAAGCCTCTCAGAGATTTTTCTTCGAGAGGCTAAGATTTAGATTATGCGAATGGACGATATATACCGGGTGCCGGAACAGGATACTCGCCATTTTCGCCAGGAACCACAGGTGGTGTGGAGCTAAAGGTGTAGTCATCAATTCCGGGGGCATAATCGCGTCCTTTTTCCATCAATTCCTCTGCTTCAATTTCTTTCCCGGAATAACAAGCTTCACGCCCAAGGATTGCGGTGAATGTACTCATCGCCCCATATTCGGCTTCGTTATATGGCACTCCTTTATGAAGAGCCTCGATCAAGTCTTTCTGCTCCTGGTAATGCCCTCCCCCAGCTCCACGAATACGAATTGCATCCCCTTCAAAAGGCTCGATAAATCGGGCAACGGAACAAGTTCCTTTGGAGCCATGAGCATATTCTGCAACATGCGACCAACCACCTTTAAGATGGCGACCTTGGCTATACATCTTGGTTCCGTCCGGGAAGGTGTATTCCACTGCTGTATGATCGAAAATTTGGGATAATGTACGGTCTCCGCCCATGCGCATTTCACTTCCACCCATTCCGTTTGCTTTAACTGGATACATCCCTTTGATCCAACAACCCACATCCAGGTTATGAATGTGCTGCTCACAAATTTGATCCCCGGACGCCCAAGTGAAGTGATACCAATTGTTTACTTGGTACTCCATCTCAGTCATGCCCTCCTGTTTAGCACGATGCCAAATTGAATTCCCATTCCAATAAACCCTCAAAAGGTTAATGTCTCCAATAACTCCATCTTGGAGCTGCTTCACGCAATCCGTAAAACGTTCTTCGTGGCGACGCTGTAAGCCGATACCCACAGAGAGACCTTTTTCTTTTGCCAATTTAGCGGACTCCAAAACTCGTCTGACACCAGCAACATCACTAGCTACCGGTTTTTCCATAAAAACTTTCTTTCCTTGATTAATCGCATATTCAAACTGCTGAGGTTTAAAACCAGGAGGAGTTGCAATGACCACCATGTCAACATCCTCATTGATTGCCTGCTTGTATCCATCCAGACCGCCAAAAATTCTACCTTCCACATCCACACGGTCATCTCCATACTTTTTCTTAAAAGCAGCTAATTTGGTGGTCGCTTTTTCAGGGAAAGCTTCTGCTACTGCAACTAGTTTAGTGTTACAACGAATTCCTTTTTGACTTTCCAGATCCTTCGGCGCGTCTAGAATCTGCCCGATCGCACCGGTTCCACGACCTCCGAGCCCGATCGCAGCAACCCGGATGGTGTCACTCTGCAAGGCTTCGCCTCTGGCTACATAAGGAAAACTAGCTGCGACTCCGGCAAGTGCGCTTGATCCAATAAATTTTCTACGAGATAGTTGTTCAGGTTCTTTCATTTAATGTTTTTTGTGGGTTGAGAGTTTCAAGGGTTAAAATCGGTAAATTATATCTTTTGCGGTATTGAATTGGATGGACCTTCAAGATCAAATAAAGACCATTGTATACCATCGAGAAAATGTTGCAACATGAAGGGTGTCCACCAGGTTGCTTTGTTATGGCCGAAGTTGGAGTAAAAAATTCTTCCTTTTCCATAGGAACGAACCCATGAAACAGGATAATCATTTGTTTTTGAATTCCCTTTCTTATCCGTTTTTATAGAATCCAATCCAATCAGGATACGTAGTTTAGACCGGTCATATCCTTTGTATTGATAAATTTCGTCCGAAAAACTAAACTCTGATTCGGTGAAGGCTCTATTTACTGGATGCTTTTTATCTTCCACAAAGAAAGGCCAGGTTCCGCCTGCGCCCCATGGATGACCTGCAAAACATCCTCCAATCATTTCGGTGTATTCCGGCCAATTAGGCATTCCTCCATCTGATGCCGAATGAAACCCGGCAAAAGCCTTGCCATCTTTTATGAAATCAAGAATTGCCTTTCGCTGGGAATCTTCAGTGAAAGCCTTCTGGATATGAGTACAATTATTGAAGATGATCAGATCATATTTTGCCAAGCCTTTCTTGGTGAACTCTTCGGTTTTTATTGTGAAGGTGGCATCAAATACCCCGGTTTTTTCGGCCATTATTCTGAGTGCTTTCGCTCCTGTAGGTATCGAGGAGTGCTTGAAGCCGCTAGCATGAGAATAGATCAGGGCCTTGTGCAATTTTGCGGGCTTAACCGTTGTTTTCTCAGGCATAGCATTCCTAATCTTATGTTCTTCATCTTCAGAAGGGAACAGGAAAGGTAAGGCCAAGCAAAACTGAAAGGTAAAAATTAAAAAGAGGATTTTCATCAGCTAAGTAAAAATGAACAGTATAAGCAGTGGGTTGCAAGGAAGATGTAAGGCAGGAATTGGAAAAATATTTGGAAGCTAAGCACCATTCTTCATTTGCACTCCGGGCATAATCCAAAGGCTTCCATGATATGACTAATCTCCACAAATCCATATCCTGTGGCAACTTCTTCAAGCTCCTTAGCCATACATAAATCAACTCTTTCCGTTTTTCCGCAGCCTCTGCAAGTAAGATGGTGATGATGGTCATGGCTGTGTCCCAGGCAATAAACCTTGGTTCCATTCTCGCGAACCCCTCTTTGAACGACATCAATCTTTTCAAACTGCTCTAGGCACCGATAAGCCGTTACTAAGTCACAAGATTTATCAGGCAATTGA
>DBVA01000004.1:16913-17583 GCA_002308735.1 Opitutia bacterium UBA1276 | reverse complement strand
AAACATCGAACCATCCGGAACGAATGAAATAAAGGTTCCGTTTTCCTCTTGCGTCTTCTTATTTTTTTTGTCGATTTCCTGGGGTTCACCACACGAGAATTCAATCCTACGGGTATCTCCATCACGGAATGACTGGATATTAAATGTTTTCGAAAGAGCATTCACTGCTTTGATTCCGACTCCATTTAAACCCACAGATTTTTTAAAAGCTTCGGAGTCGTATTTTGCTCCGGTATTAATTTTCGAGGAACAATCCAATAATTTCTCCAGAGGAATCCCTCTTCCATGATCTCGAACGGTAACGATATAGCCATCACAATCGACTTCTATTTGCTTACCGAAGCCCATGACGAATTCATCAATGCAGTTATCCAAGACCTCCTTCAGCAAGACATAAATACCATCATCATCTGAAGATCCGTCACCAAGCTTGCCAATATACATGCCCGGACGAAGCCTGATGTGCTCTTTCCAGTCGAGCGACTTGATGCTGTCCGCCGTATAATTGTGATCAGCCATTGATCCCTTTTATCCTATCCACACAACCAGTTATGGTTGTGGTTTACAATTTGTCCATCGGAAAAATTTGCTTTTGGATAAAAAAATTCGCATCCTTCGATCTTACCCCCCGTTTAACACCCGTATAATGATTCAATCTTTCCTGCTTTCT
>DBVA01000004.1:816-16526 GCA_002308735.1 Opitutia bacterium UBA1276 | reverse complement strand
AGCATTCTGGCATTTTTAATCTTGGGTGCAAATACCATTGACTGGGTGCTTGATTCCTTTTCTGAAACCTTAACCAATTGGTTTGGCGATACCGAGGGTATTTTACAAATGGTTTTGTTGTTCATTGGAACCGGGTTCATCCTGATACTTGGATATTTTGCTTTTGCTGGAATACATGCTGCATTTCTGGGAATTTTCATTGATGATATCTTTGAAGCAGTCAAGGCTCACCACTATCCAGATCTTGAACTGCTTCCCGCTCCTTCCATTCCTGTAGGAATTCTTTTCTCTATACGTTTTATTTGCTTCAGCTTGTTGATTAACATGGTCGCTTTTCCTTTTTACCTGATTGGGTGGTTCATCCCCCCGATTGGAATTGCGATGCAGGTTTGTATAAATGGCTACCTTCTGGGAAAAGAATATGGGCAACTGTTGGCTTTTAGAATTCGCCCGGACAAAGAGAATAAAAATGAATCCTACTTTCAAAATGGAGCCTTTGCTACCTGTCTTTGGATGATCCCGGTACTGAACCTGTTTGCTCCAGTCTTACTTGCTGCATCGGTGATGCACACCCGCATGAAAACTTATCCCAAGTGAAGCCCCACCCTTTTCTTTCAAAGGAAAACCTTACCGCTTATCGGGGCAAATTAATTAGAGCATGCTTCTGGATTTGCTGATAGTGAATTCGGGCAACTTGCCACATATAAGTACCGGTTGTCCTTCCGTATTCATTGTTAACTGCTTGTGCTAAATACTTCTCCGCCTCGGTTATCTTTCCCTCGACCATCTCCAAGTAAATACCAACATATAGATAGGCATGGAAGAGAACCCTTGAGTGATAAGCCTTCGGGTATTTCGCTTGGTGAATTCGGGCAAATAATACTGGGGGTTGTATTTCACCCTTAAAAAGATCGTAGAGCCAAGGGTACGGGGGGCGGTCACTTTGTTTATATTTTATTAAATTCTGGCGAGCTTCAACGACCCCACTTTGCTGAACTTGTGACATGAATCTCCAAATTCCATTTTCGCGGTCCACGGCATCATGCTGATGATATATCTCAAATTGATGCGCCGCTTTTTTAAAAAGGCCGAGATAAAAATATGTGATTCCCAAACGCCAATGTGACACTTCCAGTAAGGGTTCTAATTGAATCATTTTTTCATAATCCTTCCGTGCTCCACCAAAATCTCCTAAGAACATTCTGGCATCCCCGCGCCGGGAGAATAACTCTACTGCGTTAGGCTTTAATTTAATGTGCTCACTTATTTTTTGCTCCAATGAAGTATATTCTGAAAGAATCAAAGTGATCTCCTCTTTGGGCAAAACCTTTCCCCATGTTGAAGTAATCGATAAGAACAGAGCCAGACTCTGGAAAAACCAGTTCTTCATCATTGGAACTCGTCTTTAAACAGAGTTCCAAGCAAGGTGCCATTTTCATCCCACTCCTGAATCAAACCATAAGCCAGTCCGTCCTTCACCTTGGTTCTGGAACGAATTTGACCGTTTGGATGATAGGCATCAGCAAATCCGGTAAATGGAGATTCAGACTTAATTTCATACCAAAGTCCATCTTCACGAAATTCCAAATCTTTTTCTTGGTTTAAGTTGTTGTATGCATTTTCTTCAGGATTACCCCGTTCAGGAACTTCTAAATCATTGAGCACACATTGAGAAGGCAACCAAATGATAGCGACACCTAAAAAGAGCACGGTCCCCCCCCACCAGTAGTACATCGGAGGGACTCGGCGGTACCAAGGCAAGTCCTGGGGCTCTGGTGGATCTGGAAATTTAAAATCGTTCACGATGGACTCTTAGCAAAACCAATCCATTCAATTGAGGAAAGCATAAAGAAAAACATTCATACCCAAGCGGGCATAAAAAGCATGGGCATAATTACTTATTTCTTCACCCGTATAATACTTAAAAATCCTCCACCTTCCATTGGGTTCCTGGACCCAAAGCGGCCGCTGTCCCTCGACCGAATAAATAACATCCTTCAATCCATCCTCTCGAGTTACTTCAAAAGTATTCCCCGCAAAGGAGGCGAGTTTGAGCTCCTGATCAAAGTTTTCAGCGGACTCACGAATCCGAAAAGAAATGGGAGGAATCCAAGCCCCAAATTCATCCTTCCCCCAACCCATTGCACAAATAGGAGAGGCCACACAGGCCAATCGTCCTTTTACCTTAAGTCCAACAAAAGAATAAGTTCCTTGGGGCCATTTCTCTTGCTCGACAAAGGTTAAGACAGTCTCAGGGAGCCTCTTTTGGTCTTGCTTGATCTTCAAATCTTCATTCTTGGGTAAACCTTTAAAGAAAGTCCGAAAAATTTCATGATTTCGGGGAAGTGGTAAAAAAGATTTTTCTGGATAAACCTGAGAAAATAATTCCCGGACCTCGGGTCTTTCTTCCCATGCGGCATAACTATGCCCCAAATCTCTTCCCAAGAAAGAAGCCTTGATTCCGGCGTCCAAGTAGACAAACCCGCCCTGTTCCATGTAGCGCCTCAAAGCGTCTTTCTCCTCCTGTGGAAATTCCAGGTTCGGTTGATCATCACAATTAATGTAGAGAATCGGATTCTCAAAAAGTCGTTCATCTGTAAGCTCTGAGATGTAAAGAGGATCAACATCGAATCGACCCGAGGTTTGCTCGTTTAACATTTTCAACAAACTAGGCAGTGCATCCGCGTACCTTCTGGTTCCGTTCTCAACCCTCATGAGTTGTAGAACCCGAACCCCACCCCCATCAAGCTCCCGAGGCTCTTGGGCAGAGAGGTTTCCAAGGCACGAAATCGTAAACAGAAATAAAATAAAAATCCTCACTATATTCATGGTTGAAATCCCATTTTTTGTAGTTCTGCCCTGACCAAAGAATTAATTTGGTTGGTTGGATACTTGGCTACATGTTCGAGTAAGACTGGAACCCCATCCTTACGGTCAGTGATGAGCGAGTCCATGGCTGCTCTTTGTACCGCATAGTGATCATCCAGCAGAGACCGAGCCATTACTTTCAACCAACCGGGGGATTTACGAACACCCATGGCACGAATGGTGGTGGAACGAACAACCTCGTTCTCATCAATTAATAATTCAAAGCCAAACTCTTGAACAGATTCAGCAGAAGCGGTCATCAGGCACTGGCCAGCAAAAATTCGCACATTCGAATAAGAGCTGGTAACCAAGGCCCTCATTTGCTCCAAGCTTAAAACCCCGACTCGGCCACGAAGATTATTTAATACCGCCTCTCGCACACCCTTATCTTTATCTTTCATTGCAACAAGCCATAGGCTTGGGTCCTTCCAACCGGAGGTCAAGCCCATCAAACGCTGCCATGCAACCGTTCTCATTCTCGAACTACTATGATCGGTTAAAACCCGGTAAATTTCAACCCCGTCCTGACCCATCGCAGATATGGCATAAAGGATGGTAGTTACTTGGGCAGTCATTCCTCTTGCATTGAGCAAGTAAGATTTAATTTTTTCCAAGACGGGAGAGGGTAATCGCTCTCCTAAACGGGCTAATTCAACTGCCGCCATGGAAGCCACTTCCAAATCAGAATCTCCAGTCATAGTCCGCAAAACGCCACGGTATCTAGAATCATAACGATTACAATCTCTGGCAACATCCACGACTTTCAACCTGATTCCACGACTGGGATGAAGGGCAAGCTCTTCAATTCGTCCTATAATTCGTGAATCTCTGGCGTTACTAGAAACCCTGCTTAAGGCTGTTAATAGCACGCCTTGATCTGAATCGTTAAGTAATTTCACAAAGGTTGAAACCGGCATCGAAATTCTTAGGTACTGGTAGTATTTTAAGAGGTTCTGTCGGACGATCGCGTCTTCATCCAGCAACGCCTCGAGGGCTAAAGTGTAAAGGTCCGGCCTCAAACTGGCGGGCAAGCTCTGATAAACCTTGCGACCATTGATTTCAATCATTTCCATCTTCGCCCGCATCAATCCACCAACAAGGCGAGGGATCATTGCCGAAACTTCACGCCGTACTTCAACATCTTGATCTGCAATCTTAGAAAAAACTTTTTCTAGTAAAGATCGGTCGAACAATGGATAGCCATTACTTGAATGTTCCGCGAGAGATACAATGGATGCTCTCCGAACCAAAGCACTTGAATCATCCAAGGCACCGACAAGCAAGATGGATGAGGTCGTCCCAGGATATTTACCCAGCAATTTTGCCGCACCAATTCGGACACCCTCCTCTCCCTGTCTCAAATCTTCTCCTGCTTTTTGGATGGTTTGAGATTGTGAAGTTCGAACGGGAGGGATGGGACCACTATCGTTCTGATCTTTAAGGCCAGCTTTTTCCATTGCCAAGGGAATCCCGTTCAGTGGTTGATCCCCTAAAGCCTGACCCAAAATAGCAAGCAAGCAGGTCAAGAGAAACAAAGTAAAAATATTAACTTTATAACTCACTTTAGTCCAGCCTGCCTCCTGATAACCCATTCAAAACCCGCAGCCAAAAAGATCAGAATAAAAATTGGCCAAACCTCTGCCAAGCTTGCTCTCTGCTGAAGGGTGGGTATAGATTTAGCGAAAGTAGGCTCCCATGCTTCATTCATTTCAGCGATTGGGAGGAATTGTCCTCCAGTCAACTTCGCAAGCATCTTAAGTTCGCGCTCCGCGTAGGATAAATCTTTTGATTCTTCTCCTGTCTCGGAAACCCGGACATAGGTTTCTGTTTTCAATTCTTCTCCATCCGGGAAATCCAAGCTGTATTTAACTTCATAAGCCCCGGGTAAATGGGGCCGAAAGGAACCGCTATACTGACCAGCTACCGCTCCTTGTGGATATAATTGTATCGTCTTTGCAAACCCTTCCGGCCCCTCTATATCAGCACGAACCATTGCGTCCAAAGCGGGTTCGAAGTCCGCACTTAATGCCTCCACTTTTAAAACTGCATCCATTCCACGGGGAAGAACATCCTCGCTTTCATCGATCTTCAAACGTTCTTCTCCCCCCTCCCCCAACCACTGGGTTAAGGATTGCCAAAACTTTCTAAAATCCTCGGCTCCTTTCTCATCCGAAATGGCACGACGCCAATCGTCAGGAACTCCCCAGTAAGCCACTTTCCCCGCACCATAAGCTTGGACGGTTAAAACAGGTTTCCCATTGGCTCTGGATACCACAACACCTCGAGCTCCTTTGTTTTGTTCACTTACAAAATATCCCGGTAAACGGTCCGGTATAAATGGCCTCATTTCCTGCACCTTATCCTTGGGGGTAAACAAAGGTTCCTCATACACTTTCAAAGAGAGGTTATCCTTCGCCAAAATCCGTTCTACTTCCTTGGCAGGTAATAACCCCCCCAACTTTTCGCGCCCATCGCCCAAAGGACCAAAGGTTAAAAGACCACCTCCACGCTTCTGCACGAAATCCTTCAAGGAGTTGACCACTGAAGCATTCATCTCGGATAATGCATCGAGATCTAAAAGGATGGCATCAAAATCCATCCAAAAATTTGGATCCGTTGGATAATTTGGCCTCACTTTTTCACCAAAGGCATGAAACACATTCTCTCCCAACCGAATAAGTGAATTCAGATCAAACCTCTCCTCATTTCCAAGAACTCTCTTGATGAAAGAATATAATGGCCTGACTTGGTTTGATAAATACAAAACAGTAAATTGTTCCGGTGGCTTAACTAAGACCAGCAGGGAATCAGAATCGTTGGAAGGGTCCGAATCCCCTTCAGGAGTTTTTAGTGAAAGACGATACCGCTTAGGACCTGCAAATTTTGGTATTTGTGGGGAAAGCATAATTTTTCTTTTTTCCCCTTTTTTCAAATCGAGTGGAAGGGTCTCTAAAACTTGATCACCCATGAAAAACAACAACTCGGTTGATATGCTGCGATCGAATAAATTTTCGACTTCTGCACTCATCAAAAGTTCTTCCTTTGCAACCGCAACCGGCTTCCGGTCCGTGAATGAAACCCGCAGGTCTCCACGAAGCATTTCTTTCCCCACTCCAACCACATTAATCGGGACAGCTTTAGCTCGATATTCTTTTGCAACCTCTAGTACGGAACGGCCCTGATTGTTTAAACCATCAGAAAATACCACAGCGGCTCCGGTTTTTCTTTCTTCCTGTTCCAAAGATAAACTGGCATGCAGAGCATCTCCTAAGGCAGTCTTTTTGCCAAGCTCTGTCTCGCTCCATGATTTGGAATTTAAACGCTTCAAATCATCAGAAAAGCCCATGCTATCCACTTTCCCATATTTCTCTCGCATTTTATTAATCCAGCTTTCTTGCTTCTGAACACTTAAAAAAGGCTGAACCTTGGATATCCTCCGGGGACTATCCCGATCATCTCGAGCGTCCATACTTCCGGAGAGATCAGAAAGGACAAGAAGTTTCATCCTGGATGGATCCGGTTCCTCAGTGGTGATAAAGGGACGGGAGATTAAAATAAGAAATAAAATGGCCGCCAAAGATCGAAGCACAATCAACTGCCAAGCCAATCCAGCAAGAGTAGATTTTAAGAGAGCCCTAGAATGAATCCATATGGCAATGGTAACTAAAACAAATAATGAAACCAACCATAAAGGTGAAAGAGGCCAATCGAAACCCATGCTTAATCTCCTTCGGCAATACGACGAAAGTATTCCTCCACTTGTCTTTTATAGCGACTAGGAGCAGAAGAAGTCGCTTGATTGCGACGAAGTAAATTATCCTTGGCTTCTTTCCAAAAGAATTGCTCAGCCAACTGAAGTGCTTCCGTAATCGCTGCCGATGCCATTGATTTGGAAGGGGTCGGGTCTTCACTGATCGCAACCTGTTCGAAGAACTGAGTTATATTTTGTAGCCTTTCATCTTTTTTGGATTGGGATAAGGAACCCAAGGCACTGGCAATTTCTTCCGCCGAATCCTTCATTTCTTGGGCACCCATACCAGGCAACTCGTCCTGAGTTTTCATTAATTTCTCTACTAACTCACGAAGGGCATCATTACCCAAATTCCGGAGTTTATTGGCCACGCCTTCCAAATCCTCCTGAAGTTTTTCCAAATTTTCTGCAACTTTGCCCTCTTCTTTTTCTGCGGAAGGAAAATTCTCATAGAGTAAAGAATTGGAGGCACGCTTGCCCGAACGTTCTATACCTTCACTCCTAGATTCGCGGGTACTTTTAAGCAGGTCTTCCATCGCGTTTTCATTAAACTTGCCAAGGGAACGAGCCATTTCGTCGATTTTATCAAGAAGATCTTGGGCCGCAGAATTAAGCTCATCTTGTTCTTCCTTAAGAGCATCTCCTTTGCCTGGACTTGCACCTTGGGTTTCCCCTTGCAGCTCTCTTTGATTTTCCGATAATCCCGAAGCACCCTCGCTTAATTGATCAACCATATTACCAGCAAGTGCGGCCATTTTCGACTCCAATTCCAAAATCGCACTACCCAGAACCTCCTCGGCAATTTCACCATGAGGCTGTGCTTCCCGGGGCTCATCCCGACGTAGATCACCGGCTGCTTCTTTCATTTCATCTCCGGCTTGCTTGAGTTTTGCAACCTCCCCAAGTTTTCCGGACTTTTTATACCAATCATCTTCCAAACTGTATAGATCTCGCCTAATATCTTCCTGATCTTGGGCCGAGTTTTGATTCGGTTTCCCCCTGGTTCCTTGCCCTGCTGCTCTCCCAATATCTTTATTTAATTCTTGCTGACGGGCCTCCAAGTCTTCCAATTTCTTCAAGTCTTCGGCCATACGGTTGAGTTGCTCGGCTAAGTCCTCAGGTTCCTCTGATTTTTCTTCGCTTGGCTTTTCACTTTCTCCGTCAGACTCAGATGGTTTCTTACCCTTCCCCTTCATTTTTTTCTTGTTCATCTTCTGGAGCAATGCATAAAGCTGAACTAATTTACGGAGTGTTTTCTCAGAAGGTTCCAGGGATTCCTCTAGTAGTAAATCTCCGGCATAAATCTCGGATTGTTCGATATGGTAAGTGGCTTCATTTAAGAGTTCACCAAGATCAATACCATCGACGACGGGAAACATACCTTCATTCTCGTCAAAAACTTTAGTCATCTCGTGCTTTAAACTTAAAGCTTGTGTGGCAATGGATAAGCTTAGTTTTTCAAACTGGACCTCATCATCTTCAAGCATGGCATCGTAGGTGGACCGAATAATCTTTTTGGATTTGTTGATGAAATCCCGGATAGGAATCTCTTTAGTTTCCGCAGTTTCTCCTTCACCATCCATCTCCTCGGTAGCGTTCCCCTCGGGAGGCAAGACTTCGATAAAGTAAATCTCGGAACGAGCTAGTTGCCCTTCGGGTTCCTTGTTATCCAAGGCTAATGCCATGTATGTAAGAACATCTCCGACGGCCAAGGCATGGTCATTTAAGTCAAAAATATAAGTTTGAGTCTTTTCTTGCTCTACCGGGTTGATAAAGATTGTTTTTTCAGTCTTCTCACCTGCATGAGAAATATTGATTCGGACATCCGCGATTCCATGATCATCGGAAGCATAAACTTCAACCAAAAATTGAGCGTCTGCGGGCAGTTGTAAATCCTCCGCAGGCTCGGTAATTTCAACAACTGGAGGTTCGTCGGGGATGGGAGAAAAAGAAATCGCATCATATACGGTCGGTGCCCTTCCGGGTTCGTCCAAGTCTTCCAACCGCAACCGTCCCTTCCAGTCTTCACCTAAAGTAAAAGCAAATTGAAATTTTCCATCTTTGCCCATCTCCAAGCTATGATTTCCATCACTGGCGGCCAAGGTCGCCCCGACTCTTTGGGGCAAATCAAATACCTCCAAACTGAGCTCAATCCGGCTACCCTCAGGTGCTCGGACATACCCAAAGTCAGAATGCATGAAATTTTCCTGCTTGATGTAAGCAGGAGGAAAAATACTCCATTCAACCTTTTTAACCGCTGGAGGGTCATATGGTTTAAGGTTGTACCAATCACTGACAATACTGGGGGTAAAAACTCGATATTTGAAGGGCTTGACCAGGGAGGGAACCACAAATTCAAAGCGACCTAAGGTGGGAGTGGAAAGCATGCCTAGCATGGTAATCTGGTTTTCCTTTTCCAGGAATTCGATCGATGCTTTTTTCTCGCCGCGGTGACCGCGAGTTACATCTGCAAAAATAGAAATATCCGATCCCCTACTGAATTCATCCGTGGCTTGAAATATCTCCTTCATAGTGTCTCCAGACTTGGATGTAAAAACAGACAAACCAGGTTCTTCAGAAACCGCATCGATGGCTTTACGAATCGGACTGGACTCAAAACTCCAGACCGTAAAAACCCCACCGCAAATCAAACCGAAAGCAAGGGAAGACCAAAACTTGCCGGAGGGACGAGTACCTTTACCCCATGCAATCTCGGAAATTTTTTGATTGGTAACCTGTAAGACTCTTTTCTCCATGAAGGATAACTCCTGCTCCTTCGCTTTTTCCTGCAACTCGACCGCACAATTCAACGAGTCCTTTAATTCGGGATTAGCAAATTCAACATCCTGAGCCAACCGGTTCAGTTTCGGCTTCCTAATCCAGAAATAGATCAGGATTGCAAATACTAGGAGTCCAACCATAGAAAGCAGTCCCTGGACCCAGTTACCCGCATTCTTTTCCATAATCGGAAAGAAAAGATCATATAGATCAACCAGATAAATTAAAACTGGCCAAGCCAAGAGCCCACAAACTAAGGCCAGAAGGTAACGGGAAAAGATAAAAAAACGAACCTCTTGACGAAGTTTACGAAGGAATTCAGGCATCCTGCATACCTCCCTTGTTCGTTTGCGTTACATTTGGTCTTGACCAGATCATTTCTATAATCAAGAGGATTGATACCCCGATGGCAAACCACAACCATAGTGACCGATCAGTCTTATCCTTGAGGTAATCGGTTGAATTGATGTTTTTAGAAAGTTTGGGCCTTCCTCCCAGAGCATCCACAAGTTCTTGGGGTCCATAAGTTTGAGGAGAAGATTCTGCAATCGAGGGCACGACCTCAATCCATTGATCCTCGAATCGATAAGTCCCAGGCTTTTCAGCCACAAAAACTTCGTTCCCAGACCAAGTATCCCCAGGCTCTAAAACTGGCCAGGTCCTGGTATTTCCCGAACCAACCCCTTTTTGTACCAGTTCCATAAGCATGGGAAGAAAAGAGTTCCTCAAAGGAAGGTCAGTCCATCTGGGATTCACCCGGAAAGAAAGAAAAACCAACTTCCCTCCACTTTCATAATCCCGGACAAGGGCGAGAGGGCGTCCATTTCGATCCTTAATTGGGATCTTCAATGGGTCTCCGACACCCTTTAATACACCAAAGCGAAAAAAGGAAGTTAGGTATAAATCACGTGAGGCTTTACCGGAAAATATTTTGCTCAAAGGACTCTCCTCTGCTAACGCGGCAATTCTGAAAACTTCTCCGGACCGACTGGCTCCACCCACTACTTTTGAAAAGCTAAAATCCAACAGACCAGATTGCTTAATCATTGAAATAGACGCAGAAAAAGGCTCGCTCGGAGTGATCAAAGCAACTCCTCCACGATCAAGAAAGGATTGCATAAAAGCAGGTAGTCCCTCTGCCTCAAACCAATCACCCAACCCCAGTCCGAATAGTAATTCCAAATTCACGCTCTCGTCACCCATTCTTAATGCATCTGCAAAGTCTTGATTCAATTCCCAACGATTCCATCCACTATCTCCAGAGCTGAGGACCGCAGTTCTTAGGTAATCCTTCTCTTCAGAGGTATCCTTTTGATTATCATTCCCGACCCAAAATCCAAACCTTCGGGGAGGGGGAGATTTTAGCCAGAGGCTTCTTTGATCATCCAACGGGTATCGATCTCCGGCTTGCAAACGAATCGTAGCCTTTGAGAAATCTCCGGCCGGCAAGATAAACTGCGCTTGGCTCGACCCCAGTGGGTTCAGCTCCAATGCTTGTTTTTCTTTCTCCTCTCCACCTGCGATCATACTCAGTTCGGTGGTAACTTTTTCATCCGCCCAGTTTCGAACAACCACCCAGATACGAATTTTATCTGAGCCAATTGGAACCGCTCTTGCCTCTACAATCCCTTGATTCTTACTTCTCCCTCCATTGGACTCATTCGCCCCCACCTTCATTAATTCAAAATCAATACCGTCTCGTGCGAGGTCTCGGTAAACCGATTGCCAATCTCCGCTTTGAAAGTCACTTAGGATTACCAATCGCTTTTCGTCCACACCTTCGGCAAATGATTTGGCAACTCCATCGATCAAAACCTGGGCATTTCCTCTCAACCATGCATGCTGAAGGTTTTCGATTGCATCTTCCAATTGCTCCCTTTTGGTTCCGACAGGATATACTTCCAGATCCTTGCCTCCAAAACCAATTAAACCGTATTGATAATCATTCTCTTCCAACAACTTTTTAGCTTTTTCTTTCGCTTCATTCAGACCATTCCAGCCTTCCATACTGGGACTTAAATCGATCGCTATCATCGCATGCCGACCGGTTCCACCTTCCGACGCGATCCCATCATCCTTCCAGTAAGGATCTGCCAATAACAGGGTTAGCAGGAAGAAAAGCAAAATTCTGAGTAGCAACAGGAGCCAATCCGATGGAGACTTGCGGCCGGTTCTTGGTATACTTGAGGGTCGAATAAAACGCAGGGAAGAAAAGGCATGTTTTTGAGTTACCGTCTGATATGCCATATGGGCCAAAATAGGTAAACCAATTGCCAAGCCAGTCCATAGGGCAGCAGGTTGTGCGAATTCAATCATCAGGTTCTCAATTCGGATTTCACTTTGCTCAATTCCGGGCTCCTAGGAAACGACGCAATCCATGCCCCAAGTCTTGGTCACTGTGAAAGGTTTCAAATTCCGCAGATATCGAATTCATCTTTTCCTTAAGCCCTTCCACAAAACGATTCATTTCCCTCCGGTAATCCTCACGAATCGCATCCGGAGAAGTTGAAACTTCCCGTGAGCCTTCCATTTCCGTAAAACGAAGGGCATCCTGTTCGGGCAGATTAATTTCTTCCGTGTCTAGAATCTGCAAGCACAAGGATTCGTAATGGGATGATAAGGAAAACCGCATTCGGTTAGTTAAGGTATCCTCCGCATCTAAAAAGTCAGAAAGGAAAACCACCATGGAACGCCCGGGCAAGACATTTGCCACTTGATCCCATGCCTTTTCATGCTCTCCCCTACCCTTAGCTTCCAGGGAAGTAATTCCGGTTAGAATCCTTTTCAGGTGCCCGCTCCCTGAAGCCGGACGAATCCACTGCTGGGTCTCATCTCCATACCCAAAAAACCCGACCTTATCTCCCTGACGGTGGGAAAGGTAGGCAAAACATGCACCCAACATGCATGCGTATCTTAATTTTGAACAAGGAGCATCTTCCCCTTGATATCCCATCGATGCACTCGCATCGATCACAAGAAATACCGTGAAATTTGTGTCTTCCTGAAAAGTCTTGGCGACCAGTTCATCGCGCTTGGCATACACTTTCCAGTCCACCACCTTTAGATCTTCTCCGGGTTCATAAGCACGATATTGAAAAAATTCGTTTCCCCTACCTTGCCTCAAGCTACGATGGATTCCAGGCATTGCACCGTCCACGACCACGCGGGCAAGAAGAGACAAGTCATTTATCCGATTCAAATGAGTCGGACTGAGCAGCGAATCTTCCGCAGCTTTGGGCACCTTACAAAACCTACGCGGCTACGGAATCAAGCAAATGATCGACCACTTCATCAGAACCGATACCCTCTGATTCAGCAAAAAAGCTTGGGAGAATTCGGTGGCGTAATGCAGACTTCGACATGACCTTAACATCTTCACTGGAAGCATTCGGTCGACCGTCCAATAACGCCCTTGCTTTGGCGGCCAGGATCAAAGCTTGAGCGGCTCGAGAACCAGCACCCCAGCGAACTCGCTTCCTTGTCCATTCATCGCAAGAGTCCACTTCTGGTCTGGAAGCTGCAGTCAAACGAACGGCGTAGGAGACCACGGTCTCAGGAGCGGGTAATTGGCGAGTCAATGACTGCAAAGATAAAATATCTTCTCCAGATAAAACGGGCTCCGGTTCAGGGCGTTCAAGCCCGGTGGTTTCCCCCACCATTTTAATTTCATCTTCGAGGGATAAATAGCGGATCACGGGATTTAAAAGAAAGCGGTCCAGTTGAGCTTCCGGCAGGGGGTAAGTTCCTTCCAACTCGATAGGATTCTGAGTAGCCAAAACGAAAAAGGGAGCATCCAGGGGACGAGTCTGACCGGAAACCGTAACCTGACGTTCTTCCATTGCCTCCAAAAGGGCCGCCTGAGTCTTGGGAGGGGTACGATTAATTTCATCGGCAAGCACGACATTGGAAAAGATCGGTCCGGGTGCAAAGCGGAAGCTTTTCCTTCCACTACTCGGGTCTTCGTCGACCACTTCGGAACCAACCACATCAGCCGGCATTAAATCCGGGGTGAATTGAATTCTTTTAAATTCCAAGCTTAAGCATTTGGATACCGTCTTAACCAAAAGGGTTTTACCTAATCCAGGAATCCCTGTGAGTAAACAATGCCCTCTGGCCAAAAGAGTTACCAGCAATTCCTCAATGACCTCATCTTGCCCAATGATTCCTTTTCGAATTTCGGAAAGCAATTGGTCTCGCGTTTGATTCAGTCGCCCTAAGGCGTCCTCGGCTTTTTCCTGTGTAATCATAATTTATATAGCTTTATGTAACCATTCGGTGGTTTGGGCAAACAACACTTGCGCCACATTTCCCTCAATCGGACAAATCAAAAAATCTTCGAGGCTCTTGATTTAATCTGCTTGGATTATAGCCAGTAACCGATCCCATTCGGTTATAAATTTCTCCAAATGTTGCTTACCACCTGCAATTTCAGACTCTAAAAGTTGCCGAATCAAATCTTGCTCCGCTTGGTATTGCTCCGCATTTAACAAACCTGAAAAATGGGCCACCCTTGCCCATAAAAGGTGAGTTGTAAAAGCATCAAACTCATTGTAGGCCACAATTTCATCCAGTTTTCCTAGCAACCACATTTCCGCTACGGAATCACCACTTACATCAATCTTGCCTGGGATTCCACTTAAGGTAGCGGCTTGGTGCAAGGAAGGACGATCCCTAAATTGCCCCATGGCATCTGCAAGATCAATACTGTACTCTGAATTACGAGCATCAAAATAATCCACTCCTTCCCAAGGCTTCCCGGGTCTTTCGGAGAAGCCCAGACCGGGTAAACCATGTACAATTGCTCGTTGAACAATGATTGGCACATCAGCCTGAGCTGAATTGTAGCCAACCAGTTGAGGTTTCCGGCGCCCAACCGCGTTCATGAAACTTGTAAGAATTACTTTTTCGGAGGACTTGCTTGCATCATTCGGATCAACCGGCAAGGAAACGAGTTTCAAACTTGCCCTACCTCCTGGGAGACCCTCCCGCAAAATCCCCGCCAATGAAACAATTCTACATAGAATTGTTTTTAAGTAGGGTTGAAAATCTTTAGGATCACTCTCCTTCCGAGCCCCGGCCCACAAAGCTTCAAAAGCAGCCCGGGCCTCTTGTCCGGGTCCGCTTGCGGGTTCGGTGTGGTGGAGGATTTCCCCTGACTTTGGGTCAGGAATCCACTCAACATCAAAGGAAAATACATTGTCGGCTAAGGTCTTGAGCATAAAATTATACCTAAACCGCTAATCCCATACGGTGAGAAATGAAATCATCCGCATTTTCAAAGCCATCGGGAAAAGTTAAAATTTCCGCATTTTCTTCATCCACAAGTAAAGTATGCTCAAAGTGGGCAGATGGCATCCCGTCAACTGCAAGTGCAGTCCAACCATCTGCAGCCATACGTATTTGTGAACTCTTCATATTGACCATCGGTTCGATACAGATCGCCATGCCCTTTTTAAACTTGGTGCCAGTGCCAGTCTTGCCAAAATTTGGAATCTGTGGATCTTCGTGCAAAGAATGACCAACCCCATGCCCCACAAAATTGGTAATCACCGCAAACCCGGCTGATTCCACATGGCTCTGAACGGCATGGGATACATCACCCACTCTGTTTTTGTGCAAAGCTTTCTTGATGCCTTCATACATTGACTCCTCAGTAACCCGGAGAAGTCTTTCGACTTCGGAAGAAATATTTCCAACTGGAATCGTTCTGCAATTATCTCCGATCATTCCATCCTCTCGGATACAAATATCGACCGAAATAATATCCCCATCTTTTAAAACTCGATTCTTCACACCAATACCATGGACGACTTCATCATTTACAGACAAGCAGGTGTAAGATGGAAAAATTCGATGCCCGGAGCGGTATCCTTTACAAGCACTTTTAACCCCGAAATCACTCATTATATCACCGCCAAGTTCATCAATCTCAAGGGTGTTCATCCCCGGTTTGACGGCAGCACACAAGCGATCCAGTATAGAAGCGGCTGAGCGGCTTGCCTTGCGCATTTTCTGCTTTTCTTTAAAACTTTTGCAAATCACCAGACTTTCATCCCGGAAAAATCAGCTTCCTTCAACCCTAAAGCGCCAAATTCGTAAAGTTAAATTTAAACAAATTTTCGTATGAAACCAATCAACGGGATACCCAAGAGCAGTTGAATGAAGTGAAATAGGACCAGAGGAATCAACCAGTAAGAAAAAGATGCATTTGATCCGTCTGATAAGATCTGAAGCATGGGAAGTCCCATCGCCAATGATTTCTGGGATAAGCAAAAAAGAATAGCCACTCTTCTTTCAAATGGTCGCTCCACGC
>DBVA01000004.1:0-520 GCA_002308735.1 Opitutia bacterium UBA1276 | reverse complement strand
CCGGCTCCATACCAGGGATAAAAACACCAGAATAATCCATCCTGCTACCAATGGGAAAAGTAATTCATCCGCGGATTCAAGGCAAGTCTCCCGTCCTTCCATAGAGATGACCTGCCCCATCGAAAAGAAAACCAGGCATGATATCCCTACAGAGGGAAAGAATTTCAAATAACTCCCCCCATTTGAACGAACTCCTTTTTGCACGCTTGGGTGGTGAGACAACCACCATCCTAAAAAGCAGGGCAAGAGGGTGAGAAGAAAAACTTTGGGAAAGACAACCGCTACCAATTCCATCCCTCCTGTTTCAGTCAATCGAAGTTTCTCCTCTTCTAAACAGCCCCAAACTAAAAGTACTACAAAGGGCGAAATCAAATTCGAGATCGTTGACTGTCCGAGAGCAAAATCAGCATCCCCATGTGCGTAACGAGTATAGACCACCGAGCTTGAAATGGTAGTGGGGAGAAAAGCCAATAGGATAAAAGCATCTAGCCAACCTGCTTCAAAAAAACCGAGGGAATAA
>DBVA01000075.1:3274-3590 GCA_002308735.1 Opitutia bacterium UBA1276 | reverse complement strand
CGCTTATGCCTCCGCCGAATACAATCATACAGTGATCAAGTAACCGACTGCCATCTATCTCTTGGGTGGTCGAAAGTTTATCAATGAAATATGCAAATTGCTCAGAATAGAAGTGGTCAATCTTCGCGAGTTTTTTTATTTTTTCAGGATCATTCTTGTGATGAGAAAGAGCATGGTGGCCTTCTGGTACTCCAATATCGCGAAAGCTGCGATTGCTTCCATCATGAGCAAGCAGAAAGGAACCTACACGGGTCGAGTCACTCTGATAAGCAAGTGCCATCATATCGAACATCATTCTTAAATGAGCCTCGTAATC
>DBVA01000075.1:0-2920 GCA_002308735.1 Opitutia bacterium UBA1276 | reverse complement strand
TTTCAATTCTTCTTTCAAGCTCACGAACGCTGGTTAAGTATTCGCTCAATTTTTCCTGATCCTCACGCCCTAGTTTATTTTGCAAGCTGTATACATCATCGATTGCAAAATCTAAAATACTTTTATTAAGGGCCTTTCTTTTAAGCTGATTTTTTCGATCAACAAGGGTACTTGATTGTCCAAATAACCGCTCAAAGACTAAGCGGGGGTTTGATTCTGGTACCATGGGCAAGGATTTCGTTTTCCAGGATAGGTTGTATTGGTATGCACAACTGTAACCAGAATCACATTTACCCGACCTACGATTTCCATCGCAGCTTAATTCCAAAGAACGAAGTTTGGTGTCATCACCCAAGGCGTTGGCAGCAATCTGATCCACTGAAATTCCAATCTCTATATCCTTACCTGCTGTTTTTCTAGCCTGGCAACCTGTCAGGAAAGTTGCATTGGCTCGAGCATGGTCACCTCCCCCATCTCCGTTTGAATAAGCCTTGGCATGATTTAAGCCACTTAAAACCTGAAAGTCTCCCGTATATTGTTGGAGTGGCGTTAAGCTCTCAGGAAGTTTACCGAGCGATCCCATTTTATCCGGACGCCATTGAGCCATGATTACACCGTTGGGAATGTAGGTGAAGCCCAACCTTAATGGAATGGTGGGACTTGCACCCGTTCTGGCAAAAGAACGCAGAGAAGGTAATGCCAATGCGACTCCCAACCCCCGTAACATAGACCTTCGTGAAATGAGTGAACCTATCATTCTATGATTATCCATTTATAGTATAAAATTCAGTACAAAAGAAGCAAATACTGCTAATATCCATTCTGAAAAGATTCACTTTTGATAACCGCAAACAACAAATCTGCGAGTAGAACATCCTTACCAGAAAAGTTAGATAAGATATCATCGACAAGGGCTCGGTCTTTGTAGGTCAATCCACGACCTAAACCATAAGTCAGCAATTTTTTGATTATACAGCGAACCATTGCTTGTTTTTTATGATTCTTCAGGAAGTATTGCAGTTCTTGAACACCATTAAATTTCTCTCCTGAACTGAGTTTTCCCAAAACATCCAAGGGCACCCCATCTTCCTCCTTTCTCCACTTCCCGATCGCGTTAAAGTTCTCCATCGCGTACCCAAGATTGTCCATGCTTGCGTGGCAGGAATAGCACATTGGGTTCTTGGAGTGTTGAGCCATCTGTTCTCTCAGTGTGATTACACGATTATCCTTTGTAATCGGTTCCTCCAATTCTGTCACATTAGGTGGAGGTTCTCGGGGTGGAGCGGCTAACAAATTTTCCAATACCCATTTACCCCGTTTTACGGGAGAGGTACGGGTAGGATTTGAAGTAATTGCAAGAATGGAACCATGCGTAAGTATTCCACCCCTTTTTGCAAGGTCCTCACCGGTAAAAACAAATCTTTGAAACTCTTCCGTGAAGTTTCCCTGTAGTCCATAATATTTTGCTAGTTCATGGTTAAGCATAGAAAAATTCGCGGTTAAGAGAGTACCGACTGGCAAGTTTTGCATCAGTAAATATTTTAAAAATTCCTCCGTCTCACGAACCATTGAAACGCGAATGGAATCGGAAAACTCAGGAAACTGATCGGGGTTGGGAGTCGCCAGTTTCAAATCTCTTAACTGCAACCATTGTCCAGAAAAATTCTCAATGAAAGCATTTATCTTCGGGTCCGAAAGCATGCGAAGAAATTCTTTTTTTAAATTTTTTCTTAATTCCTGATTCTTTGCTAATTCCCATAGAGTATCATCGGGAACGGAGCTCCATAAAAAGTAGGATAATCTGTGAGCCAAGGCAAACTCGTGGATTTTGTCAGGCTTTTCAAAATCCATTGCCTCCTCTCGAAAAATAAAACGGGGAGAAATTAATGCTGCTTTAAAAGTCTGCCTTACCGCTTCGATGGACGATAGACCTTTTGCCCTCATTTCTCGAAAGAAGAATTCATGCCTGGTAAAATCCTCCGAGGTTAAGTCGGTCCGATAAATTCTAGGCAGCCATTTTTTAAAGGAAAATAGGGCGTGGTGATCCTTGATATTTTGCCTCTCTGATTCTCCAAGCAGTCGAAGTCGACTTTCTCTGAAAGACAAGTTCAAGCCTTTGGGGGTTAAAATTTCGATTTTCTCCACATAAAGGTTTCGGTCCCGCCGTTTAGGATTCCTGTTTTTAGGGTCATAGAAATCATTGGTGAAACTTAAGCTAATCTGATTTCGTTGATTCTCATTTCCCTGAAAATGAAACCTATAAATGGATTTTCTTGGATACTCAGATTCAATGGAAAAGGTTTGGATTTCTTGGCTATTTACTTGAACCTGCATCTTTGCAAATTCATTACCTGCTCTACTTGCAGAGGCCCAAACTTTGACTTCGTATTCTCCTTTTATGGTACTGGTATGATTGATTTGAAAGCTTCCTAGCTGGGGCAAAACTCGAAAGTTTCCATATTGCCTGCCACCCTCAATATTTTCTGCAAAAAATCGTAGGGAATCTTTCTCCTCTTGAATCGGACCTAACACTTTTTGCATCACCACCTCTGCCATCCCCAGATACTTTTCCATCAACAGGGGGGATAAGGTGAGTACTTCACCAATCGTATCAAATCCATACCCTGTGTCATCCGCAGGGAAATAACCCTCGGCATCAATCTCGATCCCAAAAATGTCTTGGATCGTATTTTCATATTCTGTGCGATTTAATCTTCGCAAGCTTGCGATTCCAGAATCCTCCTCGGCAAGGTCGGGAGAAAACGAGGCTTCCTCGATCCAGGTTAAAATTTTGGAAATCTCGGGATCATAAGGTTGGAGAACATTAGCAGGTGGCATATTCCGGTTGTTCAAATTTTTCCAGACCCGATCCCATTTTTTTTGGTTTTGCTTAAACGCTCCAAGTCCAATCAGTTCATCG
>DBVA01000073.1:0-21194 GCA_002308735.1 Opitutia bacterium UBA1276 | reverse complement strand
TTTATCAAGAAAATGGCTTGCATGCCCTTTGTGATCGGTTGTTAGCCTTAAATCCGATAGGGCTTGGGGATTTGGACAGGCTCAACCCAAGAAGAGTAATCAGGGCACTCGAGCGTTGTATTGCTTCGGGAAAATCACTTAAAGAGCTCAAGGATGCATTCCAGAAGTTGCCTAAACCCTATCCCCAATTCGATAAGAAAGTAGTCTGGTTAGATCGTGAGAACAGTGACTTGGAGGAGAGAATTTCAAGAAGGACTCAAAAAATGTTAGATTCAGGCCTCCTGGAGGAAACCCGAGAAATCCTGAACTATGGACTTTCTAAAAACAGTCCCGCTTCTGCTTCCATTGGTTACAGAGAAGCGATCGCTTGCCTTGGGGGTGAGATATCAGAAGCGGAATTAGGCTCCAAGATTAATTTATCCACTCGCAAACTTGTATCCAAGCAGCGAAAGTGGTTTCGAAAACATCTCCCTGCAGGTTCATTCATCACCATATCACAGGGAAAAACTCTGCAGCTTCACAATTTACTTTGGATTACGGATACTTGACCATTCTCTATTCCTTTGGCTAAATTGAATTTGTTCGCAATTTTCACCACCTATATCACATGCAAGCCCTCCGAAAAATAGCTATTATCAGCAATGCCTCCAAAGAAGGTGCTGAGGATGCAGGTTTACATTTGAAAACATTGGCTGAAAATCATGGATTAGAAGTTGTAATCACGGAGGAATTTCCTGCACCGGAGGGATTCCTTAAAGGAACGGATGCTTGTTTCGTAATGGGGGGGGATGGAACTTTGTTGAGCCTCATGGAACAAGCAGTGGACCAAAAGGTGCCGGTTGCGGGTGTGCGTTATGGAAAGCTCGGTTTTTTAGCCACTTTTTCACCCGAGCAGTTAAATGTGCAAATGCCCAAAATTTTCGATGGCGCTTATCAAGTTTGTCATCGAAGTCTTTTATCCTTTAAGCAAAATTCTGGAAAGAACCGCTTGGCGCTAAACGACTTAGTTGTCAAAAGTGGTTCCGATGGTCGTCTCGCTCGTTTTTCAGTTTTTGCAGGGGACGAACTGGTTGCGGACTATGCTTGCGATGGAATCGTATTTTCAACCCCAACCGGATCAACCGCTTACAATTTAGCTGCTGGTGGACCTGTCGCACATCCGGATGCAAGGGTTGTCTTGATGACTCCTATTTCTGCCCATACCTTAACCAGTCGGAGCGTGGTCTTTCCCAGCGGAGTTACCTTGCGAATTCATGCGGGTGAAAACCCGGATCCGCCCTTAGTCTCAGCCGATGGCCAAACCGTTTTTGCTCCTAACCCTCAATTCCCCCTTGAGGTCTCCGCTGCAGATTCTACCTTCCCCCTTCTCGAGGAAATGAATCATTCTCATTTTCGGGTATTGAGAAATAAATTGAAGTGGGATTAATGCATTGGGCTTCCAAAAAATAACTTTTTAGTAAAATGCTTTCTTCTGGTACCCGCATTGGTCCTTCCCGTATCGAGTCTTGGTTGGGAGATGGATCTTGCGGTCAGAGTTATGAAAGTGTTGAGACGGAAGGCGAAACCAAAGGAAGCAAAGTATATGTGAAGCTCATTCCCCGAGAGGTATCGGAAAGAAAAGGCTTCAGCGATTATTTTCTTCAGGAGTGCCAAGCTCTGGAGCAACTTGCAGGACCAGGTATTTGGCCCGTTCAAAAATTCGGGGTTATGAAGTGGAAGCATTGGGCATATTATCCTTGGTTGGACGGCAGAAAGATCAAGGTTAAAAAAATTGTGGAACCCGATCAGGAGGAGGAAGAAGAAATTGAAATTTCTCTAAGAACGCTTGCCGATTTCATGGAAAATGATCAGGAAAAAATTAATCCAGACACCGTTCTGGATATCATGACCGGTTTGCATCAAGGCATTAACCGAGCCCACCTTAGCGGAGTGGTGCATGGTAATCTCAAGCCCAGTAATATTCTTATTCAAAATAATTCAGACGGAGATTATGAATCCTGGGCCACCGAATTCGGACTTTGGAAAATGAAAGCCTATGTTGGGGTTGGTGAGGAAGAGGATGCCGCATCGGTGGTAACCACGAATCTTGAAGTTCAAGATTCCATCGAGAAAACCGCCTATTTTCGACCCGAAGGGCAGCCTTCATCTGACTTGCCCTCCGAGACATGGGATCTTTTCGCAGTCGGGAAAGTAGTCCTCTGGATCATCGAGAAGAAAAAAGCTCAATCTAATTCTGAATGGAGTGAGTGGTTGGAATGGGCAAACCAAGCGACTTCCAAGGAGGGCTTTCCGGACATTGCTGTTTCGATGCAATCCATGCCAGGCATGGTCGACATATCTGATTTTGGCATGAAGGTTGAGGATAGTGGAAATGAACCCAAAATTGATGATGAGGAGGTTCGAATCAAGCGGGAGCGAGAGTGGGCTCTTACCGAGAAACTAGAATCCATGCGATTTCGTCGTAACATGACGGGCCTGGTTGGAGGAATCTGCTTATTGGGGTCATTATTCACCAGTCTCTACTCCACTTTCTGGCCGAAGCCATGGTCCGAGTATTCTATCGATGGAATCTTGGACAGTTATCAATTAGGCTTGGGAGTCTGGAGTGGGCAAGCTTGGGGAATTGTACCCGCCGCATATGACGATGATGACAAAGGTGGGCAAAATGTGGTTGGAGAGTGGGAAAAAGAAGAAGGCTTATTTAAACTGAGCTTTAGGAAATTCAAGATCAACCCGAAGGAGGAAGGGGATAAAAAACTCTGGCAATTTATTGGCACCGGTAAGACAAGCCCGGATGACTATCATAATTGGCAGGATTACCTCCGTTTCGATCAAGGTAATGAATCCTTGATTTTGGTCAAGAGAGTCGATGAGCGCAATGAGTATAGGCCTGGGAGATTGGGAGACTCAGCACCAAGGTTGTTCCCAGTAGAAAGATTCAAGGCTGAAGATACCAAAATTATTCCTGCGGAGCTGGCCTTTGTTAACCAAGATGGAAATGGAGTAAGGTGGGTTTTGTTTTTCTCGATTGGTTTCCTACTTTTAACTTCCATATATCACCGGGAAATGAAGAAGACTGAAATAGAGCAAAGCGGAAATGGTTGAATTTGTCCCTTTCTGTGATTAATCAGTAAGGTTTATGCTTGTCTGTCTTTTAAATGCCTGGAAACGGAATCTAGTTTTAGCTGGTTTGCTTGGCTTTGTTTCCTGCTCTAATCAGTCTCCAGTTGGAGATTACAGTGGAGAGATTAAGGATTGGGTTCATGAAGTTTTTAGGGGAAAGTATATCACCTCAAGTAACGAGAGCCCCATTGATTTGATTCTTCGTCAAACCCCAAACGGGATGCTTGCTGAAATGACTTTTAGCCATCCCAAAATTAAAACGGTTAAAAGAACGGGTACTTGGGAAGTGGGAGATGGCGAAAGAGTCATTCGCTTTGAGGATGGCAAAAGCCCATCTGAATATTTTTTGATCAAGCGGGGGGTTCGTTTTGCTTTTCAAACCAAGGAAGGCTTGAGTAATGAAGATGGATCTCCGATTCTATTAATGAGAAATGTGGGTGCATCAAGGAAAGCGGCTTATCCGTTGCGGATTAAGATTAAGGATGGTGGAGATGCGATGGTTGAGGGAGGTGCGGCAAAATCTACCTTGTCCGGTGAATGGAGGCAGGCAGGGCAGGGATTTGTTGTGGTAACCCAACTGCCCCCCGATCGAAATGATGACCTTGGAGATGAGGCCCTAGAGACCTATAAATATTTTTTGGAATGGGCCGGCGACGAATCTAGGGATTTAGTTTTAAAGAAAATTGTTCTGATGAGGCCTTTCTTGAGAAAAGATGGTTCCAAGAGGCAGAGCTGGATGAGTTCGTTGATTTTTGCTGATAACCCCAGGCTTAAATTGAAATAAAAAGATTGGTTTTTCGAGTAAGTCTAAAGTTTGACGTCTTCGCTAAGTTTAGTAATGTAATAACCTTTTTTTCAGCAAGCTTTACATGATTACAGCCCTCCAAAATTTTATCTCCAGAAAAGGAAAACCCGTTTTCTTATTTCTCTTAATCGTTGTTTGTGTTTCTTTTGTCCTGTACCTCTCCCAGGGAACTTCGATCTTTGATTTCATGCCCGATCCCAACCGTGAGAAAAAAGAGTTTTATGGTACCGACTTAAATGATCCAGAACAAAGGAGAGTTCTGTCGGTTACCAATAAGGTCGCGTCCGACTTGGGTGCGATTATCAGCCCGACCCGAGAAGTCTTAGAAGCAGCGGATGTTCGATATTTTGAAAACTTACAGGCCCAACTACAAGCGGCATATCAGCCAGAAAATCGCGATAAAATTGATCAAGAAGCCTTGCAGAGCATGTTTGGCTACATGCAGTCGTGGCGAAATTTCCCGGATGCAGTCAAAGTGATGGCCATTGCTCGAAGCGGTGATTACGACTACGAATTTTCAGAGTCATCCATCCGGGCGAAGTTAATTATGGATAGTTTGGCTGAGGATTTTGGTTTTTTGCCTTTGGCGCTAAATGATCCAGCAATCAATTCTCTCTACCACAATTTTATAAACCAGATGAACCCTATGCTCGCGGATGACGAAAACCGATCGAATGCCTTCCAGAATCTAGCCAGATTCCGCGGGGTTGCACCGAGAGATGTAGATGCCATCCTCTACGAACATTACCGAGCCCACCAGATCGATCGAATTTTTACAAATTCAGGATATTCTCTAGACTTGGAAGGTGAAATTGAATTACATCGGGATCAATTTGCATGGGATGCAGAGGCTATATCGCTTTCTTCTGATGATTTTGATTTCAACGAACCCTCCCTTTTTTCAGTCATGCTCGAAGCTCAGCCAACTTCAGGGGAGCATGTAACCATTGATCTGGGTGGCTACAAAGCGACTTTTGAATTTACTGCTTCCAGTAAAGAAGCCAACGGTTCGAAGTATTTTGTATCGATTGGTAAAGATAAATCGGCTTCCCTTAAAGCATTGAGTCTGGTCATGGATTCTTCCCCCCTTGGAGTAAAGGGCAGTATTTCTGGTAATGTTCTTTCCCTGATGAGTGAAGGCAGTACGCTATCGTCCAAAATCCCTTCCTTTCAAACGAGTTCATCCACGATAAAAGTTGTTTTTGTTTTGCGGGACGAATTGGAATCTTTTCACGAGGAAGTTAAGATGGATGCAAAATTTGTTCAACCTGCCCGCACATATGCCACGGTTGTAAGCTTCGAGTCGGGCGATTTTTATACTTCCCTGACTGAGCCGGATGAGGCGCGCATGCGATCTTATTTTGAACGAAATAAGATGCTCTTCGAACCTTTGCCTCCTGTGCCCTCCACCGATTCGATCAAGGAAGATACTGGGGCTAAGGGGCCTACTGGTGAGAAAGGAAAAGAGAGCGAAACAAACAGTAGCCAAATAGAGCAAGTAAACTTATCCACCTTGGAAACTAATTCGGAAGAACAAACAAAACCAAAAGTGGTAACTTTTGAAGAAGTAAGAGAAGAGGTCATGAAGCGAATTATGGAAGGGGATAAGATTGATGCTGAAAGAGAAGCGGCTGAACTAACCCAGCAAGCTGCATTAGACTTTCTTGATTCGGTCAATTCCATGGGAGAGAAGGCCCGTTCTTCATTTTCAAATTACCAAGAGTTTAGGAATTCCAAAGAACTGGAGGAGCTTATCAAGACTTCAGGTGCCAGGTTGAAAAAGATTTCCTTTGCAAAACGGGATATGGCAATTCAGTCGAGAGTTCTCGGCCTGGAGACGAGAGAAAATGAAAGAAGAGCAAACCGCGATCCCTTGGTTGAAGTCGATGCTCTCAACAACAAGCTTTTCTTTACCAGATCCATTCGGAAATCCAAGGATGGTTATGTAGTTTTTATTCTGGATCGAAAGACTGAAGAGGAACCCAGTCAATTTAAAGATGTTGAATTCTCCACCCTTTACGCCGAGTTTGTTACAAAGCAAAGGGCCCATGCGTTTGGGAAATGGATCGATCAAGAATTTGAGAAACTTGCTCAAGGTAATTTCGAATTTGGTGAAGCTCAAACCTTGAATTTAAATGCAAAAAGCTCACAAGCGGTACGGGCGTCCTATGATGCTAAAAGTTCTAAAATCCGAAATCAACTCCGTGAGCTCCAGGATGAAAGAACTAAAATTTCCTCTGCGGAGCGTGAATCCAATGCCACGGCTCAGCAAAAACAAAGAAAAGTGGTTCTCGACCAAGAAATCGAGGATCTGCGTGAAAGCCAAGCTGCAGTAAACCGCGAAAGATTATTGGCCAATCAATTATTGGATGTTGTGAATACCTTGGAACCCGACGGTGTTTGGGTAGAGCAAGAAAGGACAGGGGAGAGTGTATTGTTCGTACGTTTGAATGGGGTTTATACGCTTCGAGCGAAGAAAGCAGAGCCAGAACTGATTACTGGAAGGGTTCGTGATTTGGAGTATTCACGATCAGAAAATCTTCGGAGCTTATTGGTGAATGACTTGATTGCTGCCGGTCTTAATCCATAAATTAGCCTGATGGGGTTTCTTTGCTCCAAACCAAGAAGAATTCAAGGTTTCCATCGGTTCCCTTTGGTCTTGCTTCCTTCTCAAAGAAAAGGGAGGAACCATCCAGCTTTCGTTCTGCAAATTCAATAATTTGTTTTTTTACCCTTTCGTGGGTTTCTATGGACCGAATGATTCCCTTTCCTGCAGATGCTTCCTCCCTTGTGCATTCGAACTGAGGTTTGAGCAAGGCCACGAGCTTTCCTCCTTCTGCCACAAAATCCCAGGACTGGACTAGTACCTTTTGCAGTGAAATAAAAGACAGGTCCATTACCACAAGTGGATAGGGGGCATCCTCCACATCTTTTTGCTGTAATGAGCGGATATTCATCTTTTCAAAATTTTTGACTCGTGGATTCGTGCGCAATTTATAGTGGAGTTGTCCGTGTCCAACATCTATGCAAGTTGCCTGTTTTGCCCCTTTTTGAAGAAGGCAATCGGTGAAACCTCCGGTCGAAGCTCCCAAGTCCAAGATTTTCAAGCCTAAGGGATCGATTTTCGAATCATTTAAAAAGTTTTCCATCTTCAACCCACCTCTTCCGACATATTTCATGGGTGTCTTCAGGTATATTTCCATTTCTGGAGAAATGAGCTTACTTGCCTTATCAAGCCTTTCGGTTCCTTGCCAGACCTGTCCTGCCAGAATCAATACTTTCGCTTGAGACCTGCTTTCACAAAGGCCTTTATGAACCATGACTTCATCGAGCCGTTTTTTTAAACTCTTTTTCATTTTCATCCAAAAAAAGGATTTGAGTAGATAATCGCAACGACCGATTACCTTACAAATTTAACAAATTTTAAAAAAAATAAAAAATTACTTGACTGTGGTGGGTTAAAATGGGTAAAAGTGGTGCATAATGGTAAATAAAGGCTAAATGATTAAGGTTGATGTCGGAAAGCAGTACAATGTTTTTTGTGGGAGAGTTTACCCATGCCCTAGACCCCAAGGGGAGGTTGACTATTCCGTCGAAATGGAGGATTCCCGGAGGGGAAAACACCTACCTGGCACTACCGAATCCAGGAGGCTACATTACGGTTTACCCGCCCAAGATGGTGGGGCGTTTGGAAGAGAAGGTCGCGGAAGCGAGTTTCAGCGATGTTCGGGCGCAAGCTCTTTTAATGGAGCTTTTCTCCAAAGCTCATTCCTTTGGTTGCGACAAGCAGGGTCGGATCAATCTGAACGACAAACTGTTGGAGCACGCAGGCATACAAGGCAAGGCTGTGTTGGTTGGGAACTTCTCAGCTTTTGCGATCTGGTCGGAAGATCGGTACGCAAAGCGGGAGTCTGCGGACCAAAGGAACATTTTTGATGCGATGAGGGAGTTGGGGTTATGAGAATGGTGGGCTTATTAAGGATAACTTTTAGGGTGGTTGTCCTGCGAAGGGAAATGAGTTCATTTTTTACCCAACTCCCTTGCGCTTCTTTTTTATGGAACGCAAGGGGTGGCGGGTATCATGTATTGTGGGGCGGTTGAATTTGTTTGTTCTCCGGCTGCCGTGAGGCATGTTCCTGTCCTTTTGGATGAATGTATGGCTTTCCTTGAGCCATCCAAGGGTGGTGATTTTGCGGACTTAACCTTTGGTGGTGGTGGGCATAGTAGGGCCATCCTTAATGCCAATTCGGGCAATTCTCTTTTGGCAATGGATTGCGACCCAGATGCGGCTGCTCGAAGCGTAGAATTTAAGGAAGAATTTCCCGACCGATTTCGATTCGAGGATGCTTCTTTTCTTAATCTTGATGGGGTTTCATCGGAGGATGATTTTGATGGTATTTTAATGGATTTGGGTATTTCTTCTTTTCAATTGATGGAGCCAGAGAAAGGCTTTTCATTTCGATTAGATGCACCCATTGACATGAGGCTGGATCCTAGGACGGGCCAAAGTGCGGCTGAGTTTTTAGAGTCAGCATCCCGGGAAAGCCTGGTTCGTGCTGTTAGAGAATATGGGGAGGAGAGAAGGTGGAGTAGGGTAGTAAATGCTATTATTGATGCGAGAGGCACAGGAGTTCTTGGTCGAACAATGAGTGCGGCAGACTTAGTAGCCACTGCAGTGGGCGGGCACCGATCGCGGCAGCGAATTCATCCAGCCACTAAAACTTTTCAGGGAATTCGTATTGCGATTAATGGAGAGTTGGAATCTCTTGCCTTAACATTACCTAAGGCATTTAGGGGCTTGAAGCAAGGTGGAGTATTGGCAGTAATATCCTTTCATTCTTTAGAAGATAGAATCGTAAAGCGTTTTATGAGAAAAATGGCAGGTCGTCCTGAACATAAGGGAGATTCGAGGTTATTGGATGAGAGAACATCATATGGCGAGTTGTTAAAGTCCAAGGCGATTTTCCCGACAAAGGAAGAAATTACGGAGAACCCAAGAAGTCGATCTGCTCGTCTTCGTGTGATTAAAAAACTGAGGAATCCCCAACTTTGAGTAAATGAGTAACCGAACCATTATTATAGTTTTATTAATAATTTCCGTCTTTGGAGCAGGATCTATCGGTTTAGTTTGGATGAGGATGGAGATATCTGCAGTCGCGAAAGAATGTGGGGAATTAGAAGACGAACTCGAAATTGTAGCCCGGGAAGTACATGAGCTACGGGCTCAATATTCTAGGGCAATGAGGCCATCTTCGCTGGCTTCTATGGTCAACGGCAGACTGAAAATGCCCAAGGCACAGTTAACATTTCATGTAAGTGAGGCAGATATGGAAAGAAGACTCGGTAATTCTTCGGTTGCAAAGCGAAGTCAGAATTATCGAGCAAGAGGAGAGTTTGCAGGGACTCAGTAAGATGAAGAGCATCTTTATTTCACCTGTAAGATTTTATTTAGTTTTTGCTTCCGTTGCCTTTGCCTTTCTTTTCCTCGGTGGAAGGCTGTATTACTTGCAGGTTTATAAAGCTGAGAAATATACAGAATTTGCCCTGGGAGCCCGGAAAAATTTCATCAATGTGGACGCAAGGCGGGGAGATATTGTAGACAAGAAAGGAAACCTTCTTGCAAGTACGCGTTCGGTTGTAACCGTAGGTATGGATCCCCATTCTATAGATGAAGAAGACGTGTGGAAATATCCTGAGCTAGCGAAATTATTAGGTATATCCGTGGAAGAACTAAAACTATCTGCATCTAAGAAAATCCGTACAAGTGCGGATAAGGATGATTTAATTTCTAAAGTTAGGTGGATTAAGTTAAAAGATGAAGTAGATGAGGGAACTTATCGAAAAATTCAATTTTTAAGGGTTAAAGGGATTTATGGGAATTTTAAACATTCCCGAATCTATCCAAACCGTAATTTAGCAAGTCATCTACTAGGATTTGTGAACAAGGAAGGAGTGGCGGCAATGGGAGTCGAGCGGCTTGCGAATTATTATTTAAAAGGGCAAGATGGCTGGAAGGAAAGTGAGAAAGACGGTAGACGTCGTGAGATGCCACAATATCGATCCTTTGAGGTAGAAGAACAAGCAGGTTTGAATGTGGAGCTTAGTATTGATCGAATTATTCAAGAAATTGTGGAGGTAGAACTTGGAAAAATTGTTGAAAACTACCAGCCATTAAGTGCAAGTATCATTGTCGGGGACCCCAAAAGCGGGTCGATTTTAGCTCTTGGAAATGTTCCAGATTTTGATCCGAATCACTTTAATAAATACGATTTGTCAAACCAGAGAAACCGGGCGGTTTCCGATCTCTATGAGCCGGGATCAACTTTTAAGATTGTCCCGGTAGGTGCCGCTCTCAATGAAGGAATCGTCGATGGAAATAACATCATCGATTGTTCGATCTCAACTTATCAGAATGGAAGTAGAAAGCTAAGGCTACCAAGTGATCATCATCCTTTGGGTAGGATTAGTGTACAAAAAGTTGTTCAAAAATCCAGTAACCGTGGGGCTGCTCAGCTTGGAATAAAACTAGGTGCTGGCAGGTTATATGAATATTGTAAGCTCTTTGGATTTGGTCAACGTACCGATTTTGGAATGGGTGGAGAAAGACAGGGTACGCTTCATCATCCTTCTCGCTGGGATGGTCTGACCATAACCAGACTGCCAATGGGGCATTCGGTGAGTGTAACCCCGATGCAGGTTCACGCTGCGATGTCCGCGGTCGCTAACGATGGAATTTTAATGAAACCAAGATTCATCAGTAGGGTTTTTGATCAAGTGGGAAAGACCGTGGTTTCTTTTGCACCTCAACCGGTTAGGCGGGTACTGGATGCTAATGTGGCAAAAAAATTGACCAACATGCTTGTTGATGTGGTATCTCATGAGGGTACTGCAAGACAAGCAATAATAGAAGGTTTTCGAGTGGCTGGAAAAACGGGGACTACACAAAAAATTATTGATGGAAAATATTCAAATAGGCATCATGTTGCTTCATTTGCTGGTTATTTTCCTGCCGAGAATCCAAGTATTATGATTACCATTGTGGTGGATGAGCCCAAGATGAAAGATGGTAGACTGGGGTATGGCGGAAGTGTTGCTGGGCCATCTTTTCAGAATATCGGTAAGCAAATTATAAGTTACCTCGGCTTAAAGCCCGTAGACATAAAAAAGGCAAAGCCAATGGATAAACCATCCATAGCTTCAAAATTGAATCCAGTCAGGGCAATTTAATCGATCAGTCATGAATACAAAAAAACAAAACATAAGATCCTTGAAAGAAATACACCAAAGGTTTTCGGATAAAGTAAACCTAAGTGGCTTAGCAGAAGGAGAAAAAGTTGAGGAACGGAATTTGTCGGATGTAGAGGTGACTTCGTTGGTAACGGACAGTAGAAGAGTAACTCCAGGTTCTGCATTTTTTGCGATTCGGGGCTTAAGAACCAATGGAGAAGATTTTATTGAGGACGCAGTGGAACGAGGTGCTAAAGCGTTGATAGGAGAGAATATAAATTTAGAAGAAAATCCAGGGGTAGCAAAGATTCAAGTGAAAGATTCTAGAAGAGCATTGGCTAAGATGGCCAAGAGGTATCATGGAAGCCCTGATGAAAGTATAAATATTGTTGGCATTACGGGCACAAACGGGAAGACCACAGTCTCAACTTTGACCCGACACTTACTCGAGGAACCCGGACGTCCTGTTGGATTAATTGGCACGGTTCGATATCACTTAGGTGATCGTGAGCTTCCTTCTTTTCGAACCACACCAGAAGCAGCAGATCTTTATCCAATGTTGAGAAGTATGCTTGCAGGTGGATGCTCAGAAGCGGTGATGGAAGTAAGTTCGCATGGGATTCATCAGTCCAGAGTTGCTGGGATGCAAATGGAAATTGCAGTATTTCTAAACCTAACAAGAGATCATTTGGATTATCATAAAAATATGGAATCCTACTTTGTAGAAAAGAGAAAGATTTTCAATGGTGAGAATGGAAAGCTTCCAAAGATTGCCATTATTAATGGGGATTGTCCTTATGGAAAACGATTAATCGAAGAGCTACCTCCACAAGTAAGAATTCTTTCCTTTGGTCTCGGAGAATCAAATCTATTTCGTGCAAAGAATATTAATTTAGAGTCTACTGGTGCCGAATTTGTTTTAGAGTCACCAGCGGGTTCGATGGTTATAAAAAGTCCACTATTGGGTCGGTACAATGTAATGAATTTATTAGCATCGGTTGCGATCCTTCATTCCATGGGCAGGTCAATTCCGGATTCAATACGTAAAATCGGTGCATTTGAAGGTGTAGACGGTCGGATGGAGTCGGTTGATAAAGGCCAAGATTATAATGTAGTAGTTGATTATGCTCATACCCCAGACGCATTGAGGAATGCATTGAGCATGTTGAGGGAATGTACAGAGGGTAAAGTACACCTTGTTTTCGGCTGCGGGGGAGATCGAGATAAGGGAAAAAGATTAGAAATGACAAAGGTGGCGTGTGCCGGAGCAGATCGAGTATGGGCAACAGCGGATAACCCAAGAACTGAGCCCTTGGATGATATTTTTAAGGATATGAAGAAAGGCCAAACTCGCGGATCCAGAATTTCATTTGTGGAGGATCGACGCAGGGCTATTAGTTTGGCACTTGATCAAGCAAAGTCTGGGGACTGTGTATTAATTGCCGGTAAGGGACATGAATGCTTTCAAGAGGTACAATACACCGCAATTCCATTTGATGATAGGGAAGTAGTTCGTGAACTAATAAATATTAAAGCTTTGGTTCAATAAATGTTAATTTTTGATCCAGAGAGGCTTGCTCAGTGGTCCGGAGGGAAATGGCATGGGAATGTACCTATTGACATTACAGGCTTTTGTATTGATGCCAGAAAAATGGAAAGTGGGAGGATGTTCGTGGCATTAAAAGCGGAAAGAGATGGTCATGATTTTCTGGAACAAGCAGGGGAAAGTGGAGCAAGTGCCGCTTTGGTAAGTAAACTCATACTAAATATAGATTTACCCCAACTGGTTGTGGATGACACCCTTAGGGCCTTTCAGTCAATTGCAGCTAATTACAGGAAAGAATTTACTATTCCCGTGGTGGGAATTACCGGAAGTTGTGGTAAAACTTCAACCAAAGAATTTCTTAGTTTATTACTTGGTGACACCGCTCACAAAACGGCAAAAAACTTAAATAATTACCTCGGAGTTCCCTTGACATTATTGGAAATGGAAAACGGAAAACATAACTTTTCTGTAGTTGAAGTTGGGATTAATCAGATGGATGAAATGAAAACGCTTTCAAGGTTGATTTCACCCACATTGGTCTTGGTCACAATGATAGGTGAGTCTCACTTGGAAGGTTTGAAGGATGTAGCAACGGTAGCATCTGAAAAAGCAAAGTTATTTGAATGTTCCGCAAAGGGAACCAAGGCACTTTTTCATGCCGATTGTTTGGTTTATGAGAATTTTGAAAAATGGAAAGATGAAAATCTTTCCCATGTTGTAGTTTTTGAAGGAGCACCCGAAGAAAAAAGCATATCGGAAAGTCGGGCTCATTATAAAATTTGGACTGAAACAAACAAAGTAGGGGACTCGTGGATGCTAAGGCTTTGGCGGCACGAGTCCCCAGTTCTTTCATTGGAAATACCTGAGTTATCAAAAGGCATGCAAAAAAATCTGGTCTTAGCCGTACTTGCTGCCTCTGAACTTGGGATTTCCCCGGAATTAATTTCTGAACGCCTACCCCAATATCGCCCCTCGACCTTGAGAGCAAACCGCTTTCAAGGTCGTGGGCGAACCTACTTTATCGACTGTTATAATGCCAATCCATCTTCGATGCGGGATACTTTGAGTTTCTTTTTTAAAAAGTTCAAAGGTACGCCTAAGCTTTATATATTAGGAGGAATGGAAGAACTTGGGGACAAGCAAGTAGAGCTTCACGAAGAGGTTGGTTTGTCCATAAAAGTGGAGTCCAATGACCTGTTTGTAATGATTGGTGAAAAGGCTGGTTGGTTTGCAAAAGGATTACTGAAAGGCGGAGCGGACGAGGAACAGCTTGTACTTTTGGATAATATGGAAGCAGCGAGGTCTCTGGTTGAGGATTTTCAAGGTTCAGTTCTCTTGAAAGGCAGCCGTAGTAATCGTCTGGAGAACTTACTTCCAGCTTGGGCAGTAAGTGAAGTGGTAGATGGAAATCTGGTGGAATGCTAAGCTACCTACAGTTTTATGAGGAATTTTTTGGTCCTTTAAGGCTTTTTCAATTTATTTCGGTTCGTGCAATCATTGCAGGAATTACAGCGATGTTAATTGGTTTTTTTATTGGACCTCGATTAATTCGTTTTCTGCAGGATTTTGGAGCAAGGCAAGCTTTTCGGGATAAGGATGAGGTTGGAGATTTAGCAGAACTACATAAAGCAAAGGAGAAAACCCCAACCATGGGTGGACTCTTGATCTTTTTTTCGGTGGTGGTTTCAACCATACTTTGCGCCGAGCCAAATATCTATGTGGTTGCCGCTCTCGTTACCTATAGCTTGCTTACAATCGTTGGTTTTACCGATGATTACCTGAAAATTTCAAAAAAGAACAGCAAAGGATTATCAGGAAGATATAAATTGTTGGGTCAGTTGCTAACCACTGGGGTATTGGTATTCATGATATTGGGCCCGCTCTCGGAAGTATTGACTGGTTTAAATAAAGGGGCGATTGAAAGCGCGGATAAGATGAGAGAGCTATGGATTCCTTTCTATAAGGATCCTATTTATATTGGGATGCCGATTCTGTTAGTTTTTCTTTTTTTCCTGATTACTCTCACCGGTTCCAGTAACGCCATCAATTTGACAGATGGATTGGATGGCCTCGCAATTGGTTGCACGGTTACGGTTGCTTTAACCTACGGGATTATGGCCTATGCTTCAGGAAACTATATCATTTCCGAGTATCTGAAAATTAGCTGGATTCCAGGTTCTGGTGAGTTGACGGTTTTGTGCGCTGCTCTCTTAGGAGGAAGTTTATCTTTTCTCTGGTATAATGCTCATCCTGCTGAAATGTTTATGGGAGATACAGGTTCGCTTGCGATTGGCGGCCTTATTGGTGCGATTGCATTGATGGTGCATCAGCCACTTACTTTAATCATAGTTGGTGGAATTTTCGTGATGGAAGCAGGGTCGGTAATCCTTCAGGTTGCTTCCTTTAAAAGTCGTGGGAAACGCATTTTTTTAATGTCCCCGATTCATCATCATTTTGAACTTAAAGGTTGGAAGGAAACAAAAGTAGTAATTCGATTCTGGATTCTTTCCCTTTTGTTTGCACTTGTTGGACTGGCAACTTTAAAACTTCGTTAAAATGCTTGGACTTCCTGCATATTTAGAAAAGAAAATGGATCAACCTGTAGCTATTTTTGGTTCAGGAATAAGTGGCCTTGGGGTAGCTGAGTTACTTAAGAAATTAAATTGGGAGTATGATTTTTACGATAGGGATGGAACAGAGTTTACTGAAAAAGAAGCTGAAAAATCATCCATTGTAATCACAAGTCCAGGTTTTACTTTGGACCATAATTGGATAAAGATCGCGGAAGAAAACAAGTTGTCCATTTATGGGGAAATGGATTTTGCATCCATATTTTGTGAAAATCCAATGGTTGCGATTACGGGTACCAATGGAAAGACTACTTTGGTAACCCTTTTGAACCATCTCTGGAATAAGCTTGGTCGATCTTCTCTTTGTGCTGGAAATATAGGTACTCCCTTAAGCAAGCTTGTCAGTGAAGGACTTGATCCAAGAATTACCCTTTTTTTAGAAGTCAGTTCCTTTCAGGCACAAAGAATAAACTTACTGCGTCCAAATTCAATTATTTGGACCAACTTTTCTCCTGATCATTTGGATCATCACCCGAATGTATCCGAATATTTTTTAGCAAAAGCAAATTTACTGAAACAATTAGATTCAGGGGGAAATTTTATTTGTGGTTCCTCCGTTTCTGCATTTGCGAAAGAAAATAAAATCCAACTTAAGCAGATGCCAGAGGTAATCAAAGCGGATCATTTTCAAAACTTTGATTTGGAAAGGAACCATTTTTTAGGAACTTTCCCACAACAAGAAAATATTGCTCTTGCTTTTGCTTTTGCACAAATATCAGGGATTAATAGGGATGACTTTGCTTCAATTATTCAAACTTACGAGGCGGAACCGTCTCGGTTTTCATGGGTGGATACGGTGAACGAGGTTTCATTTTGGAACGACTCCAAGGCTACAAACTTAGCCGCAACTCTCGCAGCATGTAGGAATTTTAAAGAGAAAATAATTTGGATTGGTGGGGGTAGGGAAAAAGGTGAATGCCTAAAAGAATTTTCACGACAATTAAGAAAATATGTCAGCCATGCTTTCTTAATTGGAGAAGGTGCTGGAAAACTTTCCTGTGTTCTTGAAGGCAGTTCAATTTCCTACACTTTGTGCAAAAGTCTACCTGAAGCGGTAAACCATGCATTTCAATTCGCAAAAAGAGGATCACACATTGTTTTCAGTCCTGGTTTTGCAAGTTTTGATATGTTTAAAGACTATCTTGAGCGTGGAAACATTTTTAATCAGATCGTTTTCGATTTGAAGAAAAGGCTCAGTCCTTATACTCAAGATTGCTTACTTTGAATGAATCCAATCGAGGAAAAATAATATGAAACTCACAAAGATATTCGGAATTGTCCTATCCCTTCACGTTGGAGTTATTCTCCTCGTGATGTTTCAACCAGGTTGTCAAACCGTGCCAAAGAAGAATGCCACAACTGAACCGACATCCAATGTCGAGGAAGTTGAAACTGAAAAACCTTCTTCTGGTTTTAATGCCGGACTGAACCCGGAACCAGACAAGGCAGTGGAAAAGCCTAAGAGTGTTGAATTTTCTTCACCGACCCGACCTGATTCTGGAGGCCTCATTGTCCCTGGACAAGGAGTGATCGAGGCGAAACCCTTACCTCCCATACTTGGTGACTCCAGTCCGATTGCACCAGCGGTTAATCTTCGTCCTTCTGGCTTATCCATCTACAAAGTTCAACGCGGGGATACTCTTTGGGGAATCGCACGTAAAAAAGGAGTTACTCTCTCTTCACTCCTAGGTTCGAACCCGAACCTTGATAAGAATGGTAAACTTTCGATTGGTCAGGAGATCATGGTTCCTGAAGAAGGTGGGCCCGGCACCCCTCTAGTCAACGCTGACCCAGGAGTTGGAACTTCGAGTGGGGCAACCTATATTGTTCAAAAAGGAGATAGTCTGAGCCGAATCGCTAGAAACCAAAGAGTTTCTTTGAATGATTTAATGCAAGCCAATGGTCTTACTAAATTTTCAATTATTAAAATTGGTCAAGTTTTAAACCTTCCCGGGGAAAGCGTGTCTCAGGATTTTCCAACTGGTGTAGCCCCATCCGTTTCTCCCATCGTTCCCGATGGTGCCTCTACCCACATGGTTCAAAAAGGAGATAATTTAACCAGAATCGCTGCCATTTATGGTACCACCGTTAAACAAATAATGGAGTGGAATGGATTAGCAGATGCCGGCCGAATTCGTGTAGGTCAGTCTCTGATTGTCTCCGGGAGTCAGGCGGAAGCTCCGGAACCAACCATAGACTCTCTTCTGGCTCCAGAAATTTCGGTTCCAATTCAGCAGGATGAATCAAGTGTGGAAGGGTTTTTTAAAGGAGCAACCGATGAAAGACCGATTATAGATGTTTCGGAGGGGAACCCTTAAGGCTCGGTCTTAAACTGGTATCAATAATCATGGGTGTGGAAATAAAAGGGTGGTTGAAACAAAGCTAGAACAAAAAGAAAACAAACCTGGCGATTGGGTGATGATCTATGTGATCTTCGCCGCCTTGAGCTTGACTGTGCTTGGTTTGGTTATGTTGTTCAGTGCTGGAGTTGTACGCGGCGCCCAGGCACTTTTAACCAAGCAAGTGATCTGGCTTATCCTATCACTCGCAATGGGTGCCTATGCTACCTTCATCAACCTTGATTGGCTACGCAGGCGAGCTTGGTTAATCTTTGGAATTTGCATGCTTGGCCTTGTCCTCACTTTAGTTCCGGGTGTTGGAGTAAAAGTGAATGGTGCCCAGAGATGGATTGGTTTAGGTCCTTTGCGGGTACAACCTTCGGAATTTGCAAAGATAGGACTGGTTTTGATTTTGGCTGCCTATTTTGCTTCCCGCCATCGCGAGATAAAAAGCTTTGTTGTAGGTTTTTTTATCCCATCCCTAATCGTGGGAAGTTGTTGTGGTATGATTATCCTGCAACCAGATTTCGGAACCTGTTTCCTTTGCGGTGCGGTCGCTGCTACGATGATGTTTCAAGCGGGGACCAGTCTGCGTTGGTTATTGCCGGTTGCAGGTCTAGCCATCACTGCTTTCTCCGTTTTAGTTTATTTTGATCCGGTACGAATTCGTCGGGTCACCTCGTTTTTAGATGTGGAAGCGAACTCAAATGACAGTGCATATCAATTGTGGCAAGGAATGCTGGCATTTGGAGTCGGTGGTCTGGATGGGGTAGGTTTGGGGATGGGTAGACAACAAGTACATTTTTTGCCAGAAGCTCATACTGACTTTATTTTTCCGGTCATTGGGGAGGAACTGGGACTGATTGTAACCGCTGCAATTGTATTTTGCTTTCTTCTCCTTTTTACCAGTGTCTTTCTTCGCTTGCGGCAAGTTCCGAGATTATTTGAATATCTTCTCGCTACCGGAGCGATCCTCTTTGTAACCCTGCAAGCCATCATCAACATGGGTGTGGTTACCGGTTCCTTACCGACCAAGGGTATGTCTTTGCCCTTTATAAGCTATGGGGGCTCAAACTTGATGGTAACTTTCGTTTTACTTGGATTTGTCATCAATGTGCTTAATTCTATGAAAAAGCCGCAATCTTTGAAAGTTCGGGAAATATGAGGAATGTGGTAATCGCATGTGGTGGAACCGGTGGACACCTTACACCTGGGATCGCTTTGGCTCAATCTTTGGAAGAACGAGGTTATCCTTCCTGGCTTTTTATCAGTCAGAAGCAAGTAGATGCTCGTTTATCTAAAAAATATCCAAAGCTCAGTTTTCAATCGATGCCCGGAGCCCCCCTGGTTAAGTCTCCCTTGGGTCTAGCTCGATTTGGGCAAGGGTTTGTTCGCTCTTTCCTCAGATCTCAGCGATTTTATCGACAAGTTGGAGCAGATGCACTGGTTGGATTTGGTGGGTTTTCCACTTTTGGACCAGCGATGGCAGCTCGGACCCGTGGGATCCCAGTTTTTATTCATGAAGCCAATCGAGCCGTGGGAAAAGCAATTCGATTTTTAGCTAAGCATTCTTCCAGAGTTTATCTGCCCGAAGGTATGCGGTTGGAAGGAATTTCTCCCGAAATCACCCGTAATATCGGTTATCCCTTACGCAAGGAATTTCGGCGTATTCCTCTTGAAAGGGCTCGCAAGCAGCTTGGGATTTCCCTGAATGATCGACTCCTTGTCGTCCTCGGAGGTAGTCAAGGTGCAAGCTCCTTAAATCAATGGGTTAAAAATAATCTACAAGCTCTTGCTTCCGAGGGAATCTCAACATATTGCCTAACCGGCATTGGGAAAGATAGTTCTGGGGTGGTACAATTAGAGGGTCCTTCAGGGAAAATAATTACCAGCCGCTTTGTTTCCTTTACTGATGAGATGAATATCGTCCTTTCTGCGGCCGACCTCGTTGTCTCCCGTTCCGGAGCCGGTGCCATTTCAGAAATTACTCGTTGTCGGGTTCCATCCATTCTCATCCCATATCCCTTTGCAGCCGATAACCACCAGTATCTGAATGCGGCATTTTTGGAAGGTAAAGGTGGTAGTATATTGTGTTTGGACAAGGATATCGAAAGCCACCTCTTAAATGAGGTAAAAGAAGTGATATTTAATGAAGAATTCCGTGCCATTCTTAGAAGGAATCTATTTTCTATGGATCCGGGCGATGTTGGGGCTCGAATGACTTCGGACATCATCCAATGTCTTCAGGAAAATCCAATCACCAAGAATGTCCAAGGGGGAGGGGTACTCCGAATGGTGGCATGAAGACTCCGAAATCAGTTTTTCTTCTCGGTGCCGGTGGTATGGGTATGGCCCCGTTAGCCCTTTATCTCCAAGGTGCAGGTATTCAGGTATCTGCCCATGATGAGAATTTTCGTGAACCGTTGCGGAGTCAGCTTTCCGAGTCTGGAATAGAAGTACTAGGGGAGCCTATACCCGCTCAAATTCCTGACTGTATTATTCGTTCAAGTGCAGTGAAGGAAGAATCCACCATTCTTAAGGATTGGGAAAAACACAAAATTCCCATCTATAGACGCGGTGATTTTATTGCTCGCTTCACAAGTGGAAAAAAAGTTCTGGCCATTGTCGGTAGCCATGGGAAAACCACGACTTCCGGAATGTTGATCTGGGCTTTAGAGCAAGTTAGCTTTCCAGTTTCCTACTTGGTGGGTGGCCTTTTTCAGGAAAACAGTCTGCCACCAGGTAAATTCGTAAAGAATGCATGGATGGTTATGGAGATCGATGAAAGTGATGGCACCATAGACCAATTTTCTCCGGAGACATCCGTAGCTTTGAATTCGGATTGGGACCATGTCGATCGATACTCCAGTCCAAATGCCTTTTCTCGCACATTACAATCTCTTTTTACTCGTACTAAACAATCGATTGTCTTACCTGAGGCAAGTCCTATGGCGGAGTGGAAGAATTCGATTTCGAAGGTAAAAGTCGAGAGCTTTCCAAGCCCGAGTGATCCCTCTGATTTTCTCACTTTTAATGCCAATGCTGCAAAAGCAGCGGCGAAAACAATGGGAGCTGATATTTCTTCCGTAGATTTCAGCAAGTTTCCCGGTATTCAACGCAGGCAAGCTATCCTTCACGAATCTGAAAATCGCTCGATTATTGAGGACTATGCTCACCATCCTACCGAAATACGCTCCTTTTTGAGCCAACAAAGAATCCTTCAGCCTAAAAGTTTGATGCGGGTGATCTTTCAACCTCATCGCTACAGCAGAACAAAATTATTGGCTGAACATTTTGCCGAAGAATTAGCCTTGGCAGATGACCTTTTTCTTTTACCAACCTATTCTGCATTTGAACCATATGATGCCGAGGGTTCCGTAGAATCTCTCATGGCATATCTGCCTCCCCGAATGCGTCGTGATACAAAAGTGTTTGAAAGTTTTGGCACGCTCCGTGACGCTATCGGCTCTTCTTCGAAGAATTCGAAAAAGGATCAGATCTTATTTGTCGGTGCAGGTGACTTG
>DBVA01000208.1:3198-18849 GCA_002308735.1 Opitutia bacterium UBA1276 | reverse complement strand
ACCAAACCTTTGAGAAAATCCAAAATGAACACCGAGTAGCCAGCCGTTTTTCCAATTTGTCGGAGGACATTGGTGGCTCCTGGGTTTCCACTACCTACTTGATAAATATCAACGCCGTATTTTTTGGCAACCAATACACCAAATGGGATTGAGCCGAGAAGATAACCAATAATCGTAACCGCTATTGCTTCTACCGACATGAAAAATAATGGGATTCGAAATCAGTAAATAGGTTTACCCTTGCCTGGAGACCCGAGCTTCCCGAATGTCAGGATCATCAACCAATCCCTGAAGTGCACTAGCTGGGGGTTCTTCATCCAGTTCACAGATGGTAAGTGCCCATTCTCCATCTTGGGCACGACTCAGGGACATATTCGCTATATTTACCGAACAATTTCCGAGAATGGTACCCAGTTTACCCACAATACCAGGCTTGTCGATATTCCGGACAACCAAGAGCTTGTCAACGGGTCGAACTTCAATCGCTTGGCCATTGACTTCAACAATACGCGGTTCATTTCCCTTGCCCAAAAGGGTTCCCCGAACACTCTGCTCGGAGTTTTCACTGGAAACCGTCTTTACTTCGATTAACTCATTGTAATCAATCGAAGCAGAAGATTTTGTACTTTCCAGCTTAATACCCAGATCTTTTATTTTGTAAGGAGCATTGACATCGTTAACCCCATCATCCCCCGCGATCCCTGATAACCACCCTTTTTGAACGGCTCGGGTAAGGGGGACACAATCGAAGTCAACAATTCCGCCAAAATAAGTGATATGTATTTTCTCGACCGAGCCCTTGGCAGCTTGGCGGGCAAAGGACCCAAGTCTTTGGCAAAGATCCAGGTATGGACTGAGGGATTCTAAATCCTTCGGGTCGATGGAAGGCATATTGATGGCGTTTCGAATGCGACCACCTTGTAAAACTTCTGCAATCGCCTCAGCAATCTCCACCCCAACACTCTCCTGAGCCTCGGCGGTTGAAGCTCCCAAGTGTGGAGTTAATATCAAGTTTTCCAAATTGCGAAACTCATGATCTTCCGGAAGAGGTTCTTGCTCGTAAACATCCAATCCGGCAGCCGCAACTTTTCCACTTTTTAGAGCTTCTACAAGGGCACTTTCTTTTATGATTCCTCCACGAGCACAGTTAAAAACACGAACCCCATCTTTCATTTTAGAAAAGGCTTCTTCATCCACAATATTTTTGGTCTGTTCGGTCAGGGGCATGTGCACGGTTAAATAATCGGCATCTGCGAAAGCAACATCCAGTTCTACCTTTATCAAGTCTAACTCTTCAGCCCGGTCTTCAGTAAGATAAGGGTCAAAGGCAATCACCTTCATCTCAAAAGCAAGGGCACGTTTTGCCACCTCTGCCCCAATACGGCCAAGACCCAAAATGGCCAGGGTTTTACCTCGTAACTCTGCCCCTTTGAGCAGTTTACGCTCCCATTTTCCTTCCCGCATCCCTGATGCTCCCCGAACCACCGCCCGGGTACCACAAAGCATATGCGTAAAGGTCAACTCCGCGGTTGCGATGGTATTACCACCCGGAGTATTCATCACGATCACCCCTTGCTCCGTTGCAGCCTGAACATCGATGTTATCCACTCCGACGCCTGCTCTACCCACAGCCTTGAGTTTTGAAGCCACCTCAAGGACTTCCTTCGAAACTTTGGTATCACTCCGAACAATAATCGCAGAAACATCTCGAGCCTGTTCCAAAACTTGTTCAGGGGATAAGCCATAGGCTTCGATGACTTCAAAGCCATCTTGCTTTTGCAAAAATTCCACACCAAGAGGTGAAATACGGTCCGCAACTAAAATCTTCATTATTGAATTTTGGGAAACTCTAGCATGCCAACTTTTCAAGGATTGGCAACGTGGAAAGCCAGATTCAAATTTAGCTTCACCATCGCGGTTAGCCGTGGCATGATTATAGCCAATTATGTTCGAAACTTTAACTGATAAATTAAGTAAGACTCTCCGAAACCTTCGAGGTGTCGGTAAACTAAGTGAGGATAATATTAGTGATGCCCTTGGGGAAGTTCGTAAGGCCCTGCTCTCGGCAGATGTTCACTTCAAGACCGCACGAGAATTTGTGGAGGAAGTAAAGGTGGCATGCCTTGGCCAAGATGTCTTGAAAAGCGTCTCGCCGGGTCAGCAAGTTGTAAAGATCATCCATGACGAACTGGTTAAACTCCTTGGAGAAGGAACCACCGGACTCAGAGAGGATCAGCCACTGCGAGTGCTAATGGTCGGTCTCCATGGAGCAGGAAAGACCACTACCAGTGCCAAGCTTGCCAAGCGAATGGCCAAAAATGGACGAACTCCCATGTTGGTTGCCTGTGATGTTTATAGACCAGCCGCGATTGATCAGTTAGAATTTTTAGCAAAACAGGAAAATTTTTCCTGCTATATGGATCGAGAAAATAAAGATGTACCTTCCATTGCACGAGCGGGATGGGAAGAGTCCAAAAAGAATGGATCCGATATCATCATATTCGATACGGCAGGAAGGTTGCAAATTGACGACGATCTCGTGAGCGAATTAGAAGCTCTTAAAAGAGAAGTTGATCCGCATGAGATTTTATTGGTTGCGGATGCTGCCCTTGGTCAGGAGGCGGTAAATGTAGCTAAAACTTTTCATGAAAGGCTAAACCTGACTGGGATTGTGCTGACTAAAGTAGACGGAGATGCCAGAGGTGGAGCCGCCCTTTCCATGAAAAAAGTAACTGGAGCTCCGATTAAATTCATGGGAGTGGGAGAAAAAATCGATGAATTTGAGGTTTTTTATCCCGACCGGTTGGCTTCTAGAATTCTCGGGATGGGGGATGTTGTCTCCCTGGTTGAAAAAGCCCAAGAAAATATGGATGAAGAGGAATCCATGCGGATGGCCGAAAAGATGTTGAAGGCAGAATTTGACTTCGAAGATTTCCTCAGCCAGATGAAGCAGATGAAAAAGATGGGTTCCATGGGGTCAATTGCAAAAATGCTTCCGGGGATGGGAAATGTGAAAGTTGGGGATAAAGAAGAAGCTTCCTTGGGACGGAATGAAGCGATCATTCTCTCCATGACCAAGGAGGAAAGAAGGCTACCTCGCATTCTGGCAGGTTCCCGAAGAAAGAGAATCGCCGAGGGCTCAGGGGTACAAATCAAAGATGTCAATCAATTGATCAAACAATTTTCCCAAATGCAAAAAATGATGAAAAAGATGAAAGGTGGAAAAATGAAAAAGTTAGTGAGCTCATTTGGAGGCGGTGAAGGAATGCCTGACATGAGTGGAATGGACCCAAAAGACTTAGCGAAATTAGCAAAACAATTCAAATAATATCCTTTACAAAAAAAGCTTTTCCCTAGCCTTAGGGAAAAGCCTTTGGATGATAAAAACTTGAATCTAAGCTAGATCAAAACGATCCGCATTCATCACCTTAGTCCAGGCAGCGACAAAGTCGGAGACAAACTGCTCATGAGAATCCGAGCAGGCATAAACCTCGGCATAAGCACGCAGCCTTGAATTGGAACCAAATGCAAGATCAGCACGGGTAGCAGTCCACTTTAGATCTCCGGTGCTACGGTCATGCCCCAGAAACTCCTCAGCTTCCTCATCGACTGGTGTCCATTTCGTGCTCATATCTAGCAAGTTGACAAAAAAGTCATTGGAAAGGGTTTCAAGCTTATCAGTAAACACTCCGTGTTTGGATTGGCCATAGTTTGCTCCAAGCACCCGGAGACCACCGGTTAAAGCGGTCATCTCGGATCCGGTCAGACCGATCATTTGTGCACGATCTAAAAACAACGCTTCCGTAGCAACACTGTAGCGCTTTTTTAAATAGTTTCTGAATCCATCAGCGACAGGTTCCATAACCCCAAAGGAGTCGGCATCTGTTTGTTCTTGAGAAGCATCCATGCGACCAGGCGTGAAAGGTACATTAATCTCCGTGCCTGCTTTCTTGGCCGCTGATTCCACCCCTACTCCACCCGCGAGTACAATCAGATCAGACATGGAAATATTTTTGTCACCCACATTGAACTCACTTTGAATGACCTCGAGTCTTTCAAGAACTCGTGCAAGTTGCATGGGTTGATTTACTTCCCAATCCTTTTGTGGGGCGAGACAAATACGGGCTCCGTTTGCTCCTCCACGCATGTCAGTGCCTCGGTAAGTGGAGGCAGATGCCCAAGCAGTGCTAACCAACTCGGAAACGGAGATGCCGGATTCCAATATCTTTGATTTTAAGGACTCGATATCGGCATCGGACACCAGTTCGTGGTCGCATGCAGGAATTGGGTCTTGCCAGATTAATTCCTCATCGGGAACATCAGGTCCAAGGTACCTAGTTTTGGGGCCCATGTCTCGATGGGTTAACTTGTACCAGGCCCGAGCAAATGCATCGGCAAAATAATCTGGTTCAGCGAGGAATTTTCTGGAAATTTTTTCGTACGAAGGATCTGCCCTAAGTGCAATGTCTGTAGTCAACATCGTGGGTTTGCGCATTTTGGAAGGATCATGAGCGTCGGGAATCATTTCCGGTGCATCCTTGGCGATCCACTGTTTGGCACCTGCCGGACTGGTGGTCAATTCCCACTCGAAGGCAAACAAATTCTCAAGGTAATTTACCCCCCATTTGGTGGGAGTTTTGGACCAAGTGACTTCGAGACCAGAAGTAATCGCATCGGGACCAGCACCTGAGTTAAAGCTACTCGTCCATCCAAAACCCTGCTCTTCGATGGGGGCACCTTCCGGTTCAGGCCCAACATGGACTGCACTTCCCGCACCATGTGTCTTTCCGAAAGCATGTCCACCAGCAATCAAAGCAACTGTTTCTTCGTCGTTCATTGCCATGCGTCCAAAAGTTTCACGAATATCATGAGCAGAGGCTTTTGCGTCCGGAACCCCATTGGGACCTTCCGGATTTACATAGATCAATCCCATTTGTACTGCCGCGAGAGGGTTTTCGAGATCACGCTCGCCGGAATAACGGTTATCCGCCAGCCATGAATCCTCTACACCCCAGTAAATATCATCTTCGGTTTCCCAAATATCAGGTCGGCCACCGCCAAACCCAAAAGTCTTAAATCCCATGGAATCAAGTGCGACATTACCAGTTAAGATAAAAAGGTCGGCCCAAGATATTTTTTTTCCGTATTTTTGTTTGATCGGCCAAAGTAATCGACGAGCCTTGTCAAGGTTACCGTTATCGGGCCAGCTGTTCAAGGGAGCAAAGCGCTGAGCACCCGTACCTCCGCCACCGCGTCCGTCAGCAGTTCGGTAAGTGCCAGCTGCGTGCCAAGCCATTCGTACGAAGAAAGGTCCATAATGACCAAAGTCAGCTGGCCACCAGTCTTGCGAATCAGTCATTAAATCAGTCAAATCTTTCTTGAGAGCATCGTAATCCAGCTTTTGGAATTCAGCGGCGTATTCAAAATCAACTTCCATGGGATTTGAACGAGCATCGTGCTGGTGAAGAATGTCAACTTTGAGCTGATTAGGCCACCAGTCCTGCACCGAAGTTCCCTGGCCCGCCGCCTGGTGGATGGGACACTGTTCGGTGGTGGTAACCGGAGCTTCTTGTTGATTGTGATTGAAGGGACAACCTCCATTTGAATTTTGAGTATCCATCGATTTACATAGGGTTAAAATTTACTATTTATTGAGAGGCTTAAGACTTCTCAAACACAGACTATAAATTACTAAATGAATTTTATCGGGATCTTTTCAAGCAAAAGAAAAAGAATCCCTTCTTTTATGCTCTTAAATTAGAAAATAAAGAACTCAGTTTACGATGATCTTTTTTGCCAGGTTCTACTTCAATAGCACTGTTAAAATCCATAATATCTGGATGTAATGAAGAGATTGCAAGTTTTGCGTTTTCTAAACCCAAGCCCCCAGCTAAAATCCATTTTTTCTCAGAATATCTATCTTTACACCGAGAGAATTCTTCCCAGTCTGATTGCTCTCCCGTACCTCCAAATGCAGAGGAACTGTAGGCATCGACCAGAAAATGATCGGCGTAGTTCATCAATTCAGGAGGGAATTCAGATTGGGGAGGAATTTTAGGTGCAAGCCAGAGATTTTCAGCTCCGATCACTTTCTTCCACGAATCAATACGGTTAATACTTATGTCATGGGGAAAATGAAGCTGAAAAAATTCAAAGCCCTCCTGCAAATAAAGTTTTAGCATTTCGGGCTCCGGGTTCACATCAACCAAAACCTTTTTACAGGAATGATCGCGGAGTTTCTTAAACAACTCCGCCACCAAGTTGAGGTCAATAAACCTAGGTGAGCTTGGATATAGAATGAACCCTAAATAATCCGCACCCAGCGAAATTGATTTTTCAGCATCCGAAAAATTGGTGATCCCACAAATCTTTATTTCGGGCAGTTTTTTCATAAAACTACTGATTAAAATATGAAATCAAAACCTTAACCATCGAGTTCATATTAGGCTGATCTGATTCTGCAGCAACGGCCAAATTGTTTTCTTTCAGTGTTTTGCTCGTTTCCGGACCAAAACTAAAAAAGACCGGTTTTTGAGCCGTTTTCTCTAAAATTAAATCCTCTTCCTGTTCAATGTAGGAAAGAGCAGTTGAGGAACTCGTAAAGATAATCGCATCCGCTCCCTTATTTCTAAAGTCCTCTAGATCCTTCGCTTTTAAAATATCGCAAAAGTCTGTTTCGTAAAGAGGAAGTACATCCACAATGGCATGCCCGACGGTTTCCAGCATGCTTACCAGTACCTCACGGTTTCGATTTCCAGTTATGACAAGAATATTAGCACTATCCAATGAATCGGTTGCCACTAATTCTTGAGCTAGGTTTTCTGCTGTCGAAACTTTTGGAATTAATTCCACTTCCAAACTGTAAGCTTTGAAAATTGCTGCGGTAGTCTTACCTACACAAGCAATGCGCATGGGGCCAAAACTTCGAATATCTCCATAAGCCAGAAAAAAAAGGCGCATGAATTCCCGAGCTCCATTGGCACTGGTAAAGATAACCCATTCATAGGTTGCTATGCCAGCGAATGCCTCCGCAACTAAGATACGGTCTTCCGTTGGCAAAATCTCAATCAGAGGAAGCTCCAGTACCTCCGCACCAAGTTCTTCCAACTTACTTTTCATGCTGCTATTTTGCGAAGTGGAGCGAGTGATCGCAATCCTTCTGCCAAATAAAGGACGATCCTCAAACCAACTTTTCCGAAAGGATAAGCCCACTGCATTCCCGACAAAAATTATGGCAGGAGCTTTCAAGTCAGAAGATTGGCTCATCTGAACTATGTCTCCAAGATTACATCTGAGATGTCTTTGAGTGGGAAGAGTGCCATTGCTAACAATTGCCGCGGGTTTGTCTTGGGGCATTCCACCTTGGAGGAGACTGGTTACGATTTCCTCTATCTTACTCATCCCCATGTAAATACATAAGGTACCTCCTACATCTGCAAATTTTGCAAAATCTACCCGCAGGGATTCTTTGGTCACATCCTCATGACCGGTGAGAAATGAAATGGAAGATCCATAGTCTCGATGGGAAAGTGGAATACCAGCGTAGGCAGCACAGGCAAGTGCAGCGGTTACCCCAGGGATGATTTCGTAATCTATCCCCGCATCATCTAAAACCGACATCTCTTCAGCACAGCGACCAAAGACAAAGGGATCTCCACCTTTCAGACGAACTACGATCAGCTTCTCGGAAGCTTTGCTCACTAAAATCTTTCCAATCTCATCCTGAGCTACGGTATGCCGACCGGGGCTTTTTCCGACATCGATTTGCTCACACTCTGGAGATGCCCATTTCCGAAATTCCGGGTTTGCTAGATGGTCATAAACCAAGACATCGCACTTTAAGATAATTTCCCTGGTTCGTAAAGTTGCCAAGTTCGGATCCCCAGGGCCGGCTCCTACAAGAAATACTTTTCCCTCTTCTGAAATCACTGAATACTCCCTACTAATTCTTGAATCAAGACATCTTCTGGTTGTGAGTGGAATTCTTTAACCACGATGCCCGTTTTTTCGTGGAAAAAATATAAAGTATCATTGCTCAGGTGCACCCCCAAAGCAACTTGACAGCCTCCTCCCATACGCTCAAGGACTTTTCTCTCGAAACGAACAGAATTCTCGGTTGCCTGATCTCCAAGCACAGAGAACTTTTCGGATTCACTTGCTCTGGTTTGAACTGCAATCGCAGCTTGTCCTGGCGCTGGAATCATTTTGTCCACCTCCAGGCTTTCGAAATGGAGGCCCGGGAATTGATCAATTTTTAATCGGTTCAATCCAGCCCTTGCTAAAATAGTGCCGTCTGCCTCCTCATTTTCTGCGATTTTCTTTAATCTGGTTTCCACATTCCCCCTTAACTCCAACCATTCCACCCCGGGAAAGCGGTTTTTAAGTTGGCTTATTCTACGTGGACTCCCAGAAGCGAGCTTTTGAATGGAAGTGGTATTTTCCCGGGTAACCAACACATCCCTGGGATCTTCTCTCTTTAGAAAAGCAGAAATTTCCAAACCATCCGGATCCTCGGTTGGCATGTCTTTAGCGCTATGGACTGCAATGTCTGCACGACCATCCAGAATGGCTTGTTCGAGCTCCTTGGTAAAGAGTCCTTTTCCTCCCTGTTCCTGCAGGGACCAATCCATTCGTTCGTCTCCGGTGGTTGTCATGGGAATGATCTGCACATCCATGCCCAGTAGATCCTGGACCAAACCAGCAACGATTTCAGTTTGACGCAAAGCAAGAGGACTTTTCCTCGTGGCCAACCTGCATGTGTTTGCTGAATTCATCATAGGCCAGACAAAGCTAAAAGAGGCGCGAAGAACGGGTACTCTTCACGCCCCTTCATTTGAAAAGTAATTAAGAATAAGAAGCTTGGGCCCCTTTGATGTTTTTCTTGGGTATCCAAGGCATCAGACCTCGTAAGCGTTGACCCGTGATCTCGATGGGATGCTTTTCCCCATCCTCTAAAAGCTGGTTGTATTTAGGCAACCCGGCTTGGTATTCCTTCACCCATTCACGAGCGAATTTCCCACTTTGAATCTCCTTGAGGATAGATTTCATCGATTTTTTAACATTTGCGTTGACCACCCGTGGTCCACGGGTGACATCACCATATTTGGCCGTTTCAGAAATAGAGAAACGCATTCCAGCAACACCCGACTCAATCATTAAGTCTACGATCAGTTTTAGCTCATGTAAGCATTCGAAATAAGCCATTTCGGGAGCATATCCAGCTTCAACCAGGGTCTCAAACCCGGCTTGAACCAGAGCGGAAGCACCCCCGCATAGAACTGCTTGCTCGCCAAAAAGATCGGTTTCGGTTTCTTCCTTGAAGGTTGTCTGTAAAATACCCGCATTGGCGGCTCCGACACCCGCTGCCCAAGCTAGGGCAATATTTTTTGAATCCTTCGAAGATCCCTTCAACACCGCAATTAATGCCGGGACACCCTTGCCTTCCTTGAACTGGGAGCGAACAATGTGACCGGGGCCCTTCGGTGCAACCATGATAACGCTTACCCCACGGGGTGGCTTGATTAGATCGAAGTGGATAGCAAATCCATGGGTAAACAAAAGCGTCTTACCTTTGGATAGGTTGGGTTTGATTTCATTTTCATAAACCTCAGCTTGCTTCATGTCAGGAACCCCAATCATGATCACATCCGCTTTTTGGACTGCTTCTGCCACCTCAAAAACTTCAAATCCGTGCCTCTTGGCCACTCGAATAGATTTGCTACCCTTGTAAAGACCTATGATGACCTTACATCCGCTATCTTTCAGGTTCAATGCATGAGCATGTCCTTGCGATCCATAGCCAATTACGGCTAGCGTTTTCTTTTTAATGGGCCCGATCTTGGCCTCTTTTTTTGTGTATACTTTAGCAGGCATAGCCAGTTTCGTAGTTTTTGGGTTAGTATTTTATTTTAGAAAGGGAAAGAGGGCGATCAATCTTCGATCATTCCTCGGCGAAGGGAAACGGTTCCAGTCCGAGCTAACTCGATTACACCAAAAGAATCCAACAAGCCAAGAAATGCCCTGATCTTGTTCTCATTTCCGGTAACTTCAACCACAAGGCTTTTCTTGGCGACATCGATAATTTTACCCCTAAAAACATCACAAATTTGGGTGATTTCGGAACGAGTTTTCGAATTAGCTTCAACTTTTACTAAAACCAACTCACGACCTACACCTTCATCGCCAACAAAATTTTCCACTTTGATCACATCGATTAATTTATCCAATTGCTTGATGCACTGGTCTAAGGCTTTCTCATTACCGTTTAGGGTAGCCGTAATCCTGGACCTTCCATCCATATGAGTTGGGCCAACATTAAGGGTATCGATGTTGAAACCCCGCCCGCTGAAAAGTCCGGCGATTCGAGCCAAAACACCAAACTTATTTTCGACAAGGACGGAAATTACGTGACGCATTTGAAATTTTGAGAGGGTATAGGGTGGTGGACGGCACAGGACTCGAACCTGTGACCTACTGGGTGTAAACCAGTCGCTCTAACCAACTGAGCTAGCCATCCGATGAAATTAAAAGAAACGATTTACAATAATGGGCAATGCTCCCGTGGCAAGCGTGAATCATTCCTCGATGGAACGAACCTGAACACGAATTTTCTTCGGGCCCAATTTTGGAATTGGCAAAGAGCTCTTCTTTCGAGAATCAACTTGAGGAGAAGATAAATTTGGGGTGGGCGGAGATGAATCTCGGGGCGGGGATTTCGCTTTTGAAGGTACTTTTCCTGGGCCAATCCGATAATTGGAAGGTAATTGGGGCAAATTCCCAGCTCCGGGTGATGGAAATTTGCTTGCGGGTAGATCGTTGAGACTGGAACCAGCCCTCTGCACTGGAAAGCCAGGTTCTGCCGACCTCCCCTTTCTAAATTGAAAACGATTAATATCTCGAAGAGAGAGATTATTTACTTTTTCCATCCATTCATCCATACGTTGGTTGAGCTTGGCGTAGTATGCATCCCTGAACTCAACCGTTGCGGTGGAGGTGTATCTATCTTCAACCTCCATTCCACTGACTCTATTTTCTTCTCCAATAATTTTTCCAGGTATCTGGACTCTTTCATTTTCAACCTGATTAAGAGGAATTCTTTTCTTGATTAAACCATCAATATCTCGGGTGGTAAACCGCTTTCCTCCGAATGGAGAAAACCGAGTGGGCCATTCGTGAATTTTGATTCTCTTATTGAAGGCATCCGATAATCTTGGCGAGGAATAGAATTTACCAGAAAGATTGCTTTGCTTTCTTTCAAGAAAACCAAGCCTTTTTGTGAAGTCATTAGACTTTTGCTGAGCAAAAAGAAGGTTGCAACTTATCCAGAGTTTAAAAAATAAGTGAAAGGATAGCCTCGACAATTGGCAAATCTGCATGAATAAGAAAAAAATGAAATTTCTCCAATCTGGCAAGCGAATGAAGAAAACAAAATGAAATCTTATCTTAAGCTCTTGGAACAAGTCTTGGAAAACGGTGTCAACCGCGATGATCGTACGGGTACTGGAACACGCTCGGTCTTTGGACACCAGGCAAGATTTCGTCTCGATCAGACTTTTCCTCTGCTAACCACCAAAAAGTTACACCTTAGATCGATTATTTATGAATTACTCTGGTTTCTTAACGGGGATACCAATGTTAAATATTTGCAGGAAAATGGCGTCAGCATTTGGAACGAATGGGCCGATGAAAATGGTGAGCTTGGCAGGGTTTATGGAGCGCAGTGGACTGCCTGGCAAAAGCCAAATGGAGAACTCGTTAATCAAATCAATCAAGTAATTCAGTCAATTTCGGATAACCCGGATGGAAGAAGGCACATCGTTTGTGCTTGGAATCCGGGTGAATTGGAACTTATGGCCCTGCCCCCTTGTCATGCTCTCTTTCAGTTTTATGTAGCTGAAGGAAAATTGAGCTGCCAACTTTACCAAAGGAGTGCAGACTTGTTTTTGGGAGTCCCCTTCAATATCGCTTCCTATGCTCTTTTGACCATGATGGTAGCCAAAATATGCAAATTACAACCTTATGAGTTTGTGCACACTTTTGGAGATCTTCATCTATACACCAATCATTTTGGGCAGGCAAAGCTCCAGTTAACTCGAGATCCCCGCCCCGGTCCAGTCATGAAAATTCATGGGGATCAGAAAAGAATCACAGATTTTGAATTCGAAGATTTCGAATTAGAAAACTATGATCCACACCCTCCGATCAAGGCACCCATTTCCGTATGAAACAACCATTCAAAGCAATTGTAGCCGTTTCCCAAAATGGAGTAATTGGAAAAAATGGGGATTTGCCCTGGAGGTTAGCAGAAGACCTTAAATGGTTTAAAAAAATTACCATGGGTCATGTGGTTCTCATGGGAAGAAAAACCTGGGATTCCTTACCTTTTCCACTGCCTGGAAGAAAAAATTGGGTAATCAGCAGGAGCCTTGAAAAAAAAGAGGGCATGCAGGTCTTTGGTTCCATTGAAGAAGCAGAGGAAAACCTTGACCCAGAGGAACAAATTTTTGTCATTGGAGGGGGAGAAATTTATGCTCAAACCCTTGCTAAATGCAGAGAAATTTATGTCACTGAAGTTCTGCGGAGTGTGGATGATGGAGATGCATTTTTCCCGAGCATTGAGGAAGATTTTAAAGTGGAGGAAATCCTCGACGAAAATGAGGCTTTCATCTTACGCCGATGGATCAGGAAACCTTAATAATAAGGTCGTAGTAACCAATAAACCAAAGGGCCGGTGATCGCAACATAGAGCCAAACTGGAAAAACCCATCGAGTCATTCTCTTATGTTTATCAAACTGGTAAGTCAGGGCATAGGTAAGCGCCATCAAAATAAAAGGAAAACTTAAGGCAGCCAGAGCAATGTGAGTAAGCAAGATGATCAAATAAAAGATTCTTGTGGTTCCAACTTCTTCTTTTTCCATTTCACTAAGAATTCCATCCCCATTCTGATCTCCATAAATCGTAGCAGAGGTGGTGAAATGGTAACAAACATAAGAGAGGAGAAAAATCAGCGAACAGATCAGGGCGATGTAAATTAATCGCTGATGCAAACCAGCCTTTCTTTTTTTAATTGCTACAATCGCACCGAAAAGAAAAAACGCAGCCAAGGTATTAAGGAAAGCATGAAATGCAGGTAACGCACTCAGGTCGATACTTTCTGGGATCGGAATTTTTACCGATCTCATCATCCCTACCAATCCAAGGACAGCGATGGTTAGAACCCATACTAAAAGAGTAAGTTTTCGAGCTAAAGGCAAATTAGGCTCTTTGCTTCGAAATTCTCTAATCTCATTCATGGCACAAGGGCTTAAGAATCAACGAGCAAATTAAAAGGGATAAAAGTCTGACCTTCCTTATCCTTAAGCCGTATTTGAGCCCATAGGCGATAAATTCCTTCCCTAGGTGGAACAAAAGAAAAAGTTAAAGGGCCGGCATGTGCCTCTTCCAAGGAAAGGGGTAATGTATCTTCGCTTGGATGCAGGTGAGCAAATCCATTCAGTTGCGGATCAAAAGCAACCATGTGAGCAAAAGCCCCCATCACTGGAGTCAATTCAACAGGAACCCCGTCTTGGTTTACCCCATTTAATTCAAGGGATATTTCGCTTCCAATTTTCGCCCGACCGCTTGTCTTCAAGGAAAAAGTTTGAGAGCCAATTTTTGAAATTAAATTTCCATCGATATTAATATTCTCTTCCGCTTGGCCCTGTACCTCAAAAGAGGCGGCAAGAAGAACTCGTCTCGGGCTCCGGATGGGTATAAAATCAAGAAAAACTTTGTAGGTTCCTCCCATTTCAGGGGTCATGGTAAACCTCCAAGTCCCATCAAATAATTCATCCGCAACCGGGTGCAAATGCTGGTAGTCTTCAAGGCTTTGGTTGATTGCCATAAGATGAATTTTCTTGGTATGGCTGCGGGCAACATCTTCGGGCCCGAGTGGAGAACCATCAAATTGTTTAATGTTGATTTCGAACCTGCATGGTTGGCCGATAATCGGTTTATCGATTGGTTTAAATTCCAAATTCATGGGCCATTTACGAATCGAGAGGTCAACAAACTCAGCATCACCTGGGCCGCAGTAATCAAGTTCGCCTTCTAAATTGTACGATTCTTTATGTAAGAAATCACAAGGAGTAACTGGAGCAGAACGGATCAACCAATATACCAAAATAAATGGTATGGCTAATAACAAAGGTCTTCGAATGGTTTTGGGGGTGGAAGAGTTGGCCATAGTTTTATTATCCACTTATCCCTGATTGGGTTGTAAACGCGAGAGAAAATCTTTTACGCTCCAACTTTTACCAGGCACTTGGTAGGTAATTTGTCTCTTTGAATTAACGATCATGGTCCGCATCGTGTGGTCTAAGGGTAAACCATCCTCTTTCTTGCGGGAGATACCAAGCTGCCTGGTCAAATCGTCAATAACTGTTTTTCGGGCCGTCCCCAGTTTATAATTCGATTCATTCAAATCATAACCCCGGGCGTAGGTTTTTAAAACCCCAGGAGAATCGAATTCAGGGTCAAGTGAAACCGAAAGAAATTGAACAAACGGAATTTTAATTTTGGCACTTAGAGATTGTAATTGCTTCATTTTTCGGGTCGATGCCGGACACATCTCGGCAACAGAACACCGGGTAAATATAAAGTTCAACACCGTAGTAGATCCATCAAAAAATTCGCTTGTTAAGACCTTTCCATTCTGGTCGTACAAAGCGAAAGGGGGAACTTGATCGCCTACGGTTCTGATCACATCTTGTCCCATACTGAGAGTATCTCTCCGAAGTAATCGATTCACATTATTGAGACGAATGCGTTCTCCACGGTCATCAGGCCAAACATAGTGAAGCAGATGAGTTTTTCCTAATGATCCTGAATATGTCTCCTGCAATTTACCTCTAAAAATTTTATTTTGGAGAAGGAGTGAAAAATCTCCGGGTTGCACAACAAGTTCCAATTCTTGGGAAGGTGAAAGATCGAACTTTCTAGCTAAATCAGCCCCAGCTTGCAAAGCTTTAATTTTTACCACGCTCCTATTTTCATCTGCTTGCAGAAGTTCACCTCTAATTTCTCCTTCCGGTAACGATGACTTTTGCCCGGGGTTGCTGTCGATGCTACAAGCAGAAAAGTGGATTCCGGTGATAAAAAGTAAGAATATATAAAAAGTTTGGATCAAGGATTTCACAACCCTCAGTTAATTCGCAGATTACAAACAAGCAATTAGAAAGCTTTGATTAAATTCTCGACGAGGGCAAAGGTTTTGAGAATCTTCAGTTGTAATTCTCAAATGGAACTACTATAATCGAACCCATCAGTTAATGGAGTCTTCCACTCCTTATAAGTTCAGCTTTCAATCTCTTATAAGTTTTAATTCACCTTGCTTGCCTCCTGATCAAAATACATTTTAATAATACCTAAACAACAACCCTGTGAACATCGGAAAAAACATTGCTGCAAAATCAAACCCAATTTATGGGTCAATGAGTGGTGTTTCCATGAGCGACCTGTACGAACTTACTAAACCCAGGCTCAGTTTGTTATCTGTATTCACCGCCTCCTTGGGTTATCTGGTCCATGATCCTTTCCGCAGCGATTTTTCTATTTTCATCTGCCTTACCCTTGGAACTGCTATGGCTGCCGCAGGGGCAGCCGGTCTCAAG
>DBVA01000208.1:456-2914 GCA_002308735.1 Opitutia bacterium UBA1276 | reverse complement strand
GGCCTGCCGCAGGTGCAGCCGTTCTCAACCAATGGATGGAAAGAAATGAAGATGCTCTTATGGAAAGGACCAAAAGCCGCCCGATTCCATCCAAGCTCGTTAGTCCCTTTACCGCCCTCATTTTTGGTATTTTTCTCTGTACGGTTGGACTTCTTATCCTCTGGGTAGGCACTAATCAATGGGCAGCTATTTTAACCTTTGCAACGGTTTCCATTTACTTATTGCTCTACACTCCCCTCAAAAAGAAAACCTCTTGGGCTATTGAGATTGGTGCAGTTTCCGGGGCACTTCCTCCCTTAGTTGGATGGGTAGCTGCTGCTAATTATCCTACGACTTATGGATGGATTCTCTTCGGGATTCTCTTCGCCTGGCAGCTTCCTCATTTCATGGCGATTGCATGGAACCACAGGTTGGATTACAGCAAGGGTGGTTTTCAGCTTCATATTATGGGAGACGAACAAGGTAGAGCTTTATCACTGAAAAGTCTTTTTTACACTGTCATTCTCACAGTCTTTGTTTTTTGTCCCTACCTTTTTGAAATCAACCAAGCCAAACCTGGTAATTTCTACCTTTTCTCAGCCATTTTTCTCTCCTTATATTTACTTCTTCCAGCGATTCGCTTTTTTCTTTCATCGGATCGCGATTTTCATTCCAAGAAACTCTTCTTTGTTACCATTATTTACTTACCCTTACTGCTTTCTGCCTTGGTAATCGACCGCTACCTTTAATATGAACTATTTCAACCTCACTATGAGCAGATTATTTCAACCACTTTTACGTCTCTACTCAGCCCTTCTTTTTCTATTGTTGTACTCGAGTTGTTCCCGTGTTGATCACAAACAGTCTGCTTTAGACCCAAAGGGTTTGGTTTCGCAGAATCAGTATGACATATTTATGCTTTCCGTTTGGATCACTATTTTTCTTTTTTGTGCGGTAGGTGGATGCTTGCTCTATGTTCTCTGGAGATACCGTGCCAAAAATAAAGAAGATGCTATGGAGATTCCTCCTCAATCTCATGGTAACAGCAAGATTGAAGTATCTCTCATTTTGGCTTCCGCAGTTATTCTGGTCATCCTTGCAATCCCTACTTTACAGGGGGTAGTCCTTATGAATCGGGTTCCAGATGCCAACGACGAGGCAACCCTAAAAAAATTAAGCCTCGATCGAAGCCAGATTGAAGGTGCCATCACTGTCAATGTCACTGGCAAGCGCTTCTTCTGGATTTTTGAATATCCTCAATACGGAATCGTTACCGCAAACGAATTGGTTTTTCCGGCCAGTAAAGCGATTCGAATCAATTTGAGAACGGAAGATGTCATACACAGCTTCTGGCTTCCAAAACTTGCGGGCAAAATGGACTTGATGCCCGGCCAAGAAAATTTCCTTTGGTTTATCGCTGATCAGGAAAAAATTCGCTCCGGAAAATCCACCGAGGAAGCCATGCCTTCCGTTTTTGATGGTAAGATGAGACAGGTAGTCTTTGCTAAACAAAAATTTACCGACGAGTTTGAACCCGTAGGTGGTCTTTTTTACGGGCAATGTGCTGAATATTGTGGAAATTCACATGCTTACATGTCGTTTCGGGCACTCGCTCAAACCGACGAAGATTTTGACGCTTGGGTGAAGCGTTTTCAAAATTCCCAGAATCCAAATATGCAGCCAACGGCTTACAATCCAGAAATGGAATATGACAAAGACTCGATCATAACCTTTGCAGATGATTCACTCGGAGAAAACTCGGTTCGTGAATATCGTTCCACGAAAAAAATTGCCAAAGGTGAATCACCCAACCTGTCTGCCGAGTCTTGGGAAAAAGCACATTCCGACAATTATGAAATTGGAAAACAACTTTTTTCTTCCCTTCAATGTGTTCAGTGCCATGCCGTCAATCGTACCGGCATTGGAGCCAAAGGTCCCAACCTTACCCTCTTCGGCTTGCGAACTTCTCTTGCGGCAGGTTGGATGAGAAATGATGAGGAAAGCCTTGCAGATTGGCTCAAAAATTCAAACGAAGTAAAGTTTGGAAACCTCATGTGGAACGGAGAAGGTGTGGACGACAACCATCCATTGAGGCAACTCGAAGATGACGATGTGAAAGTTAATCAACTTGTTGAATATCTCCTCGAACAAATTTAAATTTAAACTTATATAATATTATGGCCATTGAATCTATAGATTATGTTTCACCTGAAACAAAAACTAAAGTTGAGGAGCAAGTACTTTTCCGTCCAGGACAGCATGCCTCAGGTATCGTTGACTGGCTAACCACCATCGATCATAAAAAAATTGGATTGATGTATGGTCTTGCTGCTCTCTTTTTTCTGATTATCGGGGGTGCACAAGCTTTATTGATTCGATCCCAACTTTGGGACCACAATATGGAAGTATTGACCAATCGACAATACAACCAAATGTTTACCATGCATGGCACCACCATGGTTTTTCTTGTGATTATGCC
>DBVA01000208.1:0-129 GCA_002308735.1 Opitutia bacterium UBA1276 | reverse complement strand
TGCTTTTTTTAATTTTATCATGCCCCTTCAAATCGGTGCACGGGACGTTGCTTTCCCTAGAATGAACACTCTCAGCCTGTGGTGTTTTATGGGTGGAGGAATCATTCTCAATCTCAGCTGGTTTTTTAC
>DBVA01000194.1:0-2755 GCA_002308735.1 Opitutia bacterium UBA1276 | reverse complement strand
AAAAGAAGCGATCCATGAACCGAACCCCCTTGATTTAAAAGAATTGTCCAAACTGGCAAAGAGCGGACTGATTGAAGACTTTTCCAATGGAACCGTGGACTGGTCCAGCCGAAATGGGGACAGTATTACCACCTATAAATTTCAAAGCCCAATGATTCATCGATCCAACGATCAGGTACTTGCCTTCACCATTGATCCACAGGGTCGAGATCACACCCTTCGCCTACGACTGGGCAGTTCATTTCTAAGTCGGGAGAACAACATCGGTACTTTCACTTACCATACCAAGGTGAGCGGAAAAGGACCGCAAAAAGTACTGATTAACCGCAAAGATTTTAAGAGTGAAAAGGATCTAGAACTGGAGTGGGCCAAGGTTTCCACCTTTAATGTAACCTTGGTGGATCTGAAGCAGAAGAAGGCCGTTCGTCTGACTGACCCTAAAACGCACTCCATCCTGAAGCGGATTGAATTGATCGATCCTCGTTAAAGCCGAAATCATTGAATTATAGGTGCTCCTGAAACCAAGTATCAATATCCTCAATGATCGGTAAAAACCATGGATTGCGGTTCCAGCATCCATGCTTACCATCTTGGTAATGATTCAGCAATTGGGTGGGTACGCCTAGTTTTTGTAGTTTATCGATCGAAGGTTGGACTTTGGCCGGATCTTCTGTTCCACCAAATTGAAAAAGGATGGGTGGAGTTTTTTTATTAATATGAAGGTGGGCATCCGCTAATTTGTAAAGCTCAGGCTCTTGCTTGACGGTTCCACCAAACAGGAAGATTGCATTGGCTACAGGATTTTTCGCAGTTAGCGACCGTTCCGCCACACTACCGGTTGATATTTCCATCGGCCCGGACATGACCACCGCAGCCTGAACCGCGGAGGAAACCCCGGCATTACCACCGTTTCCATGCAAAGACTTCACCTTGGTAGTCGTGGCAAGCAAACCTGCAAGGTGGGCTCCTGCTGAGCCCCCCACCACTCCAATTTTTTTTGGGTCAATCTTATACTCATCAGCATGGGCTCGGAGGTACCGGACCGCAGCATGACAATCCTGAATATTGGCTGGGAAACGAGCCTCTTCCGCCAACCGGTAATCAATGGCCATTGAGACATATCCACGCTTTGCCAGTTCCAACCCCATGGCCCGGAACTTCATCTTATCCCCCTTGATCCAACCCCCTCCATGGATAATCAAAGCAGCCGGATATGGCCCCTTACCCTCGGGCATGAAAAGATCGGCCAACATCTTTCGTGGGCCATATTCTGCATAAGTAAGGTCAAGCAATTGGGTCACATTACCGGGTACTTGAACGCTAGGTTTATCTGACATGGATTCGGGCCATTCAGCAGGAGGTTGAGTGGGAACCCCGGATACCCTCATGCGTTGAACATGGACCCCGCCAAACCCAGTCAAAAAAAGATCACGCAATTGAGTGCCGCCAAAGGCACAATTCACCACCCGCTCGGGACATACGATTTTGTCGAGCAGCTTGCCCTTTGAGTCCCAAATCCAAATATCCTTGGGTCCCGCACAATAAACGTTGCCCGCCCGGTCCACACACATTCCATCCGCTCCCTTTAGATCGGGCTCTCCATCGTCCATTTTTGCGAAGAGCTTCTTTGCCTTCAAAGCCCCATTCTTGCCGACCTTGAAAGACAGGATTTTCTTTGGAACATATTCGGACACATAAAGGATTTTCTCATCGGGGCTCAGGATCAGCCCATTGGGGGTCTCTACCTCAGAAATAACGGTTTGGGCTTTGCCCTGCGGGGAAACATAAACAACCTCACCGGGTCCGGTTAGGGTAAAATAGACCCCGCCCGAGCGATCGACTACCAAGTCATTGGGTTTCCGCCGTTTATCCTGAGCCAAATCTTCCTGATAAAGCAAGGACCAGTTGTTGTTTTGATCCAAGCATCGGATGGCACCTCCCCCATGATCCGCAAAGTAGCTCTTGCCATGATTGAAGAAGCTGGCACTGAACCGCTTTTCTTGGGCGAGTACATTCCATTTGTTTTGTTTAATAATGAAGCGCTTCACCACCTGTGCTTTTGGATCCGGAACGGTTAGATACCATCCCTGCCAGGAAGGTCCATCCGCCAATCCGAAGTCATCCGAAATTAAGCTAAGAGGAACCGACCGGTCGACCGGGCTGTCCCCAAATAATCGAACGACTGATGAAAGAGTAATAAGAATCAAAGATGAAAGCTTTAATAAATTCATTTTTGGGGCTTAGGTTTTTTGGATTTTACCGGGCGTTTAAACCCATCGGTCATCGGGGATGTTTCAAAGAATTTTCCATTATCAATCAACCGGGGATCCTTATTATCACGCAAGTACTTGATCAAACGAGAACGAAGTTTTCTTACCATCCCTGAATAGTCCGCGTCTTGAGCTAGGTTCTTCATTTGATCTGGGTCCTTCTTCAGATCGTATAATTCTTCACGGGGTCGCTTTCCGTAGGCATGATCAAAGAATGGTTTTATTTTGGGGTTTTTTCGATTACTGACGATCCAAGCCTTGGTTGGACCGGCATCTTCATCCGCCAAGGTTACAGAGGTTTGATTTTCCAACAGGGCATAACTTGGGTCTTGGGGAGTATCGAGAAGATAGGGATCTCCAAGGGGCCATCGGTCCGGACGAAAATTGATAATAAATTGAAAATCCTTGGTTCGAATCGCTCTTTGGGGATAAGGCAGGTATCCGGGACGGGATGAAAAAACATGACGTTCCCGCCCGGTGATTAC
>DBVA01000063.1:10652-10852 GCA_002308735.1 Opitutia bacterium UBA1276 | reverse complement strand
AGCCAACGGTAATGGCTATGTGCAGGGTATTGAAATTGAACTGGGTTATGACTGGGGCTCCAACTGGAAATCCAACCTTTCTTTTTCCTGGATGGACAGTGCAATCGAACAGCTTTTGGAAAATCCCCTAGGATCGCAGATGAAGCTTGTTGACCACGATGATGACGAATCGACCACAAAAACCCTCAAAGGCTTTGATC
>DBVA01000063.1:0-10241 GCA_002308735.1 Opitutia bacterium UBA1276 | reverse complement strand
TGGTGGGCAGAGTTTTCCATACTTGCCGTCGGCAAAGCGGATGCCCTTTCTCTCAAGGATGAGACCGACCACTCCAGAATTCCCGATCAGGGCACGCCAGGTTATGGGCTTTTCGGACTTCGGGGTGGACATTCATTGGGCGAAAAGACCACCCTGAGCCTTGCTGCGGAAAACTTGGGTAATGAGGACTACCGGGTTCATGGTTCCGGAGTAAATGGTTCCGGGAGAAACTTCATCCTCTCCCTCTCTCACAACTTTTAGGGCACCTGGCCTGGTCCAAGCCTCTAAAATAAAAATTTCTCATCTTGGGAGATTTTGAGTGCAACTTTTTCACATTTTGGTAACTTTAATGCTAGGTTATGAAAAAGTTTTTTCCTGTTTTTGCCTTTTTTTCGCTTCTTTTAATCTTGAGCGGAAAATCTTCCCTTGATTCGCTTACGCTTTCCTCTCAGCAAGTTGGGGAAGAAGCAGCCGCGCTAGATCGTATTTTAGGAAATGCACACCGTGAGCATAAGCTCGAAATACCCGATGATTTGGACGACGGGCAATTAGTCCGTAGAATTTATCTTTCGATTGCCGGAAGAATTCCTTCCTACGCTGAAACCACTGCTTTTCTTAAAGACGGTAGTAAGAATAAAAAGGCCAAACTCATTGACTATTTATTAAAATCTCCTGCTTACGATAGCCAAATGTTTAACTGGTGGGCGGATTTGCTTCGATTACAAACCCGAATGCGTGGCGGTAATCAAATTGGTGCCGGCGAAATTTATAACCACTGGGTTCGGGAACGCATAAATGAGAATACACCTTTCGACCAAGTGGCCTATTCTTTGATCACGGCCGAAGGGTACCCATGGGAAGATGGGGCCACCGGTTACTACCTTAGAGACGCCGGCATGGAACTCGATAATATGTCAAACACCACGCAACTTTTTCTCGGCACCCAAATGGTATGTGCTCAATGCCATAACCATCCTTTTGACAAATGGACCCAGCAGGAATACTATAAAATGGCTGCCTTTACTTATGGGGTTACTACCAGAATGGGTGGAAGCCTGCAAAATGATTTAAAATCTCACTTTGCTAAGATGAATAAAGGTCTGTCGACCAAGAAAAAAAAGCAAAAGGCTCAATCCAAGGAAGGTGCCGCATTGCGGAAGGCTCTTCAGGAAATGATTCAACCCCTTCGATATGGAGCCCGGCATACCACAAGACCACTTACTTTGCCCCATGATTATCAGTACGATGACGCCCAGCCTAAGGACCGGGTCTCTCCGGCACCGATTTTCGGCAAAGCACTCGAAGTCCCCAATGATGACCTCAAGGTTGATGCCTATGGTAAATGGATGACCTCGCCGGAAAATCCACGGTTTACCAAAGTCATTGCCAACCGAATATGGAAAAAAGTTTTCGGACGGGGCTTGGTGGAACCGGTTGATGATTGGCGCGACGATACCCAAGCTTCCATACCCGAGCTTCTCGACCATTTGGAAAAACTTATGGTACGGGTTGATTACAACCTGAAAGAATTTCAACGTATCCTTTTAAATGTAAAGGCATTCGATCGTGAAGCGGTTAATTATGAAATCGCCAATGATCAGCCTTATTATTTTGAAGGCCCAATCCTCACCAGAATGTCCGCGGAACAATTGTGGGACTCTTTTATCTCTCTTGCCATCCCCTACCCCGACGAAAGAATAAGGGACCCGAAGATTATTGAGAACAAACTCGACCAATTTGCTCAATATCAGGATAAAGTTTTTAACCTCGAGCCTAAGGCCATGGTTTCCCTTGCGGGCAAAGCGGCCAAGGCAAGCAAAGGTGTACTCAGTGAAATGGAGCGGATTCAAAAGAACATTCGTGAAGCCCAAGAGGCTGATGATCGGGAAGCTGTAGCTCGCCTCCGCCGAGAATATGGGAAGGCCCGAAATGAACAGAGAAGCTTGTTTGCGAAATTAATCATGGGGGATGACTTTGATGTCCGTTCGCTTTATAACCGAGGAACAAACGGTATTGGAAAAGCAGACTCCCGATGGAAGGGCTACAGCACCGGACTCTTGAGAGCCTCGGAAATCACCACCCCGGCTCCCCCGGGCCACTTCCTTCGAGAATTCGGTCAGTCCGACCGGGAAATTATTGAAAATTCAAACAAGCAAGCATCCGTGCCCCAAGCCCTTACTCTTCTCAATGGAGTTATATATGGTGCCGTTTTTAGTCCTCAATCACCTTTGTCCAAGAATCTTGCGCAGGCGGATACTGATGAATTTAAAATCCGAGTCCTTTTCCTATCCTTACTCAGTCGAGAACCCTCCAAACAGGAAACCAAGGACTGCCTCAATTTAGTAATAAAAAAATCAACCATTCCTCCCCCGACCCTCAAAATTCCTGACCAATGGCCAAATGAGAAAAAAAAGAAATACCGTCAAAATATGGCCAAAAAATTGCAGGCACTTGCCCTGGCTGATAATAAGCGTTTCTTGGGAGTTGCTTGGGCCCTTATGAACACCAGACAATTTTCTTTCATTCAGTAAACCAAGGAAGCATCCATTCTTATGAACACTCCTACCACCCTATCAGACGAATTGAACCGCAGACGCTTTATCTCGCTCGCTGCCAAAAGCTTTCTTGGATTAAGTATTTTACCCTGGGCAAGTGACCTCAATTTGAGTGCTGCCGGATTGGGGCTTAACCGCCCTATCAATCATGCTCCAAAAGCTAAAAATGTCATCTACCTGTACATGTCCGGAGGTATGACGCACCTGGATACTTTCGATCCTAAACCAGGCACCGAAACCGGAGGGCCTACTCAGGCAATCAAGACCAAGGCAGATGGAGTCCAACTTGCTGACAATCTTCCTCTGCTGGCTAACCATGCGGATAAAATCGCGGTTATCCGCGGGATGACTTCCACCAAGGGAGCCCATAGCCAAGGCAACTATTTCATGCATACCAGTTATGCCCAGAGATCAACCATCGTGCATCCAAGCATGGGGGCATGGATGACCAAGCTTGATGGTCGTTTCAACCCCACTCTTCCTGGTGCTGTTGTAGTCAATGGTGGAAGTCGGCATCCCTTGTCAGGCTTTCTTCCTTCCACCCATCAACCCCTTGCCGTGGGAAACCCGGACGATGGTCTGCGCAATTGTGAGATGCTTAACGGATTTACGGAAAAAGGGTTTAAAAAAAGCCTCGATCTTTCCAACCAGCTTGATCGTGGCTTTATTGAAAAGTACGACTTAAACAAAGTTAAAGCTTATTCTGATATGTATGATCAAGCAGTACGCTTGATGAAAAGCAATGACTTGAAGGCTTTTGATTTAAAGGAGGAAACCCAATCCACTCGTGAAGCCTACGGCGATGACAATTTTGGCCAAGGCGTTCTTCTGGCAAGAAGACTGGTCGAAAGACAGGTTCGATTTGTAGAAGTTCAACTTGGTGGTTGGGATACGCACCAAAATAATTTTACCCGCGTTCCTGAACGTTGCGCTATTTTGGACCAAGCACTTTCCGCCTTACTCAACGATTTATCGAACCGCGGAATGCTGGATGAAACCTTAGTCGTTCTGGCTTCAGAATTTGGACGCACCCCAACAATCAATGTTAACGAAGGACGCGATCATTACCCAAAAGCATTTTCCTGCATGCTTGCGGGTGGTGGTATTAAGGGAGGTCAAATCTGGGGCAAAACCGACGAAGAAGGAAGAGAAGTCATTGAACAAAAAGTGGAAATTCCGGATTTGAATGCAACCATCGCCTATGCATTAGGTCTACCCTTAGACCAAATTATCTATTCCCCAACCCGGCGTCCTTTTACCCTTTCAGATAAAGGAAATCCATTGGTCGAGTTAATTTGAACCTTTTCCAATCACAGTTTCTTATTTAAGTTTTTGTATCGACCTCGATTGAATCGATGGCAATAATTCCTTTTTTTTAATAACCTTATAACCCCACTCCACATAATGAAGTATTTTGCGTATGCACTGCTCATGCTTCCACTCGTTATGACTGAAGCTAAATCTCTTGATTCTGAAAATACACTTACTATTACCTTAAAGGATGGACCTGTTGTCATAGAACTCTTTCCTGACAAGGCGCCCAAGCATGTTGAGCGAATCAAAAAACTAGCCTCATCTGGTAAATACGATGGCGTTGCCTTTCATCGGGTCATTGAAGGTTTCATGGCTCAAACTGGAGACATTCAATATGGCAAAAAGGGGGATTTCAACTCAGGAAGAGTGGGTACTGGAAGTTCTGACCTAGCTGACTTGGATGAAGAATTCAATGATACAAAACATGTCAAGGGTACTTGCTCCATGGCCCGCTCATCGAGCCCAAACAGTGCGAATAGCCAATTCTTTATTTGTTTAGAACCAGCCCCCTTTTTAGATCGTCAATATACGGTTTGGGGACAAGTTATCGATGGCATGGAATTTGTTGACAAGATCAAACTTGGGTCTTCAAGGGATAACGGTTCGGTGCAGGATCCGGATTTCATGATTAAGGTATCTGCTGGTTCATCAAAACCTTCCAAAAAAGCAAAGCCTTCCAAGAAGTAGAGATAACAGACTGCTCTCTATCAGAGCGAAGGACCCGTTATCTCGTCACAAACGATGTGGTAAAGTCCGACGAAGAATTCTTCGTCCCACCTTTCTTCCACGGTTAACTCACCAGATATTCGAATAATTCGATCCATCATTACTTCGGCCCCTTGCTCGGCAGACACCACAATCCAACCATTTGCCTCGGGTGCCTGCCCAAAACAACAACTCATCTGATCGGGAAGGAGCAGAAACTCCCTCAATTCATTATTCTCATCTACAATCGTGGGGATCATAAATCCTTCAATGGCAACCTTTGTATTTGAAACCTTCCTCAGTTTTTTAGGAACTCTTTGTGCATAGGCGGAAAAGTCAAATTCCTTACCATCTCTTTCCCAATCCACAGAGTATTCAAAGTCCGTAAGGTCACGAAACGCAATGGATCTATAGGCACCATCTGGCTCTAAAGGTGGAAGCGTACCAAAATCTTCAACAAAAGACTGGTTTTGGTCGGTTGTTTTCTTCCCATCCACCACAACCCCTTGGAAAACTTCAACTTCTTCTGGTTCTATTTTAGCTGGGGTGGTGCCGGGATCCGGAGAAACTAATGCCCGGGATTCATTGATGTCAGGGACTTTTTTCTTACTTGAATCTTCAAGAATTGGTTCACCAACTATTTTAAAAACATCAACCTCTTTCCCCGAAGGATCACTTTCGCTACAGGCTCCCAGAAAGAAAAGGACGAGCCACGCAAAAGTCGTAAAAATTACTGGTTTCATAAATTAATCCAAGAATAGAACTCTAAGTAATAATTTTCAGATTCTCCGACAATTCATTTTTATAAGCCTGAAAAGATGGAAGAATTCCACTGATTAATCCCAGAACTAATATCAAACCAAAAAGATAAAATATCATGGGGTCAAAACTGAAACTATGCATCATGACTCCGGTGTTTTCACGAATTATACTGAATGAAATAAGATTAATTAAGTAATGAAAAGCTACCCCCCCAACACCACCCAAAAATGCCAAGGTCAAGGATTGAAAAAGTACAATACTTGTAACCACCCTTCTACTTGCTCCCAGGCATCTTAATATAGCAAATTCTCTTTTCTTTTCGTTCATCGAGGTCCTCAGGGATAATATAATTATGAACAAACCAATAATAGCAACCAGACCAGCTACCATCTCTAAAACTTTTTGAAACCAGCTAAACTTGTCAAAAAAACTGCTCAGAGTGGAAGCAATCGGCCATGCGAGTGTGGCAACATTTCCTTGCTTATTATATTTCGTGTGAAGTGAGAATCCCGCCGCCCCCTTCAGCTTCAACAATACCGCACTCAGAGAATGAGCCATGGTGGGATCATGTCCTTCCATTAATTGAATGCCCTTGATCGGGATCCAGATTACACGATCTGTAGGAGTCCCCGTAGGTTCCAGAATCCCAACCACCACATAGATGTCCTCGTGTTTATTTTCTTCCTTAAAGTCAAGTCCATGGTATGGATGAAATTGATCTCCTAGCTTAAGACCAATTTGATCGGCGACAAAAGAACCGACTAGAGCCTCCTTGGCCATCGAAGAAAAAATTCGTCCCCCCGGTTTTATTTCATACGAGCGACCAGAACTCCATTGATGATTTTCAAATAAAGCGGGCTCCGTTCCGACCAATCGATAGCCCAGATAATTATCTCCTACCGCGATGGGATAAGCCTCCTTGACCCCTCTGTTACTTTTTATCAGTTCATATTGTTCCCAGGTCAAGTTACCCGGTGAGTCTTCAAGGTGAAAAAGAGAATTCAAAATGATTTGTAATTTTGAACCTCGGGCACCCAAGACCGCATCAAAACCACTGGTAGAAATATGAAAGGCACGCCTCGTTTCCTGATTAATCTTCCATGTGCTCAACACCAGACCCCCCGCCATGGAGATCGAGAAAATGGCAAGGAAGGAAGAAAGGGCATGCCTTTGAATGCTGCGAAGGGCTAAAAATAAAATAACTTGTAGACCCGGCTTAATCATTTATGGAAAGAGGATTTTCTTGAACTCGGTTTAGATCCGACCAATTCATTTTGGTTTCAAAAGAGGAGATAACCTTAGGGTCATGGCTAACAATAATCATACTGGCTTCATTCACCTCACATAATTCTTTAAGAATATCCAAGGAAACTTGAGTGTTTCGCTCATCTAAATTGCCCGTGGGCTCGTCCGCCAATAATAGGGAAGGTTGATTAACCACTGCCCTGGCCAGGGCTACCCTTTGTTGCTGGCCAATCGATAACTCATTAGGTTTATGATTCATCCGCTCTGCTAATCCCACAACCTTTAATAATTCTTTTGCTCTGGACGAATCGACTTTACCCGCAAAAGACATCGCTACCAACAAGTTTTCCAATGCGGTGCAACCCTGTAACAAGTGAAAGGATTGAAATATATAACCCATGGACTTAGCCCGAAGTTGGTCTCTTTGATTTTCGTCTAGTTCATGGAGATAGCTTCCCGCAAACTTTAAGGTTCCATGGTCTGGAGCAAGGATTCCCGCAATTAGGTTAAGAAATGTGGTTTTGCCTGAACCGCTATCTCCGTATAATGCAACTATTGATCCGTGGTCCAAAAAAAATTCGCTTACATCAACAACAGGGATGGAATTACCTTCTCCATCAAGATAGCTTTTTTTTAAATTTTCCAACCTCAACATGATAATCGCTTAATCGTTACTTCAAATGCCAATAATAGCAAGAAATCAGATCCTAATAAAAGTTAATTTTGAGGTGAAAGAGTTGACGATTTTGAGTTGATTACAAGAATAGGGTTCATGCGTCTATCGTTCTTATCCTTCTTGATTTGCTTCCACTTATTATGGAATAAAGGGTACGGGCAAAATACCTTAAAAACCAAGTACAGGGAATGGCTAGAAGATGATGATCGGATCGAAGTGAGTTCCTGGTACGCTGAGACTGAAATAGAATTTGAGAATGATTGGTCTTTTGAATTTCTGGGTACAGTAGATGCATGGTCTGGAGCCACGCCGTACGGGCTGCCACCCTCTTCCGCCATCGCAGAAAATGATTGGCTGCAAATCGTACCGGAGGAGATAAGAAAAGCGGGCCTATTTACCATAAAGAAAAAAAACCAAAATCATGACTTTTCATTTGAATATGGAATCAGCGATGAGCCCGATTACCTTTCTCGCAGTTATGCCGTACAATATTCATACAAACTAGCGGCTGAGACCTTGATTGTAACATCCGGATTTTCGCTGCAGGATGATTCCGTCAAAGACTTTATTGGAAATTTTGTGGAAAAAAAGACCCCTTCTCTTTCAACTGGCTTAACCCGCATTCTCGATAAATTCACCAGCATATCGTTCAACTTTACCTACTCATGGCCAAGCGGATATTTAAGCGATCCCTATAAAAATACCCCACATGAAGAAATTTTTGGAAGCATTGGTTTAGCACCTGAAAATCGTCCCGATAAACGGGAGATTTTTATCTTCTACTCAGAATTATCCCGTTACTTGGATTCATTGAAAATAGGGACTCATCTGAGTTACAGGTATTTCCAAGATGATCACCGTTTGAGGGGTCATACCATTGAAATTGAAGCAAACAAAAGACTCGGAGGAAAATGGATACTTTCCCCGCGCTATCGGTTTTACACTCAAAATCAGACATCTTTTTATAGCCCAAAAATTCGAGAAAGAGAGTTCTTTGATAATTTCATGTGGCGTCCCAATTCCTCAGAAGGTCCTTTTTATTCAGCGGATCATCGATTGTCTTCCTTTGATTCACATGGCTTGGGCTTAAAACTATCCTTCTTGATGCAGGATAATCTTACCCTTGATGCAGGATACGATCGCTACCTTACTAAAGGAAGTGACGGGGTAACGGATGCTCGAGTCTACCCGGACGCCAATGTTTTCACGATTGGGCTGCAATGGGAACTCTAACCTCTTTGGATAAACCTTTTTTTTTGAGCCAGGAAAGAGACCTCACGGTCCTCTCTTTTCAAGCTTTCGGCACTAGATGCAAGGTTAAATATTCCGCTTGTGAATCAATCGACTTTGAATTCGCCTCGCAGAAAGTCGTAAGTTGGGTACAGGAATTTGAACAAAGATACTCCCGTTACTTGGAGAATAGTTGGTTGTCTCTTGTCAATGCGTCGGCTGGGATAAAACCCATCCCGTTGACGGAAGAGGATGTGTTAGTGCTTCGAGCCGGCAGATTTGCCTTCTTTCAAAGTAACCAAATGATTGATCCATCCTGCCTATCTCTTACCGCTCTTTGGCAAAAGGCAAAAGAAAAAAATCAATTGCCGCAAGAACATGAGATTAGCGAAGCCAAGGAATTGGTAAATTGGGAAAATGTGCAAATTTTAGAAGATGAGATTTATCTACCCTTCCAAGGAATGGGGCTTGATTTTGGTGGTTTCGGCAAGGAATTCGCGGTCGATCAGGTATCTGAAAAGCTGAGGAATCTTAACTGTGAAAACTTCCTAGTTGATTTCGGAGGAGACATTTTTGCTTCCGGTTTTGTTACCGAAGGTGTTCCCTGGAAAATAGGCATCGAAAAACCAGGGGGAGAAGAAAGTCCCGGGTTTATAGTCAGCCTGAGCAACCGGGCTTTGGCCACTTCCGGAAATTACCGCAGGTTTTTCGATTTGGAAGGGAAAAGATATGGTCACACGGTTGATCATCGTACGGGCTATCCCACCATTCATTCGGAACTCAGTGCTTCTGTAATAAGCCCAAGCTGCCTTAAGTCTGGAATTATTTCCACCACATGCCTTATGAGCGGCAAGCAAGCAGGGCTTCGAATGATCGATTCGGAGTGGAATGTCGAGGGGTGTATTCAGTCATTTGATTCTCCCCTGCTCAGCAATAAGTTTTATCAATATGTCCAAAATGAAAATTCTACTTAACTTCCTGATTATTCTTGTGACAGTTTTCACTGGTTGCACCCCAAAAATGACGGTTAGTCCCATGGAAAGATATCATCTTGCGGATATAGTAATGAGATCGGACCGCGATCCGCTTTCTCAGAAGATGAACGATCACGCTTATTTTTCAAGGGAAGGCTCAAGAGGAGGGCGCGGAATAGGTGGAGGTGGTTGCGGGTGCAATTAAGCATGAAAAAGCTTCGGATAATTCTGTCCTTTGTCCTGCTCATTGAAGCAAGATCAATTACCCCAAAAATTATCAAAATTTCTGGATTGCTCCTCAAACCCGTACCGAGTTTCTTAAAATCTGTTCACGGGTGGATGCCGGCAACCGCTGGTGTGGTTACCACTCATGCTCTCTCCGGTGCCACTACAGAAGTAAAGTCATATCAAGGAAATTCCCTTAGTGTTAAAACTGGAGAGGAAGTAAGCTTTCGATTCTACACCTCAAGGTATACGGCTGGAAGCTATAGGGTTTCTAGTTTACCAAACGGGTTAAGTTATGACGGTAGAAATACTATTAGCGGATCAATCTCCGAGGCAGGCAATTATTCCGTCAACATCGTTGGATATCGCGGTTACAGCCAAAACGGATCTTCGACCCCTACTTTTTTACTCAGTGTAGATGCCAGCGACCCTGTTTTACCCATGGATACTGATAGCGATGGCGTAGAAGACACGATTGATAAGTTCCCTGATGACCCCAAACGGGCTTCAGGTTCTGACTTTGACGGCGACGGCACCGACGATGAATTTGACGAT